>JAJZSZ010000189.1 GCA_021849365.1 Bacteroidota bacterium | reverse complement strand
TAAAGTAAGTAATAGATAATTGATATCAACAATCCGGAAACAATAAGGATTGAAAAATTGGTCAGTAATTTTCTCCTGATATTTTTGCTGCTAAGCGATATCGCATAAGTCATTTTCAACAAATTGTTGCTGTTTGTAGCATTTATAATTGCCAGTGTAATGGCCATTTCACCAATGCCTTCTTTTTGCTGAAGAAGGTTCAGCAAAAACGGATCGATGTCGGTGACACCAACAATATAAGCAAGATTGGTAATCCCTGTACTTCCATATTTTTTAAGCACAAAATCAGTAATCAGGGCGAAAACGACGAAGAGTAGCCCAAAAATTGAAGCGGTTCGAAACTCCAGCGGGTTTTTACCTGATGTGCCATCATTACCATCGATATCTGACTCAGCAGAATCCTGAGTTTTTGCGGCGTTAAATCTGAAAAGTATATAACTAACTCCAAACATAACCAGGAACGGCACAACCAACAGTCGGGCTACCGCAACATTAAAAATAAGGGCAAGAACCAGAATCCGCAGGTACATCATTCCATTGGCAATCATAATAGCAGCCACCGTCTGGGGTCCTTGCAGTCCTTGCTTTTCCTTCCGTGCCAGGATTACGGTGGTGGCAGTGCTGCTGTAAATTCCGCCCAACAGCCCGGTTATCATTATTCCTGAATCAGGATAAATGAATTTTTTCAGGAGGTAACTACAATACGATATTCCGGAAACAACCACAATGGCAAGCCACAAATGATAAGGTGAAACCGGAATTTGCTCGGAAATGTTATTCTCGGGCAGTAACGGAAGTATAACTCCGGCCAGGGCGATGAATTTAGCCAGCGTGATAAACTCTTCTTCTGAAGCTTTTCTCGATAAGGTGATAAAATGATTCTTGAGTTCGGTAATGATCAGTAGCGAAACGATGAATGACAAAACCAGCCAGACAGGCTGAGTAAAAACCATGATTGGAATACAATAGGTGAGAAGTGCCAGTATGGTACTTGTAAGCCCGTATTTCCCGTTTTGTCCGATTTTGTGATAATATTGAATGCCCAGCAATAGTCCGATCAGCACAAAACCGATTAAAAAGGGAATGTAGTTTACCGGATCGGCAATAAAAAGTACATAAGCCAACAAACCAATAAACGTGAAAGTCCGGTCGGTTCCAAACAGCTGGTCCTCATTCTCGTTAATGTGGTGGCGTCTTTGCTCCAGGCCTATAAGAAGTGAAAAGGTCAGAATCAAAATGAATTTGATAAATCCATCAGGTATGTGATTCAGTATTTCCATGTTAATTATGTTGCTATCAAACAAAGGTATTGCTTATGAACTAATAATAGTTTAACAACAGAGCTTTTCTTTTATTTGTTGGGGTCTGAATTTATTATTTATCCGTTAAAACGCCGTTATACCCTACATTATTTCGACATTCTTCCTGATAAATAAAATATGCATTTAATAGCTGGTTTTTTTGAAAATGAAAAACAATCTGTTACTTTTGTGCCCGATTCGGTTTGTAGCTCAGCTGGTAGAGCAGCTGACTCTTAATCAGCGGGTCGAGGGTTCGAGTCCCTCCAAACCGACAGAATCTTGTAAGCGCTTATGTATGAATGCATAAGCGCTTGTTTTTTTATTGCTTTATCTTTTTACTTTTTCCCTCGATATAGGTCATAAACTTCTCACC
This sequence comes from Bacteroidota bacterium, assembly GCA_021849365.1. Taxonomy (GTDB): domain Bacteria; phylum Bacteroidota; class Bacteroidia; order Bacteroidales; family Prolixibacteraceae; genus Aquipluma. The sequence continues at coordinate 6,981 of JAJZSZ010000189.1, read as the reverse complement.
ATCCTGCGACATCTCGAATTTGGTGTTTACCATCTGGTTATCAAGCAACGAATAAGTTAGTCTGAAAATTGGCACATTAGGAATTTTTTCGCTGGTCAGCACAATGGTGTTTGTTGCGTACGAAATCGTATAGTTGATCGTATGCCCTTCGTTATCGAAATAGATGGCTTTGGTTGGATTTCCGGAATAATCGAGCGAGACAATCATCAGGTCGGTGTGGCTGAATGCCGGCTGATTTCCCCTCGCAGGAAAATCAGTCTGTGCTTTCCGGACCAGAATTTTTCCATCCAAATCGGTTTTAAAAGAAAATGTTCCACCACCTTGTCCGGGCTGTCCGCCTCCATCGCCGGCCCATTCACCCAAAAGCCACGACCAGTCTTTCCATGGCGAATTTTGTTGTGCAAACGTTGTTGAAATCAGAAAAGAAAATGCAATGAGTAAAAAGAATTTTGTTCGCATGGTTATGAATTTGTCTGTTTAGTCAGTTCAAAAAATTTCTCCTGAAGCAATAAAGTCACAGGTCCCGGATTTCCGTCGCCAACCTTCATTTCGTCGATTTGCACCACCGGAGTTACTTCGCTGCCGGTGCCCACAATCATCATTTCGTCCATCAAGGCCAGTTCTGAAGCCGCAAAGCCTTCCTCAACCAGCGGAATCTTCAGCTCACAGCAGATTTCGCGAACGACTATTTTGGTAATGCCAGGTAAAACGAGGTTCGAATCAGGGTGCGTGTAAATTGTTCCATCTTTCACTGTCAGAAAACTCGAATGTGAGCCTTCGGTCACTATACCATTCCTGATAAAAATTGCTTCCACAGCGTCTTGCTCGTAAGCTTTTTGAGCAGCCATCACATTAGGCAGCAACGATACCGATTTGATGTCGCAGCGCAACCAGCGAATATCTTCAGTAGTAATTACTTTCACCCCGTTTTTCAACTGATCCCACTTCGAGGCAAAAGGGAAAGCTGTGGCGTAAACTGTTGGCACAATTTGATCGGGGAAACGATGGATGCGCGTTTGGCTTCCGCGGGTAATCTGCAAATAAACTCCGGCTTCCTGATCAGCCAATTCGTTGCAAACGAGCAATTCCTGAAGCATAGCCTCCAACTGATAGCAACCGTCGAAATGAATACTCACTTCGCCCAGACTTCGCTTCAACCGGTCGAGGTGGTCAGCATAACGAAACGCTTTTCCATCGTAATATTTAATCACTTCATAAATGCCATCGGCAAAGTTAAAACCGCGGTCTTCAGGCGAAATCAGGGCTTCATTTTTCGGGACGAATTTCCCATTGAGATAAACTATTTCAGGCATGGCACATGTTTTCCGGTTACCGACGACAAGTTAAGGAACATTCGGCGTTCTGCAAACCGTTTACAGCGGAAACCAGTAATTGATCAGTTGCAGGATGTAAGGGGTTAAAATGGCGGTAAATATGCCGTTCACAATCAAGCCGATGCTCGACATGGCGCCGAATTTCGGACTGATTTCCATCGAGCGCGACGTTCCAATGGCATGAGCTGCCGTTCCGATCGATAAGCCTTGCGCCACCGGATTTTTCACCCGGGTGAGTTTCATGATGCTGTACCCGAAAATGGCGCCGAAAATGCCTACCACAATCACCACCGACGCGGTAAGTGACGGAATGCCGCCAATGGTTTTCGACACCTCAATGGCAATAGGCGTAGTCACCGATTTCGGTGCCAGCGAGTAGATAATTTCTTTGGAAGCGCCCATCGCTTTGGCAATCAGTACCACCGACACAATGCCCACCACACATCCCACCAGTTGCGATACCAGAATGGGAATTGCCTGTTTCTTTATTTTTTCGAGTTGCTGGTACAACGGTACGCCCAGCGCCACCACCGCGGGTTTCAGGAAAAATTCGATAAGCTTGCTGCCCTCGTGAAAGGCTTTGTAATCGATGCTGAAAACCGATAGAAAGGCAATGATGATGATAATGGCGATCAGAATAGGATTGAGCAGAATGACTTTGGTGTGCTTTTGAATCTGCCGCCCGATGTAATACGCCAGAAACACAAAGGCCACGATGAATACTTCACTTTCTAAAAAACTTTTCATGGCGGCGGTTTTAGGCGTTTGGCTGATCCGTTCGTTTTCCTGAAAAGACATTGCTTTTGCGCAAAGCCTGGTGTGTCCAGCCGGTGAGCGAAAGCACAATGATGGTGCTGCCAACGGAAGCCACCACAATCGACCAAAAATCTGCCTTGATCACATCGAGATAAAGCATAACAGCCACGCCGGGAGGTACAAAAAACAGCGGCAGGTTTTTCACCAGGAAATCGGAAATGCCTTTTACCCAGGCCACTTTCACCCAGCCCAACTTGAGCAGCAGGGTGAGCAGCAGCATCCCGATAATGCTCGAAGGAAGTTTGATGCCGGTGGTACGGGCGATCAGTTCTCCAATAGCCAGGCAACCAAAAATAATCACACACTGTCTGATCATACGCGTTGAAGTAAACTCGTAATTACCAATTTTGATCGCAAAAGTACAATTTACTTCCGCTGTTTGTGTAAAGTAAAAGTTTAAAAACGAAAGACAGCCTTAAGGTTTGGTAAAGAGAATAAGCTAGTCAGGGCTTCACTTCGAGTAAAACCCTGACTAAATTATGCTATTTCAGCACCTCAGTCAGAAACAGCAGTGTGTGGTTCCAGGCACGTTTGGCCATTACTTCGTTGTATTCCTGAGATTTGGGGTTGGTGAATGTGTGCCCGCAATTGGCGTAAGTAATAATTTGCCAGTCGGCCTTGCCGTCGCGCATTTCCTGAACGAGTTGTTCGTAGGCTTCTTTAGTTACACTTTTGTCCTCAGCCGGATTTTCAACCAGCACTTTGGTTTTGATGGGGTTGTTGGGGCGGTCGGCAACTTTGGCCAGTCCTCCGTGAATAGAAACTACACCGGTGACATCGAAACCAGCACGGGCAGTTTCCAATGCTCCCGTGCCGCCAAAACAGTAGCCAATTACCGCAATTTTGCTGCTGTTGGCTCCTGTCTTTTTCAGTTGCTCCAACGCCAGGGAAATGCGCTTTTGATACAATTGGTAATCTGTTTTAAATTGGCCTGCAATCTTGCCTGCACTGGCAAAATCTGTAGGAATATTTCCCTTGCCGTAAATGTCGGCCACGAAAGCGATGTAGCCTTGTTTTTCAAGATCGAGTGCAGCAGTTTTGGCTTCATCATCGATGCCCATCCAGGCCGGAAGAATCAATACGCCCGGCAGGTTTTTACCTGCGTTGGAAGTGACCAGTCCGTTCAATTCCTGTGCTCCATCGGCATATTTCACGGCCTTTAATTCCTGTGCTGAAACGGTTTGTAAGATTGCCATACCAATGATAAGGATAAAAAGCTTTTTCATATTCTGTTGTTTAAGATTAAACCAGTTAACTTTTTATCCTGAAACGACGAAAGACGGTGGATTGTTTAAAGGAAGGATGTTAAGGAGTGTGAATGGGGATCAAGTTTCCACGCTCATAGTGGAAAGCTGTTTGATTGCTGTTTACTGGATTGCACTAGATGCTTCGAATCGCTCAATTACATATTCAATCAGTAGGATGTATCTGTCTTTAGCTTTGATTTCAAGGAGCAAAAAAACTGCCGAAACAGGTTTTCTTATTCATAAGAGACCTATCCCGGCAGCCAACTATACTTTGACAAACGATTTATTTCTTTTCTGCTGGAACTAACGTAACGGTTTTAGGATCAACGGTAATTTCACCTAACCGCTTTGCCACTTCGGGTTTCATACTTTCCTGGTAACGTCCGCCCAAATGTTTGGCCAGAAACTTTTCGGCTGACGCCAGCATGGCCATGTTATTTACGGGGCGTGCAAACCCGTGACCTTCGTCGGGTGCAACGATGTATTCAACCGGGAAACCTCTGTCGCGCAAGGCAATTACGATCTGATCCGATTCGGCTTTATTTACGCGTGGATCGTTTGCGCCCTGAATAACGAGCAAAGCCGCCTTAATTTTACTGGCTGAATTCAGTGGCGACTGCCGTTCAAGCTGAGCTTTACCTTCAGAGTTTGTGGGGTCGCCCATTCGAACGTGGAAGACTTTACGTCCTGCTTCCCAATAAGGAGGAATAGAATTCAGCAAGGTGATCAGGTTCGATGGACCAACAATTGATACGCCACAAGCATAAACATCGGGAGTGAAAGCTACACCAGCAAGGGTGGCATATCCGCCGTAGGAACCACCCATAATCCCGATTTTGGTCGAATCGGCAATTCCTTCACGAATGAGGTATTTAACTCCCCAGGTCAAATCGTCCTGCATTTTTTCTCCCCATTGGTTGTTCCCTGCATTCAGGAATTTTTTACCATATCCCGTTGAAGATCGGAAGTTTGGAGACAAAACTGCATAGCCTCGATTGGCCAGGAACTGAGCATATGAATTATAGCCCCAGCCGTCGCGCGCCCATGGACCGCCATGTGGGAATACAACTACAGGAAGGTTTTTGGGTTCAAGGCCTTTAGGTAAAGTCAGGAACGCCGGAATTTCAAGTCCGTCAGACGATTTATAGCTAATGGCCTTCATTTCAGCTAAATCTTTCACCGGAATATTCGGACGTGGGCGATACTGAAATGTAAGTTTTTTTGTTTTTCGATCAAACAAGTATGTCGAGCCCGGATCGACATCGGCCGAGGCGCTTAACATCCAGTAGTTTTCGTCGGTAGTTGAAGAGGTGAAATGGATATCAGTGTTTGGTAATTCTTTCTTTATCAGATTATAATCGTCTTCAAAACTTTTATTTTTCCAGTAAATCCGGGTGCGTTCATCTTCATACGAAGTATAAATAATCTCTTTACTCAGCTCCGAAATAAAAACATTTCCAAGGTCCACCCTTTTTAACGGATCACTCTCAATCACTTCTTCCTGAAGGGTTTCCGGATCAAAAAGAATCAACTGCGATAAATCAACATTGTCGCCTTTATTGGTTTGCATGTACACGCGCTTGTTGTCTTTGGTGAAAGCTATTGGATAAGCGTCTTCAAAAACAGTAGTTGTATAAATTTTAACCAGATCTTTGGCGTCAACCCTTAAAATATCATTGCTACCATCAGCATTGGCACGACTGGCCAAACGCAATTGATCATTCCAGTCGAATACCCAACCTGTAATCCTGTCGGTGGCCGAGTTTTGGCGAATCAGAGTTCTTTCACCTGTCGAAATTTTCATTTTATAAAGATCGTGCCAGGCTTTGTCGCGATCATTCAATCCGATGTACATGGCATCCGGATCAGTCAATGGAATGGAATAGATATATACCCGTACTCCTTTAAGATTGGTCAAATCCCTGTTTACTGGAATATCACTTCCTGAGGCCGGAGCTTCTTGCGGATCAACAGCATAGATGTTGAAATTTTCGTCGCCACCTTTATCTTGCGAATAGAGGATGTATTTTCCATCGCGCGACCAGAAATATGACCGGATGGGTCGAATAGTGTCAGCCGTAATAGGCCTGGCCGCAGTAAAATCCTGTTCGATTTTTTTCACCCAGATATTCTGAGTTCCCTTGTAAGGCTTGATAAAAGAGATAAATTTTCCATCGGGAGATATCTGCCCACCGGCGATTTCAGGGGCGTCGAAAAGCAATTCCCGGTCAATAATTGGCGGTTGCTCTACTTTTGGAGCTGGTGACTGGCAAGCCGCTACGGTAATTAGCAGAACAAAACTGAACATTTTTGTAGTTTTCATAGGCGAGAATTAAGTGATTGAGTAAAAAAAGAAGCTGAATTTATTTTGCTTATCCAACAACTCTTTGACATTTAGTAATAAATATAAAAACTCTTCTCCGAAATTTATTCATTTCAAGGAAGAGTTTTCATAAAAAAGTTACTACTAAGTTGCTGAAAGCTATTCTGCTTCAAACCGCTCGATTACCATCCCAACCCGTTCGCGGATTTCCTGCCAGGTGGGGTTCAATTCGGCGGCGGTAAAAGAGCCTTGTTCGATGTCGATGCGCTCGAAAACCATCAGGTACAAATCGAAAATAATTTCGAGGCTGAGTTGGCTGCGTGGTTCCACCAGTGGCTTGATTTGCCGGATCATTTCCAGCGTGCGCTCGCGGTAAATGTCGGCCACCTCGTACAATTCGCAAATCAGGCTTCGGAAACCATCTGTAATTTGTCCGCCTTTTGCCATTAATAGCAGTTGCTGGCGATCCATACCGTATTTAACAATCAGGTCGTCGGGGAAATAATTCAGGTTATTGAGGTGGTCCTTCTGAAAATCGCGGATGATGTGCACCAGATAGCTGAAAATGGCGCAGGGCGTGGCTACTTCCTTCACGTCGAACAGCGGCGGAAGGTATTTGTCTGAGCTTTGGCGCAGTCCGGCCAGGTGCACAAAAATGGAAGCCGGAGCTACCGACGCACCACCCGCATAGTCGATAAAGCCTTGCAGCGTGGGGAATCCGTCGTGGTAAATATCGTAAATCATCGATTTGGCAAACGCTTCGAGTGGCCAGAAAGGGATGCAAAAACGCTGTACGGTGTCGATCAGTTCCCGGTGCGAGGGCATTTCGCTGCTCGCTTCAATCACGGTGCTTATCCAGCGATAGACATCGGCTTCGAACCGTGCCTGATTTTCAGGAGCGATGGTGATATGCTCGGTTTTGTAGTTGTCGATCAGGTCGTCGATGGCGCGCATAAACTTGTAGCAGTTGCGGGCCGCCTGGTAACGTTCGGCATCCCAAAAATGCGCGGCAATCAGGATGTTTGGGTGATCGACCACCTTCTCAAAATCGATGGACTCGAAGATTTGGTAATACAGTTCGGTTTTTGTTTGAAGCGCAGTTTCCATGTTGATATTTACGATTGGACGATTTCCTATTTACGATTTCCTTTTTTCTCTGTGTCGCCGTGTCGCTGTGTTTAATTATTCATTTTAGCATTTTTCAAAATGCGTTCGCTCGTGAGTTTTGCTCCGAGTAGCACCAGCGGAACGCCGTAGATCG
>JAJZSZ010000188.1 GCA_021849365.1 Bacteroidota bacterium | reverse complement strand
GATCTCACCGGCACCTTTAGGCAGATATTTTTGTGCAAGCTTGTACGACGGGCTACTTTCCAATCCAGGATAATTTACGCTGGCAACTTTTGGGTGTTTTTCCAACCATTTGGCCAAAGCCAGTGTATTTTGAATGTGACGCTCCATGCGCAATGAAAGCGTTTCGAGTCCCTGAACCAGCAGGAACGAGTTAAACGGACTCTGAGAAGGACCAATATCGCGCAAACCTTCGACACGGGCTTTGATGATAAAAGCAATGTTTCCAAACGGACCGTCGAAATTGAAAATATCCCAGTATTTCAGGCCATGATATCCCTCTGATGGCTCAGTAAACCCAAGGAATTTGCCATTTCCCCAGTTAAAATTTCCGGCATCAACAATTACTCCGCCAATGCTCGTTCCGTGGGCACCAATCCATTTGGTAGCCGATTCAACTACAATGTTGGCTCCATGCTCAATCGGGCGGATGAGATAACCACCAGCCCCAAATGTATTGTCAACGATAAAAGGAATATCGTATTTCTTAGCCAGAGCACCAAAAGCATCAAAATCAGGAATAACATACCCCGGATTGCCAATACTTTCGAGATAAATGGCTTTTGTATTTTCATCAATCAGCTTTTCAAAAGCTTCAATCGTTAAATCTTCTGCCAAACGAGCTTCTATTCCAAGTTTTTTAAATGTAACTGTAAACTGGTTGTATGAGCCACCATAAAGGAAAGGCGAGCTTACAAAATTGTCGCCAATACCCATGATGTTGGTGAAGGTTAAAAACTGTGCAGAATGGCCGGAAGCGACACCCAGAGCAGCTACTCCTCCTTCAAGCGCGGCTATTCGCTGCTCAAATACATCGGTAGTGGGGTTCATTATACGGGTATAGATGTTACCGAATTCTTTCAAGGCAAAAAGATTTGCAGCATGATCCGCATTATTAAAAACATACGATGATGTTTGATAAATAGGCAAGGCCCTTGAGTTTGTAGTTGGATCCGCCTGTTGACCTGCATGTAACTGCAGCGTTTCGAAATGTAATTTTCTTTCAGTCATTGTGTTTTATTTTAAGGGTTAAATATTTGCACTAAAAAAAGTGTTATGAATCTCTGTGATGGCGAGTTTTGTATCTTTCTGATCAACAATTAAATAGCTTGACAAATCGGAAGCCCCTGAACCACTCAGCAGAACATTGATTTTATACTGAGCCACAGCCGTAAATAATTTGGCCGAAACGCCATGATGTTGCTGCATGCCATGCCCTACAACTGCAATCAACGAAACCTGGTCTTCAATAACGATTTCGCTAACCGAGGTCAGCGGCAATTGTTTGCATATTTCGCGAGCCTTTTCAATATCCGTTTTATTCAGAATAATGTTAATGCTTATTTGTGAGGTAATTACCGAACGAATATTAATGGCTGCCTGATGAAAGGCAGAGGTTACTTTTGCCAAAATTCCGGGTTTAAAACCAACTCCGGGGCCGTTCAGCTTCAAAACAGCAATTTCTTCGGTGTGCACCACACTTTTTACCACATTGGGCGAAACAAAAGATTCGGAATTAATGATGGTAGCCAGTTCCTTTCCGCCATTCACCAGCTTAAATACATGAATTGGAATGTGTTTGCTGATTAAAGGCTCAACAATTCGCGGGTGAATGGATTGTTCGCTAAAATAGGACAGTTCAGAAGCTTCGGCGTAAGTCAATCGTGGAATAAGCTTCGATTCAGCAATAAACGTAGCATCCGATGTCCTGAATTCTTTATCCAGTTCCCAGAGTTGAAGCGAACCGGCACCAATAATACGCGTTATTCCGGCGGCAGAGTAGTCAGCAGAACGTTTGCCAAGCCTGGCAATTTTACCATTCAAGGTTACTCCGTATGAACCCGGAATCAAGTTTATTCCTTTAGGCAGTTTGTTACGAAGATCGGCCGACTCATCGTACAGGATTGTTGCATTTCCGTATTCTTTGGTGACTTTCAGGCCAATATCTTCCGGAAAAGCAATAGTCGAGCTGATTTGCTTACTTGTCAGAAATAATTGAAGAATGCTCGCGGTTATCCTTTCAGAATAACTGATTACCTGATCTTTAAGCGAAAGCGAGAAGTCACCGGTAAATTCAATCCCTTTCAGCAGATTCTGAAGGCTCTTTAACTCCTGTCTTAAGTTTTCGTTGGCTTCAGGCTGACCAAACAGCTTTAAGCGTTCAATTACATGTTGATGAATCTGCTCTATAATTGATTCTGAGGTTGCAGCGTTGCTTGCCAGCAATTCTATGCCCTGCTCTATAACTTGCTGTATTTCAGGAACGGCGGAAATTACTATTGTTTCATCATTTCCCGATTCGGATAAAAGACTGGCAAATGCTTCCAGTACCGGGAATTTCGATAAACTGCTTCCGCCAAATCGTACGACACAATTTGACATGGTAAAAGTTTAAAATGAAAATTTGGATTTAAAAATGGATTGGGTTCAGCCTTTAAACAACATGATAAATCACACCGCCTAAAGGCTAGCGCATTATCATAGACATGGACATCATAGAATCATTGCAACCCATTAACTGGGACACACAGGAAGTGATATTTTTTGCAGAATGATTCATACTGACTATCGAATTTTTGATGAATGCAAACATATATAGTTTTGCGATATAGACAAAGATTTAACCAATTTGTTTAGATAAAATTGAGGTTAAATAATTGTTAATCGCCATTAAACGTTAATTTTCAAAATATTACAAATAAACATTTCCGAAAATTCGTTTAAAATTATCAGTAATAAATTGGGTTAGGGTCTCCTGATCAATATTCAATACCTGCGCTGCCAAGGAATAAATCTCCGCTATAGAGGTATCACCATCGTCAGTTTCGAGAAACAGGCGATCGGGTGGGATAGCTCTCAAAACATCATGTTTTCGCGAATCTTTCAAAAGCCGTTCGCCAGCCGAAAAATAAAAATTATGCCTGATCAGGCTTTGAGTTATGTCTAAATTTCCAGCATAGCCGTGAATAATCCAGGGCAAATCTGATTTACTTGCTTTTTTGAATTTCATTAAATCGGAGTAAGCACGTACACAATGAATAATCAGAGGTTTACGAAATTTCTCTGCTATTTCAATCTGTTGCCTGAAATATCGTTCTTGCAATGCGAAGTCCATCGAAATTATACGATCAAGCCCACATTCGCCTATCGCAAGCATATTTTTTTGCGCTGCAAACCTCTCTATTGTCTTGATGCATTCTTCCGGATTGACCAGGTCAATATCCCAGGGATGCAATCCTGCTGAAAAAGGTGAATTCAGTTCTGCATCAGGTAAATTCTGGGCAAAAACATTCAAAATCTGAATACTCAGAGCATCGTTTGCCCGATGTGTATGAATATCTATTATCTTCATAATCATAAACTTGCCCAAATTCTGGCCAACGAAAAACCAGGCGCTTTAATATTTAAATCGAGAAAGTAACCAAATGGTGTTTGAGCTACCGAAAACTTAGCATTTAAAAGCCTCTTCTCCGCTTCGTCAAATAAAGTTTTGGTAAACTCAGGAGAAGCTTTCGACTCCGACAAATGTGCAAATGAGTGAAGAATAACGGAGCTGCATTCATTCTTTCGGGCAACCCACTTTAAGTGGTTAACAAGCTTTTTTTCACGTGATTTAATATCATTCTCTTCATCTGTTTGTTCAACCTGAATGAAAGCCAGAATTGCATTCGAGAAGGTCTTTCCTTCAACTGCTGATTCGGCTGATTCCAGATTCTTTTGAGCCGGAATGTAGCTAAACTCATCAACAAACATTGTTAATACCTTCATTGTTAAATGACATTATTGTTCCAAATTTAACTGCTTTTGATGGAATTTGTATATCGTCAATTTTTTATTCTAAATTTGAATACTTACACTTCTATATGAATATTACAAATAAACTTCTGTTTGTCGGTATATTGTTGATGATTTTGCCTTTTGCAGTTACAGGGCAAATTTCGCAGGGTGGAACACCGATCCAGATTCAAAAACTAAAATCGTATTCATATTCTACTACTGATTTGGTAGTTATGCCGTCGGTTGACAATAACAAAATGAAAAGTTTGTATAGCAAAACAGACGAAAATAAGCTAAAGCCTTTTCGTTTTGCCCATCCGTTTGACGTTTCTCTAACTCCCAAAAATTCAGGAACCTGGTATAATACAGCTGAAGTAAATGTTTGGCAGCTTCGAATCCGCTCTGTTGGAGCCTACTCATTGAATCTTATTTTCGATCGGTTTAATCTGCCCGAAGATGCCCGGTTATTCCTGATTAGTCAGAAAACCGGTGAAATTAAGGGTGCCTATACTTCTTTCAATAATTCGGATCAGCATGTCTTTGCCATTGAGCCGGTTGAAGGTGACGAAATTCTGGTTCAATACGAAGAACCTGTAAATGTGTCGTTTCCGGGTGAGTTACGTATAGCAAAAGTGGCCCACGACTATGTTGGAGTTCTATATAATGATCATCGGCCGCTTGGAATTTCAGGATCGTGTAACGTGAATATAAACTGCGATCTGGCTAATGGCTCGGAAAACGTGCGCGACGGAGTTTGCAGAATAATTATTGATGGAATCGAAATTTGTACAGGCACGCTGATGAATAATACGGCTCAGGATGGAACACCGTATATACTGACTGCTTTTCATTGCATAAGTTCCGATTTTAAAGCACAATCGTCAATCTTTCTTTTTAATTATGAATCACCTTATTGCGCTTCAATCGATGGTGACGTAAGCCATTCATTATCCGGAAGTTCACTCAAAGCATCATTCGACAGTCTCGATTTTTCACTTGTTCGTTTAAATAATGCCCCTCCTGATAATTATCGGCCATATTTAGTTGGCTGGAACAGAAAGAATCTGGCTCCAACTTCTTCAATTTGTATTCATCATCCGCTAGGCGATATAAAAAAGATAGCTATAGACAACAATGCTGCGGTAACAGCCAAGTTCAACAGTAATTATTACGCCAAAGGATTCTGGAATATTCTTCGCTGGGAATACGGTGTTACCGAAGAGGGATCGTCGGGCGGACCGCTATTCGATCAGAACAAGCAGTTGATTGGAACACTTACCGGTGGAGCCGCCAGTTGTCCTCCAGGATTACCGACGAACGATTTTTTTGAAAAATTTGCTTTAGCCTGGGACTATCGAAAGACAACTGCAAACCAACTCAAAGCATGGCTTGACCCAATAAATTCAGGAGTGGAGAAACTCGACGGAATGGTTTTAAACAAAGCAAAAACAGCATGCAACCCCAAAACCAATTTCAAGGATGCTGATACGTATAGCATGATTCCAATTCCAAACGGAGTGACCAAAAAAGGATACTGGAGCGGCGCAAATTCATATGGGATTACTGAATTCGCAGAACAGTTTAAGTTTTCGAAAAGTTGCATAATTCAGGGAATCTCGCTTGGAATTGCCAAAGCTAAACTTAACCCGCTAAATACCAGTTCGTACATTGATGTTCAGGTATATCAGGGAATCGATAAGCCTGAAACACTGATTTATACCGAGAAATTCAACATAGCAAAGTTTTACAACGATGCCATGAATTATCTTTCGTTTTCTACTCCGGTAAAGACTACGGGCAACTTTTTTGTTTCATACGACATTTCGAAAATGAATGCAGGAGATACATTGGTTGTTTATATGGCTAACCGAAAGGCAGATGTGACCAACAGCTTTTTCCTGAAAAATAAGAATGGTTGGTCGACGTATAATTCGCAAAACCTTGAAGGAAATGGCTCGGCATTGCTTGTTGAACTTGTTGCCTGCAATATTGATTATTCCACTTCGGTTGACGATTTAAAATCGATAACCCAGGCCCGTTTTTTCCCAAATCCGGTGTTTGGAAATGAAAATCTGATTGTTGAAACTGATGATCAGATTGATTGTCCGGAAGATATTGCCATTTATGATCTGCTTGGGAAAAAGCAAAATATCTCATCAACTCAAACTGCTGCAAACAAAATGAGCCTTAATTTTAACGGCAAGCGGGCTGGAATTTATTTTATTCACTTGCAAGCTGGAGGTAAGAAAATTGTCGGAAAGGTTTCTTATATGCCTTAATTGTTCGAAAATACCAAACAATTAATTCGTTGCATTAAAGAATCCGGACATTTTCAAAGGCTCAGGTGTATTCATAAAATCGGCATTCGCCGAGCGTATTAAATCGGCAACTGTTTTGTAGGACGGGCAATTGGCGATGCTGATTTTCTTTTTCTGGGCATGAACTTTAGCCACAATATCTTTAATCTTCGTAAAATCTTCAAAAGGGATATTTCCAATGCCTTTCCAGCTGGTTAATTCTGCAAAATCAACTTCAATCAATGGCATTTTGTCTGAATCTACATTTTTGTCAACATCGCCCAGATTTCCAACCAGGCCTAGGAAGCTGGGTTTGATTCCGTTGATTTTGTCGAGCTGAGCTTTGTCTTTAATCAGAATCCGGAGTTTCCCCTGATGAGTATTTCCTTCAACTTTATAGGTAAGCATGTCAGAAAAAGGTCGCATTTCCGAAGCTAACTGCTTGTAAATCTGAATAGGTTGATTCGCAAAATTCAGGATCAGAAAAACATCGCCCGAATAACCCGGAATAATCTCACCATTATTCTTTTTAAATTGACTGTAAAGAGGGTAGAGGTATGCATCGTTTAAGGTCGGAAGCTTGTGGTTTGCGCTGTCGGGCATCAAAGGCGTAACATACAGCTTTCCGTAAATATACATCACATCAGCTTGGAAATTGATCACTCCGTTACCGATCGATTCCCACAATTCGGTTTTATTCACAAAATTCTCCGCCGATATGATTGGGTTGATATTCTTTTGAGCAAACAAAAACGGGCATATCAATAGAACAAAACCTCCGATAAGAAACGATTTCTTCATTTTCCAAATCTTAAATTGTAATAAGTAAAATTAATTTTTTCAGTTTTAATCACGGTAAGGTTGTAGTTATTTTTTACAATAATTGAGTACTTTCGAATGCCTTTAATAAAAGACCAAAATGATAGCCGAAAAAGCCCGGAATATAACGCCATTCATAGTTATGGAAGTCCTTGAAAGAGCCTCTGTGCTTGAAAAGGAGGGAAAAAACATTATCCATCTGGAAGTTGGAGAACCCGATTTCGACATCCCTTTGTGTGTGCTGAAAGCCAGCGAAACCGCAATGAAACAAGGCCGCACACACTATACTCACAGTTTGGGCGATCCGGAGTTACGTCAGGAAATCTGCAAAACATACCTTAAGAATTACGGAGTAGAAATTTCTCCCGATCAGATTATTGTAACTTCGGGCACATCGCCGGCGATATTAATGGTTCTCCAGGCACTTTGCAACCCCGACGACGAAATTATTCTGTCAGATCCGGGATATGCCTGTTATCCAAATTTTATCAGTTTAGCAGGAGCGAAAATGGTAAAAGTGCCTGTTTATGAAAAAGATGGATTCCAATACCGGCCTGAAAATATTTGTGCTGCAATTACCGAACGCACCAAAGCCATTCTGATCAACAGCCCGATGAACCCCACCGGAAACTTGCTTTCACCCGAAACACTGAAAGCAATAGCTGAATTTTCACCATACATTATCTCCGATGAAATTTACCATGGACTGGTTTATGAAGGACAGGCACATTCTATTTTAGAATATACCAACAAGGCTTTCGTCCTAAACGGCTTTTCGAAACTCTATGCCATGACAGGTCTCCGTTTGGGGTATGTAATTGTTCCCGACGAATTCGTGCGCCCCATCCAGAAGCTTCAGCAAAACCTGTTTATTTGCGCCAGCTCGGTAGCTCAACGGGCCGGAATAGCTGCACTTCGCGAAGCTGATGCCGATGTTGAGCATATGAAAAATATATACAACGAACGCCGCAAATACATGATTGGCCGTCTGCGCAGCATGGGATTCAAGATAACTGTTGAACCAACCGGCGCATTTTATGTATTTGTAAATGCACGCCACCTTGCAACCGATTCGTACAAACTGGCTTTTGATATTTTAGAAAATGCCCATGTTGGAGTGACTCCCGGAATCGATTTTGGGGAGAATGGCGAAGGTTACCTGCGCTTTTCGTATGCCAATTCGCTTGAAAATATCATCGAAGGCTTAAACCGATTGGAAAAATATATTCAGGATTTTAAAGGTCTGTAAACTTTTCCCAATGTACCACTTCTGAAAGCGGTTTCCTTGATTTTACAGGTAAATCTGAAGTTGTATAACCTATTGGAATCATAGCGATCGGCTCAATATGTGCGGGCAGGTTAAATTTCTTACGGGTCAACAAAGTATCAAAATTACACACCCAGCAAGTACCCAACCCAAGTTCGGTGGCTTTTAACACTAAGTGATCTATAGCTATGGCAGCATCAACATCGGCAAAGTCTTTCCCATCCGATTTTCGTTTCCACGACTGACTGTGGTCGGCACAAATCAAAATACAAACAGGAGCTTCCTTAAACCAGTTTCGTGGATAAACCTCATGCAGTTCCGCAAGGTTTTCAGGTTCAGTAATCACAATGAAATGCCATGGCTGATAATTTACAGCCGATGGCGCCATTCGGGCAGCCTCGAGAATTTCAAGAATAAATTTGCGATCAACCCTTTCGCTGGTAAACGACCTGACCGAATACCGGTAGATCGG
>JAJZSZ010000187.1 GCA_021849365.1 Bacteroidota bacterium | reverse complement strand
ATGGGCTCGATTGTGCTGGGGCTGAACGATGCGCTGGTTGAAATTTTGGGAACGCTGGCCGGATTGACTTTCGCGCTGCAGAATACCAAACTCGTAGCTTTGGCCGGAATTGTGACCGGAATTGCAGGTGCGCTGTCGATGTCGTCGTCAGAATACCTGTCGAACAAAGCCGAAGGGAAAGAAGATCTGGCCATCAAATCGTCAATATTCACCGGAATTGCCTATGTGATTGCGGTGATATTTCTGGTTGCACCTTACCTGATTTTTACTTCGCCGTTTATTGCCTTGCTGGTAGCGCTGTTCGACTCGATATTGATCGTTTTCCTGTTCACCTATTACATTTCGGTGGCCAACGATCAGCCTTTCCGTAAACGCTTTACTGAAATGGTGGTGCTGAGCACCGTCGTCGGACTGATTTCGTTCGGATTGGGATATTTGGTGAGAATATTGTTTGATATTGAGGTGTAACTGCCAGCGACTGGCAACTTGAAACCTGGAATTTGAAACTTGGAACTTGTTAAGCTGTGAGCAATTATATACAGAAACTCATTCTTCAGGGTGAGCATCAGACACAGGATTTTAAATATTGTATCAGCGATTCGAAGAAGATTGCGCGATCGCTGGTGGCTTTTGCCAACACAGATGGCGGACGCCTGCTAATTGGGGTGAAAGACAATGGCCGTATTGCCGGGGTTCGCTCCGAAGAAGAATATTACATGGTGGAGTCGGCAGCCAAAATCTACTCGAAGCCGCCCATTGACTTCACCACACGCCAACATACCATCGATGGCAAAACCATTCTGGAAGTAATTATTGAGCCAAGCAAAGAAAAGCCACATTTTGCCAAAGACGAGGAAGGCAAATGGTGGGCTTACTTCCGGAAAGACGACGAGAACAAGCTGGCCACCAAAGTGATGATTGAAGTATGGAAAGCGCAAAACAGCCCCAAAGGCATCCTGATCAATTATTCGGAAGACGAAAAGGTTTTGCTCGACTACCTTGAAAAGAACGAGAAAATTTCGGTCAGCAAATATGCCCGCATCGCACACCTGAGCTACAAAAAAGCGGAGCAGATCATCATTAACTTCCGCGCACTGAATATTTTGAAAGATGTGATTGGCGAGAACCGGATCGACTACTCGATCAACGAAACATTCGACCGTGATGAATGGGGAACCAAAAGCTACAACGCCAAATAATATACCCCCTCAAAAAAATGTTATTATTTTTTAATGACCCATTGGAGTTGTACATCCCGAAATCATCTATTTTTAGCCACCAAAAATCGATAACCTAAACCAAAACATAACAATAAACCATTTTAAAAAATTACCAAAACATGAATTTAAAATCGATTCTACTTGTTACTCTGATTTTTAGTGCTCATCAACTCTTTAGCCAGGAGAACTACAAAACTGTTTCAAAAGTTGATTCTACCAAAATTTACACCTGTGGAAAGAAATACGAGGTAAAAACATTTCCACAGACTTTCAAGGCTAAAAAACCAAAAAATGTCATCATGATGATTGGTGACGGGATGGGTGTTTCGCAGGTTTTTGCCGGAATTACTGCAAATGGCGGTCACCTTTTTCTGGATAACTTCAAGCATGTTGGTTTTTCCCGCACACAATCGGCTAGCCACTACATTACCGATTCGGCAGCCGGAGGAACTGCCCTTTCAACCGGCCAAAAAACTTACAATGGTGCAATTGGTGTAAATACCGATACAGTAGCCATCAAAACCGTTCTGGAAATGGCTGAAGGGAAAGGCCTGGCAACCGGATTGGTTTCAACATCGGCTATTACACATGCAACGCCAGCGTCGTTTATTGCACATCAGGGGGCCCGCGGCAGCTACGAAGATATTGCTGCCGATTTCCTGAAAACTGATATCGATGTTTTCATTGGAGGCGGATATAAACATTTCTCTCAACGGAAAGATAAACGCGACCTAACCAAAGAACTTCAGGCAAAAGGGTACCAGGTTTTGCGCAATCCAGAAGATATTTACAAAGTAAAAACCGGAAAGCTGGCCGGGCTTGCAGCCGACGAACACAACGACCCGTTCCCGAAAAGAACGATGAATTTACCTAAATCGGCTGAAACCGCATTTAATATTCTTTCGCAAAACAAAAAGGGCTTTTTCATCATGATCGAAGGTTCGCAAATCGATTTTGGCGGACATGCCAACAACACCATTTATATTGTGAATGAAATGCTCGACTTCGATCAAACCATTGGTAAAGCGCTCGAATTTGCAGCCAAAGACGGCGAAACATTAATTGTTGTGACTGCTGACCACGAAACCGGAGGATTAGCCCTTGCCGGTGGAGACATGAAAACCGGAATGGTAAAAGGTGCATACACTGGGGGCGACCACACTGCAGTGATGGTTCCTGTATTTGCCTATGGCCCTGGCGCCGAGCTCTTCGGAGGGATTCAGGAAAACACCGACATTCCTAAAAAAATTATGAGCTTATTAGGATTGTAAGATTGACTCAGACAATATTTACAGAAAACTCTGACCGAAAATAGTTAATGTCGGCCAGAGTTTTCTATTTTCGCAACAATACCAGGCATATAAAAAGCAGCATATGTATCATTCGCTCGAAGTTCTTGATCATGTCAGGCTAAATTTTTCGCCATCAAGCCTAGTTTTTCTGAATATTGCTTTGGCTTTTGTCATGTTTGGTGTTGCTCTCGACATTAAGCTTGAAAATTTTGAGGAGATCATCCGGAAGCCTAAATCAGCTATTGTTGGGTTCATCAGTCAAACGTTTCTATTGCCAGCGTTTACCTTTTTGCTGGTTTTGCTGCTGAACCCCACGCCAACCATCGCTTTGGGAATGATTTTGGTGGCCGCCTGTCCGGGTGGTAATATTTCCAATTTTATCAGTTCCATGGCTCGGGGAAATGTAGCGCTGGCCATTAGCCTGACAGCTATTTCAACCTCACTGGCGGTATTTTTTACACCGTTCAACTTTGCACTGTGGGGCAGTTTTTATATCGATTTTTACAACGCACATAATGCCGCCGGATTATTACGGCCTCTCGAAATAGATAAATACCAAATGTTTCAAACGGTATTTATCCTGCTTGGCATTCCGGTTTTTCTGGGGTTGCTGGTAGCCGGAAAATTTCCGAAACTTACCGATAAGATTAAAAAGCCCATCAATAAAGGGTCGCTGTTGTTTTTCGTGGCAATGGTTATTGGCATGCTGTCTGCCAACTTCTCACAGTTTGTTAGCTATGTTCACCTGGTATTCATTTTTGTGTTGCTACAAAACGGAGTTGCCATGTCAACCGGTTATTTCTTCGGAAAGATCAATAAATTATCGCAAACTGATCAGCGCACGCTGGCCATCGAGACCGGAATTCACAACTCCGGACTGGCATTGGCACTCATTTTTAATCCGAAAATATTTCCGCCGGAAATGGAATTGGGCGGAATGGCCATCATTGCCGCATGGTGGGGAATCTGGCACATTATCAGCGGATTGGGTGTAGCCTATTTATGGTCGGGCAAACCGGTTGTAGCATAATCCAACTGTCATTTCCTGCACTTGCCCAAAAGGTTTTTGATCAGGTGTGGGCAACATAGAGTTCCAAACGACCGTTAAAAGGCAAATTATTCTTGTATGAAAAAACGATCGATAAAATATGAATTGGTAAGGATTTATGTGAGGTTTGCCTTTTGGCTCAGCCATTCAAGAATTACGGTAACGGGACTCGAAAATATTCCGAAAGATAAGCCAATCATATTTGCACCAAACCATCAAAATGCACTGATGGATCCTCTGGCTCTGGTGTGCACCAACAAATTACAAACTGTTTGGCTGGCCCGGGCCGACATCTTTAAATCAGGAACATTTCGGTTTATTCTGAAGTTTTTGAAAATATGGCCGATTTATCGCATCCGTGACGGAAAAGAAAACCTATCGAACAACGAGGATATTTTTGCGCGGGTGATTCAGCTTTTGGAGAACAGGCAAAGTGTGGCATTGTTTCCTGAAGCGGCTCATTCGGGCAAACGGCAAATGCTTCCGCACAAAAAGGCAATACCACGAATTGCTCTCGAAGCCGAAGAAAAAAACGGTTTTCAACTCAATCTCCAGATTGTTCCCGTCGGAATTTCGTATAGTCATTACTGGAAATTTAACCGATCGTTACTCGTCCAGTATGGCAAACCGATCTCGATTGACAACTTTTGGGTTGATTACGAAATAAACCCGCAAAAAGCAATGCTCGACCTTCGCGACCAGATACACGACAAGTTACGCTTGCTGGTGGTTGACATACAAAGTGAGAATTACTACGAGGAATACGAGTCGATGAGACTATTGGCTGGGAAAACCTATGCTGCAACAAAATTCGGAGGAAAGAATAAGGCGCTGCAACAATTCCGGGCCGAAAAAGAACTGATTGCAAAACTGGAGATCCTCGAAACACAATCTCCCAACGAATTCAATGCGTTGATTGGGCAGCTGAATCGCTACAAATCAGAAATCAGAAAGGCGAGATTGAGCGACCGGCAAATCGAAAATACCGAAAAGGCACAAGGGCTGAAGACTTCGGTCAGGATTGCCTTTGCACTGGCTACACTTCCGGTATTTTTATCAGGACTGTTGTTTAACGGCCTTCCATTCCTTGTTCCACGTGCCATCGCAACCCGGAAAGTGAAGGATAAAACTTTCCTCAGTTCGTTTAACTTTGTGCTTGGGCTGATTATTTTTCCGGTATTCTATCTTGTTATCTATTTTATTCTGGTCAGGCCACGATTCTCCGAACAACTATCGCTGATTCTTCTTATCCTGATGCCATTCCTGGGAAAGGCTGCTTATTGGTTATTCCAATTCTACACCGATGTTGCCGGGCAAACAATGTATCTGGCCGGAAGAAAAAACTACAAGTCAAAAATTGAAATCTTTGTAAAAAAGCGCCGGAAAATGATTGAACTCATTCTGGATAAGGTAAATTTCTGAAATCAGAGAAATTATTTCCGGCAAACATAAACCCAAAGCTTAGTTTTATTATTTTTGGACAATCGAAAAGCGGGAGTAGCTCAGTGGTAGAGCATCAGCTTCCCAAGCTGAGGGTCGCGGGTTCGACCCCCGTTTCCCGCTCACTAATAATAAGAGAGTTAGATGAAAAACTGACTCTCTTATTATTTTGGTTTTAACCATTTCTGAAAATAGAAAAATCATCATAATTAGTTACATTTAGCGCTTCAACCTGTAAAGCCCTCATCATGAAGCGATCTGTAAAAATCATTCTAATAGTTGTTGCCATCGTATTGATAGCTCTGGCTTATTTTGGATATCAAATTTATCAATCCGTTCTGGGTAGCGAACCCATATCTGGTAAGCAGGAAGGCATTCCTTCGCCGGTTTCGCCTACACCACCCGTAACAACGGGTATTGCTGATTGGACGAACTGGAGAGGCCCTAATTTTGAAGGTAAAAGCGCAACTAAAGGAATCCGGACCGACTGGTCTATGGGTCTTAAAAGACTCTGGCAGGTAAACTATCTTTGTCAGAACAATGGAACCGCTTCATGGGCCGCTCCTGTAATTCAGGGCAACCGATTAGTTGTGCCAGGCAGAGATGAAAAAAATGATTTGGTTTTTTGCATCAATGCAGATACCGGAGAACTTATATGGATGGGTTCTTATCAGGCTGAGGCAGGCTCAAGCCATGGTCCGGGGTCTCGTGCAACTGCTTTTATTAATGAAGGCCGGGTTTATACCTTCGGCCGGAGCGGCGATCTGGTCTGCTGGCAACTCGAAGACGGAAAGATGCTTTGGCACAAAAATGTAAAAGATGCCGGTGGCGCTGAACCTACTTGGGGATTCTCAACCACTCCGCTGGTTTTGGATGATAAAGTTATTATTCAGGGAGGTGGCTCCGCATTGGTAATTGCCTACGATAAACTTAACGGCAACCTGATCTGGAAATCAATGGAAGGAGAAGCCGGTTATGCAGCTGCAATCACAATGAATCCGGAGAACAATGTATTACTTCTGATCTATCATGGCACGGGCTTATCTGCATTGAATCCCTCGGACGGAAAGGTGTTGTGGACAGCACCATGGGCAACAGAGTATGCCGTGAATGCAACCACCCCAATTGTTTCCGGAAATATAATATTTCATTCTTCAGGATATAAAATGGGCTGCGAAGCACTCCAGATAACCCAGGATAGATACACCGTTCTCTGGAAGAATAACCTTATGGAAGCCCAACACTCCGACCCTGTCCTGATTGATGGGTATATTTATGGATATTCCGGAGAAAGTTCCAGGAATAACGGGCAGTTTAAATGTATTGAGCTGGCAAGTGGCAAGGAGATGTGGAGTACAAACCAGATTGGGCAGGGAACAACAACCTTTGTTGATGGCCATTTAATTTGTCAGGATATCAAAGGAAACATATTCCTAGTCAAACCAGATCCAACAGCATTTGTAAAAATTGGCGAAATAAAACCAGCCATCGATGATGTGAAAAATCCAGCCTGGACTGTTCCGGTTGTGGCCAATGGCAAGTTGTACCTGCGTTATATGCAGCAATTGGTTTGTTATAAATTAGATTAAATTCTCGACACAAAACTTCTTACAAAAACACACAGGATCATTGCCCTATTTCACTTATTAACAAAGGAATGCCCTATAGAGGATTACCTCGAAGGCTCAACCCACAAAACGGTATTGTAAGTTCCGTATTCATTTTGTTCGTATAGCTTATTGTCGGGATCGAGTATCCATTTCCCGTCAACAATAAACTTGTATGTGTATTTCCCTGGTTTTAAGTAAATCGGGAAAACCCATTTTTCACCTTCTTTTACCATTCGGTAATCTTTGGTGCTCCATCCGTTAAAGCTTCCTGAAACAATTACCGACCGGGCTTCGGGATACTGCTTCAGTTCAAAATATGATTTGCTTTCAGCGCAATAAATGAATTTGTAAAATCGCCCGAGCCAGTTGTAAACGGGTTCTGCGGATCGACCAGCCACCGTCCATCGGCGATAAACTTATATTCGTAGTTTCCGGCAGCTACCACAAAAGGCAATTGCCATCCATTTGCAGTTTTATCCATAACCAGTTCACTTTCATTCCATCGGTTGAAACTACCGGCAAGAACAACCTTTTTCGCCTCCGAATATCCGTCGAGCTTAAACAAGAATGGTTCGCCAATCGCGATAAACGAATTCTGATTACCATCCGCATCTTTTCTGACTGAGGGGTTTGCCGGGTCTGTCATCCACTCATTATCAACCAGAAATTTATAGGCATATGTTCCGTCGCGCAGATAAACCGGTAACGACCAGCCTTCGGCAGTAGGATTCATCTGAATTCCGCGAGGGTTCCAGTTACTGAAATTGCCGGTAACAACTACCTTCCGTGCATTTTTATATCCTTTCAGGTTAAAGGAATGATTATAACAATATACCACCGAATTATCGGCTCCAGCATCACCTCGTTCGCGGAGATTGTTGCTAGGATCAATTGTCCAGCGGCCATCAACAATGAATTTATAGGCGTATTTGCCCGGTTTCAGTTTCAAATCAACCATCCAGCCATTTCCCATAAATTTCATCGGGGTTTCGGTGGTACTCCAATTGTTGAACGTTCCGGAGATATAGACTTTCCGTGCATTTTTCCCTCCCACAAAATAAAAACGGGCAATTGGGTTGCTGTACACAAAGGCATTGGCAACGTCAAAATTGTTTACTCCAAAAGTTGCCGAAGTTTCGGGTTCGGTCCCGGCAAAGTTTGCCCAATTGTCAACGATCAGAAATACATCGTTGACATCAAATTTACCGTCAGCCCCGGCAAAGACAGCTTTCGACAATTCAATCGTATTTCCCTGCAACTTCTTTACTTTCCAGATTTCGCCATTAAGCGTAATTGTCGTCTGCCCTTTATAAACCTGATCGACGAGTGTACTATCCAATTCAAATAGTTCCGTTACTCGTTTCTTCTCACTTTCTGACCATTTCAGATTTAGCGTAAAAATGAGCTGTCCATCTTCAACCCGACATACTTTGTCGGGATTGAACTGCGCATGGGTACTCAATGAGGACGACAGCAACACTACTAACAATAAGGCAAAACAGGCAACTGTCTTCATTTTTCTTTTCCTTTCATAAAACGTATCCCCAATTGCTTATTCACAAAATTGACACACATAACCGTGTGTTCCATAAAATTATAACCCAGCATTCCGTCTATGTGCATCCCGTACACTTCGCTTAGTGCATCGAGGTTGGTAATCACCATTTCCATTCCGGGCATTTGTTTATTTCCCATCGAGAAATCGTTCATCCGTCCAAACAGCACTTCGTTTCCTGCCGTTCCAACCCCTTTCAATACCGCACGACGAGTTATGGTAAGCGTACTCATTACCTTTTTACTCAAATCGCGGCTAATGGTGTTGGTTTCGGCACCGGTATCCAGACAAAAATTCAGGACTTTACCTCCCATAACACCTTTCATGAAAAGGATATTTGTATTTCCTTCCATCTTTTGCGTGTGATCGGGTTTAAATGCCGATTTCTGACTCAGACGCTTCCCGCTTTTATCTATCCTGAAAAGCTTCAGTTCGTTGTTTGTGGCATCAATAACCACTTCCAGGTTTCGCATCATGCAAAAACCAACCAGTCCGAGAATCTTTACTCCCCTTCGGTTTTCGATGTGACCCAGATTAGCCAC
>JAJZSZ010000186.1 GCA_021849365.1 Bacteroidota bacterium | reverse complement strand
TGAATTTATTTTCCATATTTATGGACCAACTGCCGCCGGCGACTATATCTTCAAGCCAACCAAAGAAAGCATGGAGCAATTCCTGTTACCAATTTACCGTAACAAAATCAAGATCCTGCCATCAGAACTGAAACCAGGCGATGCGGCTATTGTTGGTGCAAGTGCAATGGTTTATAAAGAACTTGAAAAATAGTTTTCTGCCATGATTTAAAAGCAACTATTAAGTTGTACCAAATAAGAAAGGGAAGAAAACCTAAATGGTTAACTTCCCTTTCTTCGTATTTAGAATTTTTATCTTTCTACTTCCTGATCAGTAACCAGGCATCGGCATATTTCGGATATTTTGTCCGGATACCTTGAACGCGGCTACGGGCTGCAGCTTCATCATTAAACGAATCAACACAAACACGATAATAACCAGTTTCACTGTGAAGAATAATTGGTTTAAATCCTTGCTGAGCCAATTCCTGTTTGAACTTTCCTGCATTTTCGTTGCTGCTGAAACTTCCTACAATTACGAAGAAACTTTTACTTCCGTAGGCAGCCTGATCTTCGTTAGTCATAGTAAAACTTTCGCTGCGCATTGAAACCGGTTTTCCGGTTGAAGTTCCGGTGGCAGGTTTATCGGCTGTTTCGTACATCGTGTCAGAAACCGGATTTTCGCGAACTGTATTTTTAGGAGCAGGTACCGAAAACACTTTGGGTTCTGCGGTAGTCTCTGTTTGTGGAGCCGTATTCTGGCTGGTTTTCGATGATTTGAACACTTTACATCCGCTGGTTAGCAAAGCCAATGTAAATGCAACTAAGATGATTCTTTTCATGGTATTATTGGATTAAAGTTGAATACAAAATTACTAAAGATGAAACATAGATTTATCAAAACAATGTAGATCAGCGAATTATTTATTAACAAAGCTTTGTTAACGATCAGGCTTAAAATCAATCCATTCCTTTGTCCTGTCAAGCTCCTGAAAACATTCTGACCTAAAAATTCAACATTTTCTTCAGGAACCTTTGTCCCTTAACCGACCGGTAAAAACCAGCCTGCCTGATGGCTCTAAGCCTGGTATCATAGCTTTCCGAAAACATAAGTACCCATGGGCCTTTACCCCGGGTAAAAGCAATTTGTCCGGAATTGTGCATTTCAAGCACCTTGTCAAGATCTTCGAAATAGCCATAGTAAAATTCACCTGTTTCGGGTGAATATATGACATAGGAGGAATAACTCATCTAACCTTTTTTGATTGAACTTTTACTGATCAACTGAAACTCACGAATCGATAAACGAATATGCTGCAAAAGTACAAAAAACTGCTTGTTTTTTACAGTTCCTTATTCTATTCCAAAAACCGTACCTCAAAACTCACATTCAGTCCAGATTAAGTCTTCAAATCATTAAACGAATTTCAGCCACGAACTATTGTCCTGGTAATCCTGAACGAGCTGGGTATCGTTATGAACTTTAAATGAACTCATCAAGGAAACAATCTCTTGTTTAAGCATAGTCAATCCGTTATCAATCAAATCGCTGCGGAAACCCTTTTCGCCAAGGTTAATAACCATCTCGAACGAAACAATCCGGCCAACAACCTGACCAAGTTCAACCATTTTGCGTTGCGACAATGCTGTATTCAAATCAAAATCAAGCAAATCCTTCATAAAGGATGCCGATTTTGAAGTCAGGTCAAA
This sequence comes from Bacteroidota bacterium, assembly GCA_021849365.1. Taxonomy (GTDB): domain Bacteria; phylum Bacteroidota; class Bacteroidia; order Bacteroidales; family Prolixibacteraceae; genus Aquipluma. Next base: position 7,044 of record JAJZSZ010000186.1, on the reverse strand, counting down.
ACTTTTCAGGAATCTAAATAAATTATTTTCCCGTGCTTTCTTCATCATTTTAACCAAACTATCCGTAATCTGGGCGTACAGAATGTCGTTTGACCCTTCGAAAATCTGGAATGGCCGGCTGTCGGTTATTCCTCGTCCGGCAATATGGTTCAGCTTGTAGGCTTGTGCACCAACCAATTGAGTGGCTGATTGAGCAGCTTCCTGCATCAAATCGGTAACCACACTTTTCACCGAGTTTGCTTCAAGACCGTGAGGTGAAAGATCATTCTCCACTCCTGCCTTTTCTGCACTGTTGAGGCACATGGCCGAACAAATGGTATATGAAGCCTGAAGTTTTGCCAATCGTTGCTGTACCTGGTCGTAAGTAAACAGCGTCTTCCCGCCAATTTGCCGGTGATTAATGTGTGCTATCGATTCGTCGAGCAACCGGTGGATAAATCCCATGGCCATTCCAGGGAATTGCATGCGGCTGCGGTGTAAAAGATCGAGCATCATTTTCACCCCCGTAGTTTCCGGAACGAGTTTCTGGACGAGTGGAATCTCAACATCCAGCCGGTTTCTCCCGTAAGGTATCTGGTACAAGCCAAGATTTTCGTAAAATTCTTCAACAACAATTTGTTGCCCGGGGCTATTCACATCGCAAATAAAAAAATCGATATCGCGTTTTAAATCGCCCGACTCACCCCGTTCGCGGGCGGTTAAAAGCCAAAATTCAGCCCAACCGGTCAATCCGGCCCAATGCTTGGTTCCTTTAATGTGATATTTCCCGTCCTTTTCGGTGTAAGATGTTCTCATATTCAGCGCATCACTTCCGAACGAAGGCTCGGTAATCATCAATCCACCCATATTCTGTTGATTCAGAAAACGCTCAAATACAGCAGCTTTTGCTTCGTATTGCGCATACTTTCCAACGGGTTGCAGGAAAAGCGCCGAATTTATGCCAAACGTAAGCGAAAGCGCCAGCGATTCGTACGATGCAGCTTCGAGTAAGGCAATATTTTCTTCCATATGACAGCCTCTTCCGCCAAATTCTGCAGGAATTCCAACAGAAAGCGGATTCAGGCTCATAATTTCACGCATCACAAACGGAGGCATGCCTCGTTTAAGTGCCATCTGGTTTATATCAGCACGAACATGGAAAACGTGCCTCATTTTTTCTTTTAAATTATTCAGGAATTCACTGAAAGGTAAGTTCCGGGGATCTTGGTCAAGTACAGGTGCCTCCACACTAAAAAATTGATGATTCATTAATTCGATTAAGTATTCGTTATAAAAAACAGAGCAAATCCGTAGATTTTGTATCCACAGGAAAAGATAACATTTGACTTAGGTTAATGTTTTGGACCAATTAAGTTACTGAGCGAAAAACAGATAAATTTAAGATTTTTTAGTCCTTTATTTTAAAATCAGAATACTGAAACACCGCTAAAATGACAGATTGATACTGTGTACAGGAAATTAATCGGGTGAATGATTTTTTGGACTCAGAAATGTTGTAATTTTAAGTACCGAACCTATACAAATATTCCAAATTACACGAAAATGAAGAAGAAATCGAATAAGCTGTTTCCATATGCTATTGCCTTAGTGGTAATTCTGATCATTGTACTTATTGCCGGGAAAAAGGCAGGTTGGTTTGGCAAAGATTTTCAGATCAATGTATCGACCAAAATTGTTGAAAGCAAAACAATTACCGAATTAATTACAGCAAACGGGAAAGTTCAGCCTGAAACCGAGATCAAAATTAGTCCTGATGTTTCAGGAGAAATCATTGAAATGAATATCAAGGAAGGTGATGAAGTTAAGAAAGGACAATTACTACTAACCATCAAACCAGACATTTACATTCAGTCGTACAACCGGGCATTGGCCAGTTTAAGTTCATCGCAGGCACGCCTGGCTCAGGCCGAAGCCCGACTGATTGAAAGTGAAATGGCTTATAAACGTTCGACCACGCTTTTCGAACAGAAAGCAATCGCCCTTTCAGATTTTGAATCGGCACAGGCATCGTATAAAGTTGCTCAGGCCGAAGTAAAAGCTTCGCAGTTTGCAGTAAAATCGGCCGAAGCATCGGTTGCCGAAGCACAGGAACAACTGGTAAAAACAAAGATTTATGCACCAATGGACGGTACTGTTTCGCGCCTGAATGTGGAAAAAGGCGAACGCGTAGTTGGAACCAATATGTATGCCGGTACCGAAATGCTGGTAATTGCCAATCTGCACCTGATGGAAGTGAAAGTGGATGTGAACGAAAACGATATTGTTAGAGTTAACCTGAATGACACAGCACTAGTTGAGGTTGATGCTTACCTGGGCCGCAAGTTTAAGGGAATTGTTACCGAAATTGCCAACTCGGCCACCACCACAGGTGCTACCACCGATCAGGTGACCAACTTCAATGTTAAAATTCTTTTGCTCGAGTCGTCGTACAAAGATTTAGTTGATTCAATTCAGGGGAAACAATATCCTTTCCGTCCGGGAATGTCGGCCACAGTTGACATTCAAACGGAAACCCGAAAAGATGTGATTTCGGTTCCGATTCAGGCGGTAACCACCCGTTCATTGAAAACCGATTCAAAACCAGAGGAGAAAAATGATGCCATTGAAACACCGGAAGCCGAAAACGAAGCTGTTACAACTCAGGATAAAAAGACTCCGGAAGATAAAAAAGTAGAAGTTGTATTCCTTTACAAAAACGGGAAAGTAAAGAAACAGCCAGTGAAAACCGGCATTCAGGATAGTGAGAATATCGAAATCCTGGAAGGATTGAAAGCGGGCGACGAAATTGTTGTTGCTCCATTTAATGCCATCAACAAGCTACTCAACGACAGCACTTCTGTAAAAAAAGTTGACGAAAAAGAACTGTTTAAAGCGAAAAAATGAAACTAATTACAAATCCGAAGCTGTCATTAGCCATCGGATTGGCTGCATTGGCGTTGGCTTTTGTTATTGAACGTTTTTTCCCGGATAATCAGGGACTAAGCTTCATTGATGGATTTTTATTCGGTGTAGCGATAGCTTTTATCATTAAATACCTCACGAGTTATAGAAAAACTCAGAAGACTTAAAAAAATAAGCGGATCAGAAACGATTCGCTTATTTTTTGGTGACAATCCCATGAAAAAGGATGTTTAGCATTTCGTCAACCGACTTCTGCAATTCTTCATCCGAAAGATTTTTTTGGATCAGCGGAACTTCGAAACCCTGTAACAGCGTAACAATCGTCCTAGCCGTCAGTTCCGGGTTCTGAATGGTATAGATTTTCCGCCCGATACCTTCAAGCAGCAGGTTCTTCACCACATTAACTTCGTCATCAAAATGATTCGTTCTTAAGCTATTGACAAAATAAAGATTGTCGAGCAAATCATTTTTAATCGCTTCGTAGTAGTTTCCAACATTTTTCAGAGAAAGCAAACGCACATAAATGTAGGTTTTCAACTTCTGCATCGGATCGTCGATTGCCGAAATTTGGTCGTCAATCATTTTTGTCCTGATTTCAGCCTCAGCATCAATCACCGCCTTAAAAATATCGTCTTTACTTTTGAAATAATAGTAAATCGTACTTTTCCCCTTACGGGCTTCACGGGCAATATCGTCGAGCGCAGTTTTTTTATATCCGTAGCGTACAAAAACCTGTCGCGCAGCATTGATCAAATGTTCGCGAACTTCGTCTTTTCCTGAATTTTGCGCATTACTTTCCATCTGTTTTGCTATTTGAACTATAAGCAGCACTAATATACTTCTTGTTTTCCGATTATTCAAGCCAATGGACCATCCTGGTCGAATAAGTTGAACGAAGTTAATTGGAAGTATATCTTCGTCAATCCAATTTCATTTGTAAATTTGATCCACCTAAACTACAGACTTATGGATTCGCGTATTATTGCCTTTACAGGAGTAGCCCTGTTCAATATTTTCAGCCTTTCGGCTCAGCAAAAACCAAATATTGTTTTTATTCTTGCCGACGACCTCGGGTATGGCGACCTCAGCTGTTACGGTCAGAAACATTTTCAAACACCCAATATCGATAAACTGGCTAAACAGGGGATGATGTTTACGCAGCATTATTCAGGTTGTCCGGTTTGTGCACCATCGCGTTCGTCACTGATGACCGGTTTAACAACAGGTCACACTCCCATCCGCGGCAATAAACAGTGGCAGGACGAAGGGCAATATCCATTACCAGCTCAATCGTTTACCATTGCTGAAATGTTGAAAAGCGCCGGATACGTCACAGGAGCTTTTGGTAAATGGGGATTGGGCTCACCAGCTTCAGAAGGTGATCCAAACAACCAGGGATTCGATCAATTCTACGGATACAATTGCCAAAGTCTGGCACACAATTATTACCCCGATCATTTGTGGAACAACCAGACCAAAGTGATTCTGAATGGAAATTCAGGAACTCAATCAACAGAATATGCACCGACTTTAATACATCAAAAAGCACTTCAATTCATCGATAAAAATAAGGATAAGCCGTTTTTCCTGTTTTATCCAACCACCATTCCCCATGCAGAATTGGTTGCTCCGGAAGAAAACATGAAAGAATTCCGGGGAAAATTGCTTCCGGAGAAAGCCTACAAAGGCGCGGAACCTGGCTCGCCCAATTACCGCAAAGGGCCGTACGGAAGCCAGCCCGAGGTTCATGCTGCTTTTGCTGCTATGATTACGCTGCTCGACAGGCAAGTGGGCGAAATTGTTGCTGAGCTGAAAAAACTGGGACTCGACAAAAATACAATTATCATTTTCTCGTCAGATAATGGTCCGCATATCGAAGGTGGCGCCGATCCTGAATATTTCGACAGCAATGGCCCGCTCAAAGGTTATAAGCGCGATTTGTACGAAGGCGGAATGCGTGAACCGATGATTGTTTCGTGGCCGGGGAAAGTTGCTGCTGGAACCAAATCCGACCTGATCTCTGCTTTTTGGGACATCATGCCGACTTTTGCCGAAATCGTTGGCTTAAAAACACCAGAAAACATTGACGGGATTTCGTTTTTGCCAACGCTTTTAGGAAAATCAGGACAAAAGCAACACCAAAGCCTGTATTGGGAGTTCCACGAAAATAATGGTCGTCAGGCCGTCCGTATGGGAGACTGGAAGTTGGTCCAATATAATGTTTCGGTTCCTGAAAAAATGACCACCGAATTGTATAACCTGAGATCGGATTTAGGAGAAGAGCACAATGTCGCCTCACAAAACCCTCAGATAGTGGACAAAATGCTCCGGATTATGGAGCAATCGAGAGTTCCGTCGCCGATCTTTAATTTCGGAAAAGAAAGCAGTGCAGGAAAAGATTAAATTACGCTGAAAATACGGTTAAAGCCTAATTCACATGCTTACAAGTATGAGAATTAGGCTTTAAATTTTCAGAACAGTTTGGCGCTATTCTTCCTCAATTTTTACTTCGTTGAGCGTCAACTTTTTCTCTCTTCTTTCTTCAACCCAGTAATAAATAATGGGCAAAACCAGCAACGTCAGGAAGGTGGAAGTGATCAGCCCGCCAATGACTACCGTTGCCAATGGCCGCTGCACTTCGGAACCCGGCCCCGAGTTGAAAGCCATCGGGATGAAACCCAAACTGGCTACCAACGCCGTCATCAGTACGGGGCGCAGGCGGTCGGTAGCGCCGTGAATGATAGTTTGGCGCAACGGACGGCCTTCCTTCCGCAGTTCGTTCAGGTGGTCGAGCAACACAATGCCATTGAGCACCGCCACCCCAAACAAGGCGACAAAACCGATGCTGGCCGAAACCGACAGGTACATTCCCCGCAGCCACAGCAAAAAAACACCTCCGGAAAGGGCAAATGGCAGATTAATCAGAATCATCACTGCATAGCGCATTTTCCCGAAATTGAGGTATAGCAAGCCAATGATGATGAAAAGCGACAGTGGAACCACCAGCAAAAGGTGGTTCATGGCGCGCTTCTGGTTCTCGAAAGTTCCACCATATTCGAGGAAGTACCCGGGCGGAACATGGCCTTTTTCGCCGATGGCTTTTTGCAGTTGCGCCACGTAGGTGCCCATGTCGATGTTTTTGATGTTGATGCCCACGATCATCCTGCGCCAACCGTTTTCGCGCTGAATCTCGCGCGGGCCTTCCTGCGCCACAATGCGGCTCACCCGCTTGATCGGGATAAACTCGCCATTAGGGAGCGGAACGGGTATCTCCTGAATTTCCTGCAACTCGGAGCGAAAATCGTACGGGTAGCGCACCTGAATATCAAACCGCCGCTGACCTTCGTACACCTGACCAGCCACCTGCCCGCCAATTCCGGCTTCAATCACCGCCTGAACATCGTTCACATTCAGGGCAAACGAAGCCAATGCTTCGCGGTCGATTTCTATCGTCAGATAAGGCTGACCAACCGGCTGTTCCACGAAGAAGTTGGCCGTTCCATTCATGCCCGAAACAATGGTAGAAATGTTCTCACCAATCTTGTTAAGCTCGTCCAAATCCTCGCCGTAAATTTTCACGGCCAGGTCCGATTTCACGCCGCTGGTCAGCTCGTCCACGCGCATGGCGATCGGTTGTGTAAAGTTGTAAGCCAATCCGGGCTCGGTTTTCAGATAGGGTTCTATTTGTGCGATGATATCTTCTTTGGTCATGTCTTTCCGCCATTCTTTGGTGGGTTTCAGCACAATCCAAACATCGGTTTGGTGCACTCCCATCCAGTCGTTGGCTAAATCAGAACGTCCGGTTTTTGGCACCACCGTTTTGATTTCAGGAATATTCTGCACCAGTTTTCCGGCCAGCCAGTTGGCATTGTCCATCGACTCTTTCAGCGTAACCGACGGCATCCGGACCTGCTCCACCAGAATCGAACCTTCGTCGAGCTCAGGAAGAAACTCGGTGCCCAAACGGCTCATAATAATCATCGAAACAGCGAAAATTCCACCGGCAGTGAGCACCACGAACCAGCGTTTGGTGAGGTATTTTTCCAATCCGGCCTGATAGCGTGGCCGCATCCAGTCGATCAGGAAATTGCGGCGCATTTTCACCCCTTTGTGAAAGATGATGGACGAAATGGCCGGAACAAA
>JAJZSZ010000185.1 GCA_021849365.1 Bacteroidota bacterium | reverse complement strand
GGACCCGGGAGATCGGTTTACGCATGTCGATCGGCGGCAAAGGGCTGGATATCCTGATGCAGTTCCTGATCGAATCTACCATGCTGAGTGTGGTAGGTGGAGTAATCGGAATAGGATTAGGGTACGTAATCAGCGCAGTAGTTGGTTCGTTGATGGGTTGGCCGGTTGTCATTATGACCCAATCGGTCGTAGTTTCCTTCCTGGTTTGTACTGCCATCGGTATCTTCTTTGGCTGGTATCCTGCCAAAAAAGCTTCCAATCTGAACCCGATAGATGCGTTACGTTATGAATAAAACCCGACTCGAAGAAAAAGAGGTGAACCAATAGCAAGTCGGTTTCTGAAATGTTTTTGCCAGTGTCCATTGTCAATTGTCCATACTTAAATTATCTTTGATAAAAATGAACTCAATGGTCAGATTCTTGTCACGATCCGATAAAAAACTAGCATTTGCACTCCATGCATTTGCCTGGATTATCATTTTCGGTATTCCGCTTTATCTGAACAATGCTTTTGGTGGAAACCCGCACCGGTTGTACCAGTTTTACGCTCATACTTTTTCAGCCATCATTGTCTTTTATGTCGGCTATCTGTGGTTGGTCCCAAAGTTATTTCTTCGCGGGAGAAACTGGACCTATGCCGTTTCGCTCGTTGCACTGATTACAGCCACCTACTACCTAACGTCATTCATTAACAATAGTCTTCTTTACGATGCCGTCCAGGATGCTAAATTTCAGGAAGTGATGAAAAAACTGGCAGCAAGCGGCGAAGAGGTTCACCCGCCCTGGAAAGCCTTTGGCTTGTATAATCACATACTTGCTTCGTTAATGATTTCGGGTTTTGCGCTGGGTTTGGGTGTGATGGAAAAATTAAAACAGAACGAAAAGAGACAAAAAGAACTGGAAAAAGAAAAACTGAACTCTGAACTCGCATTTCTGAAGAACCAGGTCAGTCCGCATTTTTTCTTCAATACCCTCAACAATATCTACTCACTCATTGGTATTGATGGCCCGACAGCTCAGGAATCGGTGCTGAAACTGTCGAAGATGATGCGCTACCTGCTTTACGAATCGGAACAGGGAGAGACGTTAATGAGCCACGAGATTGATTTCATGACCCATTACATCGATCTGATGAAGTTGCGGCTGAGCCCCAGGGTCGATTTACAGATTTCTTTCCCGAAAGATTACCCGGATTTTGCCATCCCTCCGCTTCTTTTTATCCCATTTATCGAGAATGCGTTTAAGCACGGGGTCAGTCATCGGGAGCCTTCATTTATTAAAATCAGCATGAAAATTGATACCGGGCAAATTCTTTTTGTTGCAGAAAACACCATTTGGAAAACCACTCAGACCGGGGATGTACAACACTCGGGAATCGGCCTCGAAAATGTGAAGAAACGGCTTGGGTTATTGTTCCCTGATAAACATGAACTGAAAATTGAATCAAGCGAAACCGTTTTTCACGTTGAACTATCGGTCCGAAAAGAAATAGAAAGGATATGAAGCTGAAAACCATTGCCATTGATGATGAACCGCTTGCCCTCAAGTTAGTGAGCGATTACATTGGCAAAACCCCGTTTCTGGAACTGGCAGGCGCTTTTGACAATCCGCTGGATGCCATAGACTTCCTGTCTAACCAGGAGGCTGATCTGATCTTTGTCGATATTCAGATGCCTGATTTATCCGGAATAGAGTTCACCCGAAGTTTGGAAGGTGATCATAAAATCATCTTTACCACGGCTTACGAAAAATATGCCCTGGAAGGTTTCAAGCTGAATGCCCTCGATTATCTGCTGAAACCCTTCAGCTATGAAGAATTTCTGAGGGCAGCCATGAAAGCCCATAAGATGGCAGAGTTGCAGGCCAACGCTTTACCAACAATCGAAGCCAATAACCAGTTTTTGTTTCTGAAATCCGAATACAAAATAAGACGCATCAATTTCGATGATATCCTGTACATTGAAGGCCTGAAAGACTACATTAAAGTTTATACATCCGGAGAGGCCAAGCCGGTTTTATCGCTTAATTCCATCAAATCGCTCGAACAAAAACTCCCTGAAGAAAAATTTATGCGGGTCCACCGTTCCTACATTGTAAACCTCAATAAAATTGAAACGATTGAGCGCAGCCGAATCATTTTTGGCAAGACTTATATCCCGGTAAGCGATCAATATAAAGATAAGTTTCAGGAATATCTGGATAAAAATTTCCTGTAGCTTCGCGGTTTTGGTCCGGGCACCTTTTATTTACCTCCAACAAATTTTTGCCCGTCTTCTAACCTGTTTTTCGACAAATAGACAGAACAATTTGGATAGAATAAACAAAATGGCCGTTTCAGACCGTTTTTTAAGCATTTTTTAACATTTTTGTAATTTTTTATAAGATTTTTTTTGTGTAAATTTTTATTTTGGCCTCCTGAATTTAAATAACCAAAAATCACGGAGGATTTTTTATGTCAACACAAACGAAATGGTTAAGACTGTTATTAACCCTGTCATTGGGGGTAATCTGCATTGTTGGTCACGCTAATCAGGCAACCGAAAGTGTGACATTGTATACACCTTATACGAAAATTTCCGTACCGCCCGGCGAATCGATCGACTATGCTATCGATGTCATTAACAACAGCAAGGAGATCCAAAATGTGGATATTTCCGTATCCGGAATGCCACGGGGATGGAATTATAGTTTAAAATCGGGAGCCTGGACCATCGGTCAACTTTCCATTTTACCGGGCGAACGGAAGAGCGTTTCGCTCAAAGTAGATGTGCCCTTACAGGTCAACAAGGGGAACTACCGTTTTAATATTCAGGCAGGTGGATTGAATTCGTTGCCTTTGGTCGTTAATGTCTCTGAACAGGGGACTTATAAAACGGAGTTTACGACCAGTCAGGCGAATATGCAAGGGAACGTCAACTCTACCTTTACTTTCAATACAAATCTAAGAAACCGGACATCGGACAAGCAGCAGTATGCTTTCATGTCGAATGCCCCGCGAGGTTGGACCGTTACTTTCAAATCCAATTATCAGGCGGTTACTGCTATCGACCTGGATGCAAATGCTACACAGGTCATCACGGTAGAAATTAAAGCACCCGACAGAACAGAAGCCGGTAAATATAAAATTCCAATCCGTGCTACCTCAAGCTCTTCGTTTACGGATCTCGAACTTGAAGTTGATATAACCGGTTCCTACAATATGGAACTCTCCACTCCTACCGGTTTGCTGAGCGCCAATATTACGGCAGGTGAGTCCAAACAGTTGGAACTTGTGATTGTCAATACAGGTTCATCCGAACTTGCCGATATCAAGCCGGAATATACAGCGCCAACAAACTGGAGCGTCACCTTTGATCCCAAAAAAGTCGACAAATTACAGCCAGGGAAATCAGCGCAGGTTTTTGCCACGATAAAGGCAGACAAAAAAGCAATTCCCGGGGATTATGTAACAAATATAGAAACCAAAACACCAGAGGTTTCCTCAAAGGTTTCATTGAGGATTTCCGTTGAGACACCTATGTTGTGGGGTTGGGTTGGGGTATTGGTTATTTTGGTCGCCCTGGGCAGTGTATATCATCTGTTCCGTAAATATGGAAGGAGGTAAACTGTGGCCGAAAATATTATCGAACTGGTTGATCTGACTAAAAAATACGGTTCGTTTACTGCTGTTGATCAGCTAAACCTCTCAGTTAAGAAAGGCGAGATTTTTGGTTTGCTGGGCCCAAACGGCGCCGGGAAGTCAACCACAATTTTGATGATGCTCGGATTGACAGAACCGACTTCCGGCTTGGCCAGAATATGCGGGATCGACCCCACTACCCACCCGATTGAAGTTAAAAGAAGGATTGGCTATCTGCCGGAAGATGTTGGGTTCTATTACAACCGCAGCGGATATGAAAATCTGATGTTCACTGCCCGGCTAAATGGACTGTCAGAACGGATGGCAAACGAAAAAATTGAACAGCTGCTTGCACGGGTAGGGATGTCGGAGGCTGCACAAAAAAAGACCGGAAAATATTCCCGGGGAATGTTGCAGCGACTTGGACTGGCGGATGTGCTGATCAAAAATCCCGAAGTAATAATACTGGATGAACCAACTTTGGGGATCGACCCAACGGGAGTGAAAGAGTTTCTCGAATTAATTGAGGGATTGAGCAGGGCAGAAGGGCTGACCGTTCTGTTTTCTTCCCACGATCTGCACCACGTCCAGCAAGTCTGCGACCGCGTTGGATTATTTGTCAATGGCAAATTGCTGGCCGAAGGGGATATTCCTTCCCTGGCGAAGAAATTATTCTCGAAAAGCCCCTTTGTGATCGAAGCCGGACTTTACCGGCAAAACGGCGAAGAAATAAATACGGCTAAGAAATATACACCCGACTGGTTAAAAGGGCTCCTGCATTCTATTGACGGGATAAATGCAGTCGAGATTAAAAATGGGATATTTCAAATCGGGTGTTCCCGTGATGTTACGTCCGAAATTGCCGAAGCCGTTATTGCATCGGGTGAAAAATTGAATTACCTGAACAAGAAAGCATACGGACTTGATGATATTTATTATCGCTATTTTGAAGGAGGTGAAAAGTATGAATAATCCGGAAAACCAATCTCATTATTTTTTTACACCCTGGTTGTCAGGAATTAACCGCTTGTTATTTTCTGTCAAACTTCATAAAAATAAAGATGAAGACAAAGTGCTTCATCCATTCAGGGTCATTTTAAACAAAGAAATATCTGACCATGTCAGGAGCTGGCGATTCATCATTCTAATTGCCCTCATCGCCCTAACATGCATGGGTTCAATGTATACGGCATTAACAAATATTGATAAAGCAGTCAAACCGAACGATCCCGAAGGGACCTTCTTTTTTCTTAAACTGTTTACCATAACAGATGGTACGCTTCCCTCTTTCGTAATCTTTATTAGCTTTTTAGGACCTTTGCTTGGCATCAGCATGGGGTTTGATGCGGTTAATTCAGAGCACAATCACCGGACCATGAGCCGTGTCCTCGCACAGCCCATCTACCGTGACTATTTACTCAATGCGAAGTTTCTTGCGGCTTTGATGGTGATTAGCGTCATGTTCTTTGCCTTGGTTTTCCTGGTAATGGGACTCGGACTTTTAACTATCGGAATACCTCCGACGGCAGAGGAGTTTCTGCGTATCATCTCTTTTGGCATCTTAAGTGTACTTTACGTTGCATTTTGGTTGAATCTTTCAATTCTTTTCTCTGTTCGGTTCAGGCAACCTGCCACATCTGCCCTGGCAGGAATCGCAGTCTGGTTGTTCTTCACCGTGTTTTATGGAATGATCGTGAATTTGATAACCAGGGCATTGGCGCCGTCATCGATAGCCAGCGAATACCAGCTCATCGGTTTCGAACAGTTTAAATTAAGTTTGTTGCGGCTCATGCCCAACCAACTCTTCACAGAGGCTACTACAACGCTGCTGATGCCTTCAGTACGCAGCCTCGGGCCATTATCGATGGAACAGATTGAAGGGGCAATCCCGGGTCCGCTGCCTCTCGGCCAGAGCCTTTTACTGGTTTGGCCCCAGGTTACCGGACTTATCGCTGCAACCGTTCTCTGCTTTTCAATCTCCTATGTCTCTTTTATGAAAAGGGAGATACGTTCGAGGTAAATCCTTACCAGGAAATTTAAACGAATCATTTGTATTTAAAGGAGGATGTCTGAAGTGACATCCTCCTTTTTTGTCATTCGAACTTTTGATAACCTATCCGAACCAAAATGTAGAAAACACTTCAAGAACCTGATGCTGAAGTTGGTTTCTAAATGGACTTGTCAGAAAAAGTGATTCTTTTAATTTATAGCCACTTTTAAATTTTTGATATAAAATTGGAATATACCCCCATATGTAAGTGGGGGTATTCTATTAAATAAACGTAAAAAATTAACAGGTGATCAAAAATATAATACTTATTTATTAAAATTGTATATTTTTGCGGCTAATTACTTACATTTTATAATCTTTCAATTTTATTTATATGATTGACAAAGGGGTAACCACATTTATGGTTCTGGCGACCAGTCTTGTCATGCTCATGACGCCGGGCCTTGCCTTTTTTTATGGGGGATTGGGCAACAAGAAAAATATCCTGAACATCATGATGCAGAGTTTTGTCTCCCTGGGACTGACTACCGTTTTGTGGTTTAGTTTTGGTTATTCACTTTGTTTTAGCGGTACCCTCGCTGACGGGACTGATCTTTTCGGGATTATCGGAAATCTTGATAAAGCGTTTCTGCATGGTATTACGCCAAAAACCATCATGCCGGGGAAAGCTTTCCCGGAATATGTGTTCTTTGCCTATCAGATGATGTTTGCCATTATCACGCCTTCCCTGATCACAGGCGCCTTTATCAATCGCGTTACCTTTAAAGCATACGTCTTCTTCCTGATTTTCTGGCAAATATTTGTCTATTATCCCTTTGTGCACATGGTGTGGGGAGGCGGAATCCTTCAGCAATGGGGCGTACTCGATTTTGCAGGGGGGATTGTTGTCCATGCCACGGCAGGTTTTGCCGCGCTGGTAGCGACAATTTATGTTGGAAAAAGAAAAGGAAGTGAACATCAACCCAGTAATATTCCATTGGTTGCTGTCGGAACAACTTTGTTGTGGTTTGGCTGGTACGGCTTTAATGCCGGCAGCGAACTCGATATGAATGATATCACCGTTGCGGCCTTTATCAACACAGATGTATCAGCTTCATTTGCGGCCATAACCTGGTTGCTGATAGAATGGAACAGTGGCAAAAAGAAACCAACCTTTATCGGATTGATGACCGGCGCTGTAGCCGGACTGGCAACCATAACGCCTGCCGCAGGCTATGTTACGGTAGGATCGGCATCCATAATCGGAATCATGGCAGGTGTTGTCTGCTATTTGGCCGTCGAATTCAAAAACAGCATGAAATGGGATGACGCGCTCGATGTTTGGGGCGTTCATGGAGTCGGAGGTGTTTTTGGCACCATCTTGTTAGGCTTGCTGGCAACCTCTATGATCAATCCGGGAACGCCAGACGGACTCTTCTATGGAGGCGGTTTTGGGTTGTTGTTCAAAGAGTTGGTAGCCCTTCTGGCCGCAATAATATGGGCCGGTTCTTTCACCTGGGGAATGCTTCATGCCATTGACCATTTTGTCCAGGTCAAAGTAACCGATGCCATCCAGAAAAGCGGGCTGGATTTTCATATTCATGGCGAAACGGCAACGGTTATGTAGTTGGTGAAATTCGTTTGGTTATCAAAACCTTACATGTGTAGCTTAATGCAAGCATTGCTTTCTAACCAGCTCTTTATGAAAGCTTATTACTCATGTGTGATGATTCATTTCTTTCCATTTTATGAACTTAAATATGGCTTAATGTCATTTAAAGCTCACTTCTGGATAAATAGAGCCCATTTTTCTTGAATTTTGAGCTACATTTCGTATGTTTGTGATCTATAAATTTTAACCAATGGCAAAATCACGGCTTAATACGAATAGCTTGATTCTGGAAATTATCGAAGTAAATCCCTTACTTTCGTCAAAAGAAATTCATACCAAACTGGATGCAGAAATTGGATATGCTACACTGAAGCGAATTTTACAAAAATTAATTTCTGAAAACCTCATCCAACCCTCAGGAAAAGGAAAAGGAACAAAGTATCAATTAAGTCAAATTTATGAATTAATGCGCCCTATTGATGTAGATGTCTACTTTCAAAAGGAAATTGATGAACGATTGATAAAGGATAGGTTTAATTATTCATTAATCCCTGAAATTTTAAATAACGTTTCTGTTTTTACCAATGATGAACTTAATTATCTAAATAACTTTCAGAAAATATATTCAGAAAATATTTCGAAACTAACGGATTCAGAATATAGGAAAGAACTCGAGCGCTGGGCTATTGATTTGAGCTGGAAGTCATCACAGATTGAAGGCAATACATACTCTTTGTTGGAAACTGAGCGCTTGCTCAAAGAAAAAGAGACCGCTTCGGGGAAAACAAAAGAGGAAGCAATTATGCTTCTCAACCACAAAGATGCATTGGACTTTATCCTTCAGAATCCTTCTTATATCGAACCGCTAACCGTATCAGCAATAGAGGACATTCATAGTATTTTAATCAAAGACCTAAATGTAGCCCGGAATATCAGGAAGCGCAGAGTGGGTATTTCCGGTACAAATTATAAGCCGCTTGATAATGAATATCAGATCAGGGAAGCACTCCAGGACATGTGTGATTTAATTAATAATCAGGAAAATGTATTTTCAAAAGCGCTTCTTGCCTTGGTCCTGCTTTCTTACATTCAGGCATTTGCTGATGGAAACAAAAGGACAAGCAGAATCATCGCCAATGCTATACTTATGAACAATAACTTTAGTCCAATTTCCTTTAGGACCGTAGATTCCATTGACTATAAAAAAGCAATGTTACTTTTCTACGAGCAAAACAATCTCTCCGCTTTTAAGAAGATTTTTATCAATCAATTTGAATTTGCTGTCAGAACCTATTTTTAAATGGCCCATTTTCAAGGTTGCTTATGTATCAGCTTTAAATTAGTCAACAGTCGGTTAAAGGTTCTTTTTAACTTTACCCGAAATTTATGCGCATTGAATGGAGAAGGCGAAAGTTAAAAATGAACCAGAACTGCTAAGAAAACCGGCCAAGCCCAATATATTCAGGGTACTGAAACCTTACCGGCTGATGATATCCAGCCTGATTGGTTTCGCCCTGTTGAGCAATGCGGCAAACCTGATCATCCCGAAGATTA
>JAJZSZ010000184.1 GCA_021849365.1 Bacteroidota bacterium | reverse complement strand
AATCGGTTTACAATGCCCGACAAGCAAATTTTACTGGGAATGCTCCTGAAAGGAAACTAAAAACAATTCATATGCAAAGTCTTAAAAGTAAAATCATTCTTGGACTGATGGTTAACCGCCATCTGTTCAGGGGAAAACTACGGAAACAGCCTTTTGACCCTTCACCCGAAGGCGTGCGAAAATTGAGAGAACTGACAGAAAAAGGCGGTAAGATGTTTGGGAAACTACCTCCTGAATTGGAGATTGTTCCGCTTACCATTGGCGAAATGGTTGCCGAGTGGATGAAACTTCCGGGAAACAATGTTCAGAAAGCCATGCTTTATTTTCATGGGGGAATGTATGTAACCGGTTCAGCCGAGTCGCACAGGCAGCATGTGGTTAAGTTTGTAAAGGGAAGCGGCATCAATGCGCTGGTATTCAATTACAGGTTGGCTCCTGAAAACCCGTTTCCGGCAGCATTGAACGATGCGCTGGCTGCGTACCGATACCTTCTGGAAAATGGTTTTGAAGCGCGAAATATCGTATTTGCAGGCGATTCGGCGGGTGCTGGATTGTGTCTGGCAACGTTGCTGGCCATTAAAGATGAAGGCATTGCTTTGCCTGCCGCTGCGGCGGTTTTATCGCCTTGGACCGATTTAGCCCGAACCGGAGAATCGTACATCTCGAATGCAGAAAAGTGCCTTTCGCCCAAAGGAAGCTCGGAAAATGCCAGTGCGTTTTATGCGGGAGGAAATGACAAGCGAAACCCCCATATTTCGCCACTGTACGGCGATTTGAAAGGGTTGCCGCCACTTCACATTAGTGCAGGAAGCAACGAAATTTTGCGCGATGATTCGATTCGGTTTGCTGATAAAGCACAGAAGGCAGGGGTTGAAGTTACCTTGCTGGTAGGCGAGGGGATGTGCCATTGCTATCCGGCGTTTGGCAACTTTTTTCGCGAGTCGAAACTGGCACATGCAGAAATTTGCGATTTTCTGAAGTTCCACGCAAACCGGTAAGCACCAAAAAATAAGGGGTAACTTTTAGTCACCCCTTATTTTTTTCAAAATCCTTATTTGGTTTTTCCTGCTTCTTTAATGATCAGGCAGGCGCCACCACCGGCAGCCAGCTTAACCCGCACGTTTTCCGACGGCTTCATCGTTTTTGTCTCCGATTTTAGCACTTCGCGGTTGGTGAGGTAATGGGCATCGTCGCCGTCCTGCACAATGGTTACTTCATATTTTCCGCGTTTCAGGAAACTGAGCGGAATGTCGAGCTCGCGCGGCGATTCATTGGTTGCGGCACCAACCAGCCAAACGCCATCGGCCGCCTGCCGGGCTTCCACAATGTATTCGCCAATTTCTCCTGAAAGGGTTTTGCTTTCCCTCCACGGCATTTTTTGTGATGCAATGAACTTGAGCAAATCGGGATATTTGCGGTAAAATTCAGGAATATCAGGAATGATGGTCGCTCCTGAAAAGACGATCAGCGTGCGGGCTGCTTCGGAAACCAGGGTGGAAGGAACCGGCTGGCTTTCGTCAACGCGGGTGGTGCGCCCCTGACGAAGATCAAACATTCCGTTGTTCATGTCGATCGGACCTGCCAGCATGTTCACAAAAACACTGGTTACAAAAGTCTTCGGAACAAAAACATGGTGACCGTCCAACTGCGCGTGGCAATATTCGCGGGTTACCGCGTTGGGGAAAGTGCGCATTTGTCCGTAGGGATGCACCGGCCCGTCGTGGAAATCGCACAAAAGGTGGTTTTGAGCACATAGTTCGGTGATCTTGCGTGTCCAGGCATTCTTCTCAGCCGGATTGCCACGCATGAAACCGTATTTGATACCCGCCGCGCCCCAGTCGCCATATTGTTTCAAAGTTTCTTCGATCGGGAATTTACGCCCGCCTACATCGTTGAGATAGAGCCAGATTCCAACTCCTTTTTCCTTCCCGTATTTAAGCAGTTTTTTCACGTCGTTCACTTTATCACCTTTCAGCGGATCTGATTTAGCATCGTGTTCCGGCCCGTACCAGTTGGCATCCAAAACCAGGTGACGGATATTGTTCTCAGCGGCAAAGTCAACCATACGAATCCACGATGGGTAATTCATCCCGTAGGTGAAGCCATCAATTTGAGCGCCATCGATGCGCCAGTCCCAAACAGCTACGCCGGGCTTAACCCACGAGAAGTCGCCGGTGGGGTCGGGGTTCAGAAGTTCAATCAAATGCGAATCGACCAACGTTCCGGGAGTTTTTCCGCAGAGAATGACACGCCAGGCCGATTGAAAACCTGCTGCCAGGGTTTCGGGTTTCGAAATGACCGACATGGTGGTGCTGCCTTTTGTCGATTTAAGCACCAGCGGATCGCCTGTTGCCAGGTTCGCTTCGTGCAGCGCCATGTATAAATTGTCGCTGGCTTTAATAGTCATCACCGGCAATCGTTTCCCGTCGCTTTCGGTGAGTTTCACAGGGCCAATGTTCGCGTTCTCGCCATTGTAGAACCATGCAGTGTAATCGCCGGCAAATTGATAGGCGGTTAACTCTGCAGTTGCCACAAAACTATTTTTTTCGTCGGCTGGAACAGAGTAGCGAAAAGCCACACCATCGTTGTATGCCCGCACTTCGAGGCGCAAATGCTGAAGTTTTGCGGCATCCGGGCCGGTGAGATTGAATGTAAGTTCATTGTATTTGTCAGGAACAACAGCACGTTTTCCCCAAAGCGGTTTCCATGCCGAATCAACCGAACGGAGTTTTGAACTTTTCATAGCCCAACCTGCTGACGGCACCGAACCCGAATTTCCATCGGAATATCCCATCGGAGAATTCAGAATAGCCGGTTGCTGAAAGGCGTTGAATGAATAAGTCAATGCTCCATCCTTAGTCAGTTGGATTGTGATGGACAGCTTTCCATCAGGCGATTGCACGGTTTTGCTTTCCTGAGCTGACAGCCATTGAATTGAAAAGCCGGCAAGTGCGAGCAACAGTAAAAAAAGTGGTTTTTTCATATTAGATTAAATAGGTTTTAGGTATCTCTTCTTAGAAACTGTGTAAAACTAATGAATCCTTTTGAACGTTGAGCTTGTCACATACGGCTTGTAACTTTTTTGTTACGATTTAGATGTTCAACTCTGTTTGGATTACTTAAAACTGGCATTCGGGATATTTTTGTATGAAAACAGAAATCAGATTTGAAAATGACAATCAGGTATGGAGTAATTGGAACCGGCGCTTTAGGTGGATTTTATGGCGGAATGCTGGCTAAAGCCGGTCAGGACGTTCATTTCCTGTTTAGGAGTGACTTCGAACACGTTCAAAAACATGGACTTCGTGTTGATTCGATATTGGGCAATTTTCATTTGTCGCAGGTGAATGCTTATAAAATACCGGCAGATATGCCCAAATGCGACGTGATTCTGGTTTGCCTGAAAACTACCGGAAATCATCATTTGCCTGAGATCCTTCACCCAATTGTTCATTCAGGTTCGGTTGTGATTTTGTTGCAGAATGGTCTTGGTTTGGAAGAAGACCTGTCGGAACAGTTGCCCGAGGCCATGTTTGCCGGTGGGTTGGCCTTTATTTGCTCCAATAAAATTGGGCCGGGACATATCAATCACCTCGATTACGGCAAATTGAATATTGCATCGTACAATGTTGCTGACCCGCTTGTTCTTTCTCAGGTTGTGTCTGATTTTCAGCAAGCCGGAATTCATGCAGACTTATTACCCGATCTGAAATTTGCGCGCTGGCAAAAGCTGGTCTGGAATATTCCTTTTAACGGAATGACCGTTGTTCTGAATACAACTACCGATCGAATAATGGCCAATGAAAATACCCGCGAACTTTCGAAAGAACTGATGCTGGAAGTCATTCGAGGTGCCAATGCCTGTGGGGTACCGCTGAAGGAATCGCTGGCGCAGCAGATGATCGACATGACTATAAAAATGAAGCCTTACGCGCCGAGTATGAAACTCGACTATGATCATCGCCGGCCAATGGAAATTGAGTATATTTACTCCAAACCGATTGAAACTGCTCGAAAAGCCGGGTTTGAAATGCACAAGATTTCGATGCTCGAAAAGCAGTTGAGGTTTATCCAAAGTCACTTGTAAAAATTTTGCAGCATGACCAAACGCTTGTTTATCGGTGTGCCTGTTTCATCCTTGAAAGCCATTCAAAAAGTTGAATCGTGGAAGAACAACAGCCGGATGAGGCTCAATAAAATGAATTGGGTGAAACCCGAAAACTGGCACATCACCTTGTGTTTTCTGGGTGATACTCCCGATGAAAAAGTAGATTTGTTGAAGCAGCTGGTTGATCAGTCGTTTAATGAAGTTGCCGCTTTCAATTCGAAGCTGGAAGGCGTTGGAGTATTTCCAAATCGGCGCGATCCAAATGTGCTTTGGTTAGGATTGAATAGCCTTCAAAATATATTACCAGCCTACCAGCAATTAGGAGATTTGCTCAAGCAAAATGGATTTAATTTCGATCAAAAGCCATTAAAACCGCACTTAACTATTGCCAGAATGAAATATCTGGCCGATAAAACAATCATCGATACTTTGGTGAAAGATTACGGGCAAACGGTTTTCGATATGGTTAACATTAATAAAGTGGTTCTTTTCGAAAGTCTTTTAACACCACAGGGACCAATCTACAAAGCTTTGTACACCAGGGAATTTTAAAGAAAAGAGGAACTTCTATTGAAATTCCTCTTCAGATTCTATTTGCTCGACATCTATTTTATGTCGTTCAGAAACAATGTTTTAGGATCTTTGTAGAACTTCACAAAATCCTGCTCGCTGGGGCTCCCTTTGTATGGTCCAAAGGGAACATCTTTTGTTTTTGTAAACGAATTTCTCCAGACCAGCACGTATGAAAGATTGTATGGCCGAATAGTTTCGAGTATAGTTTTCGTCCACCATTCCGTTTTTTTGCCGGTTGGATCGCCGGCTTCGGTTACCGCACCAATTTTTCCTTTCTCTGCAGCAACCTGGCTCACAATTTTGGCACAATTATCAAGGACTGACCGGTACTCAGGGCCGTTATCGTACAAATCGAAGCCAACCAAATCGATGATGTCATCGCCGGGATAGCGTTCCAAATATTCTTCTTTCGTTGAAAAACGATCGGTTGAATACGAAAACAGCAGATGGTGAATGTTCTTTTCATTCCGGAGATAATTTACGGTAAAACGCCACAGCGCTTTGTATTGGTCAATCGTACAGAGATTTTTGCCCCACCAGAACCAACTTCCTGTATGCTCGTGGTATGGGCGAAACAGAATTGGAATGAATTTGCCATTTTCATTTTTCAGGCTAAGCATAAAATCGGCTACCTTGTCGAGGTATTGCAGGTAAAGGACGTGTTTCTCTCCGCCTGGGAGGATGGATTCAACGGTTTTTTTCGAACTCACATCCCACGATGTTCCTCCAGTGAGCGCATTGCGGTGGTGCCAGCTGATTGTATTTATGGCGCCAATTTTATCGGCATATTGAATGCCCTTCCGAATATTGTCGAAATAAACCGAGTCGAGGCTATAAACGTTACCAAGTTCCAGATGGCCCAATTCCCAGCCGATAATGGCAGGATGATCGCCGCATACTTCTTTCACATCTGAACGACCCGGCTGGTTGTACCATTGGGTTCCGTAAGCAAAAGCATCCTGATGGCCGAACATCATTCCTTTCGATTCCAGAATAAGCATTTTTTGATACAGTTTAACTGCTTCAGGAGTAGCTTTTGGGTCGGACGGAACTGGTTTTGCAGCCCATGTTACCAGGCCGGAGATCAGAAATCCAATGAGAAAAAGCTTTTTCATAGTTATTCTTTTACAAATGAAACATTCCGAAATACAGCAGTTGCTGTTTTTGTTGTGTTATGCGAAGTGACTGCAAGACCCAGATATACTTTTTTTGAAATTTCCATGGTAAAGGAGGTGTAGGTTTTCCAGTTTTTCCCATCGGCACTGTAATATCCGGTGAAATCGTTTCCCACACGTTTCAGCCTGATCCATGTGTTTGGATAATTAACCGGAAATTCAGGAGTTCCATCAGCTTTGGCCGGGTAAATGGCTTTCATTTCACCAGCCTTTTCTTTGCGGTACTGAAATTCATATCCTCCATTGTTTTTATTGCGGGGATTGTTGTTCGGAAAAACCTGGAAATAAATGTGCCGGCTGTTGTCTGAGAGATCTTCCCTGGCCATCAATCCGGCTTTGGTGTACAAATGCGGATCGGTGAGACTTTCGATCCTGGCAGCAAAATCGAAATCGCCAGTTTGCTCGATGTAAGCCAGCCGAAATTCATCGCGTGTACCCCAAACATCAGCACCTCCGGCAGTAAGGGTTATGCTGTTATCCTTAATTTGCGATACGCCGGCAATTTCAGGATTTCCGATATCGACGGATTTAAATTTTTTGGGAGAGATTATTTTCTCTTTTGCTGATAGTGAAGTACCACTGATAAAAAGGAGAATGAGCAGCAGGAATAGGTTTTTTTTGAGCATAGCTAATTAGGTTTATGATTCGCTTAAAGTTAATTGTTTTTGGCTTTAATCAGTTTGACTGTTTCTATATTTGATTCAGAACAGAGCCTGATCCAGTAAATTCCATCTGGATATTGTGCCGAATTAAAAGCAATATTGTTATTTCCGGCATCGAAAAAAGAGTTGGCCAATGTTTTTATCAATTGCCCGTTTGAGTTGAAAAACTCAATATTCATTCTGCTTTTTTCGGGAAGTGTAAAATCGATATTAACCAGATCGCTGGCCGGATTTGGATAAACTTTGGCGCTAAACTTTTTCTTTTTTATTTCGGATGAAGTTCCCATTACCAGCGATTTCAGAACTATAGAGTTTACTGAAAGTGGTGCCAGTTCTATGGTCATGGCGTCAGCCGTTGCCTGAACCTGAGATTTCTTTAAACCATTGTTGATGTGCGTTACAAACGTTTCGGTCGATCCTAATCCTGAAATTGAATACATCCCGTAAGTGCCGGGATTTATTTTAAACCCTGAGAGATTCAGGTTGACAGTTTGTTTGTCGGTAAGTGATCGGTTTACCAAAACAACTGTAAGTGAATCGGCTGTGCTATTAACTGTTGGATAGGCCGAAACGACCTGCTCGTTCTGTGAAGAGGCCTGCACATAGTACTTTTGATTGTATCGACTGAATAGATGAAGGGTTTCCCACATGCCCACATTCCAGCTCCAGGGAGTGTAAATCTCCACATTATTTTTCATGAATTCGCCCAACGTTGATGCATAAAAAACAGCCTGAACGTTGGCATTGGTCGAGGCTAGTCCAGATTCAGTAACTGCTAATCCAACGCCATGGTTAGTTCCCAAATATTGAGTAAGCCAGTCAGAACATCTTCCCAAAATATATTCTTTGTTGATGCTGGCATCCCAGCCTCCGTTTACAGTATGTACCCCGTTGGCTTCGGGATAATCGTAATCGCGGTCAAAAAACACACGGTGAAACTGCACACATTTGGCTGCATCTGAGGAGCCTGGATAATAATGGATATCAATTACATCAAGCAACCTGATTCCGGTAGCTTTTTGTTCTTCGGCGATGCGTTTAATAAAAAATTCGAGCCAGCAATATTTCTTCCCATCCGAAAGAATTCCGTCAGTTCCCCAGCGGTACCATTGCCATTCGTTGGCCGGTGTTGGTCCAAGAAGTTTAATATTTGGGTATTTGGCGCGTGCAGCCTTGGCAACTTTAAAATATAGCTGCATATATTCTTCGGCCGAACATTGGGTTTTCATCACATCGTCGTGCGTTCCCGACCAAATCTCGGGTTCGTTATCCATAGCCCAATACATAAATTTACTTTTGTCGTAATTAAGCCCTTTAGCACCAAACCATTTGTCCAGAATTCCGACTGTTGAATCGGCTGTCCAGCTCATCAGGTATAAATCCGGGTTACCTTCTGTTGCTGCTTTTGATCCTCCTGAAGTGTTTGGTTTGCCTCCGCCTGCAAGGTTTTGGCTGGTCCCGCTCCACCATTGTGACTGATTGTATCCCCAATCATTAAAATTATTATTGGTGTTAGCGGCCGCTTTACCAATTAATTGAAACGACCACATTCCCTGAACTCCCGGAAGTTGCTGAAGCATGTTTTTTGCGGCTGCATCCCAATCGTTTGCATACACGTTGTTGTACCAATCGGGGTGGCTCGAAAGTTTCAACCGCCAGTTGTATTTGGTGCTGTTGTTGCCTCCACCTTGCCTTACAAGACGAACTCCGGCTTCTTTTGCCCTGGTGATTTCCTCGTTTATACCCGAACTCAAATAAGTGCTTGGCAGGACGTTGTTCTTTCCGTATATAAAAGGCGAAACCGGAATTTTTCCTTTGTTTACATCAATGTCAATTCGAATTGGCGATTGGGCGAGACAAAACTCAATCGTCGAAATCAATATCATAAACAGGAAGATAAAGGAGATTTTGGCCATTTTCAGAATTGTTCAGTTAGTACTTTATTGGCAAGAGATTCAGTCAAAATGTAAAAAACACAATTACAAATAAAATCAAATTTTTCGATACTTTAGACGAGCAATTCTGACAAACAAACCAGCTATCAAAACCCAATGAAATCGGCATATAAATTTTTGTTGACCTTAGGTTTACTTCTCTGTATATCAATACTACCTGCACAAGTTCCTTTTTCGAAGGGCGTAAACCTCACCAACTGGTTTCAGGCTGAAAGTGCCCGACAAATTCAGTTTACCAAATACACGAAAAACGATCTGGTCAAAATTAAAAGTCTGGATTGCGACGTGATTAGGCTACCGATAAGATCG
>JAJZSZ010000183.1 GCA_021849365.1 Bacteroidota bacterium | reverse complement strand
TATTGAAAAGTAAGCAATTCTATTGAATATGCAAAAAAAGGGCGACCCTCAGTATTGAGAGTCGCCCTTTGCTATAGCGTATTTTTTTAACTTATTTTTTCTCTTTTACATTTACAATCAAACTCAATTCTTCCAATTGTGCATCGGCAATGGTCGAAGGGCTGTCCATCATCACATCGCGGCCCGAATTGTTTTTCGGGAAAGCGATGGTGTCGCGAATGCTGTCCAATCCGGCGAACATCGAAGTCAGGCGGTCGAAGCCAAAAGCGATACCTGCGTGTGGAGGTGCACCAAATTTAAAGGCATTCATCAGGAAGCCAAACTGGTATTCGGCCTGTTCCGGAGAGAATCCAAGTAAGCCAAACATTTTTGCCTGAAGGGCTTTGTCGAAAATACGAACAGAGCCACCGCCAATCTCAACACCGTTGATCACCAAATCGTACGCATTGGCACGAACTGCTCCCGGATTGGTTTCCAACAGCGGAATATCTTCGGGTTTGGGAGCGGTAAACGGATGGTGCATGGCATAGAAACGGGCTGTTTCTTCGTCCCACTCCAACAGCGGGAAATCGACCACCCAAAGTGGCTGGAATACATTTTTATCGCGTAAGCCCAACTGGTTCGCCATTTCCAGACGAAGTTCGCCAAGCGCCTTTTGCATTTTTTCTTTTGGCCCTGAAAGGATCAAAATCAGGTCGCCCGGTTTTGCACCAAGCACATCAACCCATTTTTGTAAATCTTCAGGTGTATAGAATTTATCAACTGACGATTTGATCGAACCATCAGCAGCAACTTTCACATTCACCATTCCTTTGGCACCAATCTGTGGGCGTTTCACCCATTCGGTCAAAGCGTCAAGTTGTTTGCGGGTATATTCGGCACATCCCGTAGCGCAAATTCCACCAATGTATTCAGCGTCATTGAACACCGAAAAATCTTTGCCTTTAGCCAATGCTGTAAGGTCTTTTATTTTCATTTCGAAGCGGATGTCCGGCTTGTCTGAACCGTAGAATTCCATTGCTTCGGAATATGGCATGCGTGGAAAATCGGTAATCTCGATGCCTTTAATTTCTTTGAACATGTACTTGGTCAGGCCTTCAAACATGTTCAGCACATCTTCCTGCTCAACAAACGACATTTCACAGTCAATCTGTGTAAATTCAGGCTGACGGTCGGCGCGCAAATCTTCGTCGCGGAAACACTTTACAATCTGGTAATAGCGGTCGAATCCGGCCACCATGAGCAACTGCTTTAACTGCTGCGGCGACTGTGGCAAAGCGTAAAACTCGCCCGGATTCATGCGCGAAGGAACTACAAAGTCGCGGGCACCTTCCGGAGTCGATTTGATCAAAACCGGGGTTTCAGTTTCGATGAAATTCTGGCTGTTCAGATACGAACGGGTTACATGAGCCATCTTAGCGCGTAAAATCAGCGTATCGCGAACAGGAGCACGGCGCAAGTCAAGGTAGCGGTATTTCATGCGTAGTTCGTCTCCGCCGTCACTTTCGTCTTCAATGGTAAAAGGTGGCGTATCTGCGGCATTCAAAATATTCAATGCCGAAACTTCCAGCTCAATTTCGCCGGTTGCAATGTTTTTGTTTTTGCTGCTGCGTTCGCGCACAGTTCCTGTCGCCTGAATCACATACTCGCGGCCCAACTGACCAGCTTTGTCGGCCACCGCTTTTTCGGTTTTTTCGTCGAAAACCAATTGCGTAATGCCGTAACGGTCGCGAAGATCAACGAAAGTCATTCCACCCAAATTTCTTACTCGCTGTACCCAGCCGGCAAGGGTCACTACCGAACCCTGGTTATCGAGGCGCAATTCGCCGCATGTATGTGTTCTGTACATATTTGTGTCTGTTATATTTGGGTGCAAAAATAAGCAGTTTTTGGAATAATTGGCGGAGAAAAGTCAGATTCAGGGAGATTATTGGCAGCTTTTGCTTATGTCAGAGCTTGAAAAACCATTCGGAGACATAAGTAAACTCAATCGAACAAAAAGTCATCAGACATAAAACGCTTTTACAAATCAGTTCCAGTGCCAACATTTGTACATTCACAAATACAAGAAAACCAAATTTTACTTTAAATAGGCTTCCACCAAAGCAGCCCAGTATGTGGCACCTATAGGCAGAAGATCCTGATTGAACACGAACTTCGGATGATGTACCATAAAGGAATCACCGTTGCCAATTATCACATAGTTTCCGGGGCATTTCTCAAGCATAAAGGCAAAGTCTTCGCTGCCCATCAAAGGATTGGCATTCTCGATCACATTTTCTTCGCCAAAAGTTGCCTTTGCCACCGATGCTGCCCAATCAGTATTTTCGGGAGTATTCACCAATACTTTCCCGGGAATACCTTCGCGAATCTCGTATTCGCAGTTAAAAGCTTCAGCTTGTGCTTTGGTAATGCTTCGGACTTTGTTGAGTACCAACCTGCGTACTTCGTTGTCCATATTACGGATACTCAGACGAAGAACAGCATTTTGCGGAACAGCATTTCCGGCAATTCCCGATTGGAAAGCACCCACATTGACCACCGCGTTTTTCCACGGCGATACATTTCGGCTTACTATTGTTTGTAAAGCCATTACCAGTGACGAACCACATACCAGAGGGTCAATACTCAATTCCGGCATCGAACCGTGCGAACCTTTTCCCGTAATTTCTATCTCCCAGTTATCTACTGCTGACATGGTTTCTCCCTTGCGAAAATGGAATTTGCCCAATGGTAGTCCGGGGATATTGTGCATAGCGTAAACGGCATCAACAGGGAAGCGTTCAAACAGACCGTCGGCAATCATGGCCGGGCTGCCCTGCATGGTTTCTTCGCCGGGCTGAAAAAATATACGAACAGTACCGTTAAAGTTTTTGGTTTCAGCCAGATATTTGGCAGCACCAAGCATCATGGTCGTATGCCCATCGTGTCCGCACAGGTGCGATTTTCCCGGGATTTGACTCTTGTAGCGAAGGTCGTTATCCTCCTGAATAGGTAAAGCGTCAAATTCGGCGCGTAAACCAATAACCTTGTTGCCTTTACCAACTTTTAGAGAAGCTACCATCCCGTATTTGCCAACACCTTCGACCAGTTCGTACTCTCCAAATGACTTTACTAAATCTGCAATGTATTTCGCCGTATTCTGCTCATGCATCGACAACTCGGGATTGGAATGCATCTCCTCCATCCATATCTTCATCTCTTCGTGCTTGCCCTTTAGAGCCTCTGATAATGTGTTCATAACCTTATTGCCTGGATTATTTCATAAGACTACTTAACCGTTGGCAGTTGAACATGGAAACGGTTAGCTAAAATACGGATAACAATGACCGTTGTTGCAGAAATACCATTGGTCCAGGGTAAAGAAAGACCTAAATAATAACACAATGTAAAGACTAAACCACCAGCCACACAAGCCAAAGCATATATTTCGCGCCGAAAAATTAAAGGTATTTCATTAATCGCAATATCACGAAGAACACCACCCACTGAGCCGGTAATCATCCCCATGATTATAGCAATCCAAAACGGATAATTTGCGTCTAAACTCTTTTCGATACCAACAACGGTAAAAAGTCCCAGACCGATTGCATCAAATAAAAAAATGGTAATGTTCATGCGTTCGATAATTCGCCTGAGAAAAACAAAAGAGATCAGCGCGATTGCGGTTACAATCAAGTAAGAAGCGTTCAGCATCCAGAAAGGCGTAACGCCAAGCAACAAGTCGCGTACAGTCCCTCCGCCAATAGCAGTGATAAATCCAACAACATAAGCCCCAAACCAATCGAACTGCTTGTTTACAGCTAAACGAACTCCACTTATAGCGAATGCAAAAGTGCCTAAGTGGTCAATAATGACAGTAAAATTATGGCTTATGTATTCAATAACAGAAAAACTTTCCATGGTTTTATAGAAATGGATTCTTGGGAAAATAAATATAACCCATCGTTCCATAATAACCTAATAATCTTCAAAAAACTCATACTTCCGGAAGCAATTGAAACCGTGAACATGGCTTCGCCAAAGTATGCAACAAAAACCGGAACGCGTTTATTCATTCCGCTGAATATTCTGAACCAGCGAAAAAGTAGCCCGGCCAAAGTCGAAAACCGAAAACCAGGGTTACTACCGAACCCTGATGATCGAGGCGCAATTCGCCGCATGTATGTGTCCGGTACATATTTGTGTCTGTTTTGTTTGACTGCAAAATAAGCAGTTTTTGAAATAATTGGCGGGGGAAAGTCAGATTAGGACGATTATTGGCGCATTTTCACATTTGCCCTATTCTTCAATTTTGCAACCAGTAAAAGGTTAAAAAGGATCAGGCTAAACGCGTACCCAAAATCTTCAGCAGGTATCGTAAGAAAACGAATTCCAAGGTTTTCATTATCGTTATACCAAACAACCTCATGATCAATAAAAGTTCCTGTCAGTATAGCATTTACAGCAATAAACGGGATGAGAATGACCAAAAAGGTTGAATAATAGTTATGAATGACTTTTGACTTATCGAATAAAGCAAACACTAAAGCTACAATAACCGTACTCGAGATATATACCGTATACGCTTTATCAAAATTGAATACAATAAGTATCAATAAAGAAAGAATTAAGCCGATAGTCAGCAATTGACTAACATGGTCGTTGAGCTTAAAACGGGGAAAATACAACAACAATGATTCGTGGATGAACACACAGGCATATGGTATTACCATAAAAAACAACCACTCTTCAACGGGTAATCCTCCCAATAAAATATTACTGTGATACAAGGAGTTAAACCCCCATACGCCTATCTTTGTAAAGTACACATCAAAAGCAGTGTAGAAAGACGCAACTATAAAAATCGATGGAAATAGAAACTTCCAGAATTTGTAGAATTGAAGTTTTTTATCAAAACTTAAGGCAATGGGTACCAGAAGCGAAAAGAAAAGTAAGGCTGAGTATATCCACATAGCTTCGATTTTATTAATCGGATGAAATAACTAACAACCCAAATTACGGAAAGGTTTTCAGTTGGATTTTTAGAGATTCCGCATTGGCTGGTCCATGCACCTTCATATCTCAAACAGAATAACTTTACGCCTCTCTGGTACCCGCAAAAGGGCAACAAGTGGCCAGATGCTATTCCCTCGGAATTATTTTGTACTTCATCATTTTTTGTGCAACATTGTACTTTGAACAACAAGACGCCTAAAAACCTTAAATCAACGCTATATGAAATCTATTATTGATTCATTCCGCAGAAGAACTGACAAGTTCGCAACGAAGCCTATCCTCGGCAAGATCATATTTCTGGCTCTCGGAATACTCACCACAGTCTGGTTTCTTATCAGGGTTATTCCCAAACCACAACGCGCTACCTACCCGTGCATGCAGGCCAGTGCTCCTTTCATGTCGGCCTTTGTGGTTTACTTGCTGACTTTAGCCGGATCGCTTAAAGCATTCAGCCTGGCCCGTTTAAACCTAAAGCGCGCCCAATATTTCTACTTTGGAATTTTCATGATTCTGGCTGTAGCCGGATCGATCACTTTTTTTGTTCAGAATCCTGTGCATGTCTTTGCCAGTTCAAGTCCGGAGTGGATTATTACACCCAACGCACCCATAGGCATTTCGAAAGGAATTCATCCGGGGCGAGTAACCTGGGTACACAATCCAAAGGCTGCGACATGGGATGGCTCGACAGGCTTCTGGTGGGACGACGCTTACAACCCACAAGCAGAAACAGACAAAATGATGAACGAAACCCTATTATCGCTTACAGGCGAAAAAACGCAGGACAAAGCATGGAATGCGTTGTTTACATCGTTCAACCAAATGAAAAAAGGAAAAGCCGAAGGCTACCACCCCAACCAAAAGATTGCCATTAAAATAAATGCCAACAACAACAGTTCACAGGCAAACTGCAACGAAATCAACGCTTCGCCACAACTCACTTTGTCATTACTTCGGACTTTAATCAAAGATGGCGGTGTACCTCAAAAAAACATTACCGTTTTTGATGCCAGCCGGTTTATAACCGATAATATTTTCGACAAATGCCATGCTGAATTTCCGGATGTGATTTTTGTTGATAATGTTGGTGGAAATGGACGGGTAAGAGCAACTTATGCCGACAATGCTATTCCCTATTCGGTTGACAACGGCAAACTGGCTCAGGGACTGGCAACCTGCGCCGTGGAAGCCAATTATATCATTAATGTGGCTCTGCTAAAAGGCCACGTTGGACAAGGCGTAACCCTTTGTGGCAAAAATTACTATGGAGTGACCAGCATTCACAGCGACTGGAGGAAGAATGCCCACGACAATTTCGATCAAAACCGCGAAGGAAGACCAAAATACATGACCTTTGTCGATTTCCTGGGACACAAAGATTTAGGTGGAAAAACAATGCTTTACCTGATTGACGGACTTTATGGGGCTAAACTTGTAAATGGCATCCCAACGCCCAGATGGCAAATGGCGCCATTCAACAACAACTGGCCATGCAGTTTATTTGCGTCGCAGGACGGCGTGGCGGTCGACGCAGTCGGACTCGACTTCATTAGCTCTGAATGGCCCGATGCACTCGATATTAAATTCAGCGATCAATACCTGATTGAAGCCGCGCAAGCAAACAATCCGCCATCAAAAGCCGTTTACGATCCGGAAAGAGACGGAACACGCTTGTCGAGCCTGGGAATAATGGAACACTGGAACAATGCCACTGAAAAGAAGTACAGCAAAAACCTTGGGAAAAAGACCGGGATTGAGTTAGTCCGGGAAACGATACAATAGAGCTTGCATATAATAATGTTGAAAGGCGCTATGAAAGAAATAACTTTCATAGCGCCTTTCTTGTTTTATCCCTATTCAATGCCTTGAATTACACTTCCACTCCAATTACCTCAATTGGCTTATAAACTTTTAACAATTCACTGAAAATCAGCAACAAATATTGTATATTTATATATACAAGCAAAATCATCAAATCATGAGAACTCTGGTATTACTTATCATTGCTGCATTTATTTTTTGTGCAAACTGTTCAAAGGAACAAGAGCAACAAAAAACCATTGAAGGAACCTGGGGAATTGTTGATTTAACCTACAAAACTCCCGACGGAACTCAAAAAGTTATGGACGCCGAGATTAAAAATGGAACAGCCACTACTGATTTCTATTTTATGAAAGATGGTAAATTCAAACAAACCAGCAACATGTCGGGCTCCGGAACACTGGAAACCTACGATGGAACCTGGACACTCAACGGGTCAAAGCTGATTATCACTCTTTCGTTACAGGGACAACTCGTTGACGTTGACTACATGTGCGAACTTAAAAACGAGCTGCTTGTTTTGACCCGGACTAGTCCAGACGGTAAAATGAGCATCATCAACACCTTTAAGAAAAAATAAAACTGGCTCAATTATAATCATTGGCTAACTTAATTGAATTCGAGGCAATCGCTGATTGCGGAATAAATCGTTGTTTTTCTTTTTACTTTTGCCCTATCACTTTTGCCTTGACTCAATGGAACTTTTTAACGACGAATATTTTATGCGCCGCGCCCTTCAGGAGGCACAGCAGGCTTTTGCCGAAGGCGAAGTGCCGGTAGGTGCCGTAGTTGTTGCGCAAAACCGCATTATTGTCCGTGCGCACAACCTCACCGAAACGCTGAACGACGTGACTGCCCACGCCGAAATGCAGGCCATTACCGCCGCAGCCAACCTTTTAGGCGGAAAATACCTGAACGAATGCACATTGTATGTTACCGTGGAACCATGCGTGATGTGCGCAGGAGCACTGGGATGGTCGCAGATTGGCAAAATAGTTTATGGGGCTTCCGATGAAAAACGCGGATTCCAGAAGTTTGCACCCAACGCGCTGCACCCCAAAACCGAAATTGTTTTTGGAATTTTGGAAAATGAATGTTCCCAATTGATGCGGGATTTCTTTCAAGGCAAAAGGTAAAAGAATAAAGGCAAATTGTCTTTTACTTTTTATTTACTATTTCAAACCCCACTTTTCTCAGATCTTCCCAATAGTTTGGATACGACTTGGTAACCACCATTGGATCGAGAATAGCAACCGGACCATAAACCTGGCAAGCCGGGGCAAAAGCCAGCGCCATGCGATGATCGTGATAAGTTTCAATTTCGGGAACGGATTGTTTTTCGTGCTGGAATGTACCATCCCAGCTTAGTTCGCCATGAGCAGGCTCGGTAATTTGGGCACCAAATTTGGCCAATTCATCCTGAAGCGCGACAATACGGTTGGTTTCCTTAATTTTCAGGGTTTCCAGTCCGGCAAAATGGAACGGAATCTGTTTCATCACGCATAATACTGCAAAAGTCTGCGCCACATCCGGATTCTCTATAAAATTGAGGTTAAGCTGCTTTGGAAGACCTTTCCCGTTTTTCACCAGCTTCGAGCCTTTTTCGGTTGCAACGGTATCAATTCCAAGTTGTTCAAACCATTTAGCAATTTGGGCATCACCCTGCAAACTTTCAGTGGTCAAGCCAATCAGCTCCAGATCAAGTTCATCGGCCATAACTGCCATCTGGTACCAATACGAAGCTCCCGACCAATCGGCCTCAACCGAGAATGGTCTTGCTTTGTAGGTTTGCTCAGCAATGCGGATTTCATTTCCTTTCCACACCGATTTCACCCCAAACTGCTCCATCAGTTTTAAAGTCATCTCGATATATGGACGTGAGGTAATCTTGTTTTTCAGGCGAAGAGTCAGCCCATCTTCAAGTGTTGGGGCAATCATCAGCAAAGCCGAAATATATTGGCTGCTCACACTGCCGTCTAAT
>JAJZSZ010000182.1 GCA_021849365.1 Bacteroidota bacterium | reverse complement strand
ATCTAAGGTGCTTCAACATTCGAAGAAGCCCGTATTCGCGTTGAACTTGCCGTTCGCAAAGAAAAGAAAGCCCAAATGCTGGCCGATAAATTAAAAAGCGCCGGTTCTGACCTGGCAAGCGCTGCCTCACGTCTTTCAACTGAAGTTAAAGAAGCCAGTGGCATTAACTTCAACAGCTTCTCAATTCCATCTATCGGTTTTGAACCTGCTGTTGTAGGAACTGTTTGCTCGCTTCCTGAAGGTAAAGTTTCGACTCCAATTGAAGGTAATAATGGAGTTTACCTTGCTAAGGTAACTTCGTTCACCACCAGCACCGATGCTGACCTGAAAGGCGAGAAAAACCGGATTGCACAAACCTTGGGTTATCGTGCCGGTTCGCAGGTTTTCGAATCGCTGAAGAAAGTCTCCGAGGTTGTTGACAAACGAGCAAAATTCTATTAATAGAACGATACAGGAAAAGAGCGGGCGAACAAGCCCGCTTTTTTTTTCAGGTTATGCCAATTTTTAGAAATAAATATTCTAGATGTTTTACCTAAACAGACAAATGCTGAGCTGTTATTCATTGCCGTTGACTTCAGTCAACGGGTAAAAAGAAGATATGATCCCGGGGCTTTAGCCCTATGAGCTGTGGCTAAAGCCGTTAGATTTATTCATTAATCTGTCCGTCAGATGAATCTGACGGCAAAGGATAATAAGCTATATCCGGATATTCACAAAAAGAATTCAATAATGGAACACCGAATCAAAAAACTGGAACAAATTCTGCTAAACGATCGTTTTGCAGGGAATAACGACATTCGTTTGGTTTCGATCGGGAAAGGAGAAGCTGTTGCCGAAATGATTGTTTCCGACAAGCACCTGAACGGAGTTAATATTATCCAGGGAGGTGCCCTGTTTACGCTGGCCGACTTTGCCTTTGCGGCAGCATCAAACTCGCATGGACGAATAGCTGTTGCCGCCAATGCCACCATTAATTTCTTTAAAGGGGTATCTTCAGGCAAACTAACGGCTAAAGCCAAAGAACACAGTTCGGGGAAAACGCTTGCCACCTACATCGTCGAGATCATGGACGAAGAAGGTACCAAAATTGCCCTGTTCAACGGTACAGCGTTCCTGAAAGGAGAATACTAACAAAAGTTCGGAGTGCCTAAAGTTGATAACAACTCCAGACACTCCAAACTTTTTAATTAAATTTGCGCAATTTTTCAATTTAAAAATCGAATATATGGCCAGGTACTTCAATGATGTTTCCAGAACTTTCAATGAATATTTACTGATCCCCGGACTGACCACCAAAGAGTGCTTTCCGCAAAATGTATCGCTAAAAACACCTCTTGTCAAATACCAAAAAGGGTCAGCACCTGAACTCGAACTCAACATTCCATTTGTATCAGCCATCATGCAGTCGGTTTCCGATCATAAAATGGCTATTGCACTGGCAAAAAACGGAGGTTTATCTTTTATCTTCGGATCTCAGGCCATCGACACACAGGCCGAGATGGTTCGGAAAGTCAAGAAATTTAAAGCTGGATTTGTAGTTTCCGATGCCAACCTTACTCCGGATGACACCTTAAAGGATGTACTCAAAATTAAAGAGGCAACCGGCCACTCAACCATTGGAATTACTGCCGACGGAACTTCAAACGGTAAACTGTTGGGTATTGTAACCAGCCGCGATTACCGCGAATCGAAAGACAGCCTCGATAAAAAGATCAGCGAGTTTATGACTCCTTTCTCGAAACTGGTGACCGGCGAACTGGGTATTACACTCACCGAGGCCAACGATATTATCTGGGACCACAAACTCAATACGCTTCCTATCATTGATAAGGATCAGAATCTACAGTATTTTGTTTTCCGGAAAGACTACGATGAGCACAAGGAGAATCCGAACGAACTGCTCGATGCCAACAAAAAATTACTGGTAGGCGCCGGTATCAACACCCGCGACTATAAAGAACGGGTTCCTCAGTTAGTCGAAGCTGGTGTCGATGTTTTATGTATCGATTCATCCGATGGCTTCTCTGAATGGCAGGCAGAAACGATTCAGTTCATCAAGGAAAAGTACAACGGCAAAGTTAAAGTAGGTGCCGGGAATGTGGTGGATAAAGATGGGTTCCTCTACCTCGTTGAAGCAGGTGCCGACTTTATTAAAGTAGGTATTGGCGGCGGATCGATCTGTATTACCCGCGAGCAAAAAGGAATTGGTCGTGGTCAGGCAACCTCGCTGATCGAAGTAGCTGAAGCCCGCAAAGAATATTTCGAAAAAACCGGCATTTACGTGCCAATTTGTTCCGATGGCGGTATTGTTCAGGATTATCATATGGTTCTGGCACTGGCTATAGGCGCCGACTTCATTATGATGGGCCGTTATTTTGCCCGTTTCGATGAAAGTCCAACCAAGAAGCTGAAAGTAGGCAACAACTTTGTAAAAGAATACTGGGGCGAGGGTTCCAACCGCGCACGCAACTGGCAACGTTATGACTCAGGCGGCAGCGAAGGCCTCAAATTCGAGGAAGGTGTCGACAGTTACGTCCCTTATGCCGGTAAACTGAAAGACAATCTCGACATTACCGTTGGGAAAATCGTTTCAACCATGTGCAGCTGCGGTGCATTAACCATTCCTGAACTGGAGAAAAACGCCAAAATCACACTGGTGTCTTCAACCAGTATTATCGAAGGCGGAGCACACGATGTAATCCTGAAAGACAAGAATATCTGATTCAAATAGAGTTAGAATCAATGGAGCGGCTGTTTAAAAAGTCTTTTTTTAGTCATCCTGAACTTGTTTCAGGATATCAATACATTGAATTACAGACCCCGAAATAAATTCGGGGTGACGGGATTCATGTAGATTTCGACTTTTTGAACAGCCTCTTATGGTTTAATCTGAATAACCCGCGTTTTTACATGCAAGATTATTCATCAGGACATTCATATAAATGGTACGCCGCCTACACCGATTCCAGAGCTGAGAAGAAAGTTTACAAAGAACTGGGCAGCAAAGGAATTGAATGCTATTTGCCGTTAAAAACGGTAAAGCGCCAATGGAGCGACCGCATCAAAACCATTGAGAGTCCTTTGATTCCGGGCTATATCTTTGTTCGTGTGAGCAATAAAGAGTACTACGAAGTTTTACTTACCGCCGGAGTTCGCCGCTACGTATGCTTTGAAGGCAATCCAACCCCCATTCCCGAAAAGCAGATCGAGGATTTGAAATGCTTCATGCAATTTTTAAATGAAGAAACGCAGGTAACCTCCGAACGGATCCGAAAAGGCGATGCGGTTAAAATTGTTTCAGGTCCTTTATCCGGCATTAGCGGTGAAGTCGTCGAAATAAGGGGAAAACGCTGCATCCTTTTGCGCTTTAAAGACCTGGGGTTCTGTGTACATGCCGAACTTGGCACCAACAATGTAGAATTGATCAATGGAAGTTCAAGCCCGGAGCACTGATGAACTGCTCTTCCTGAAATTACTTTGACAGCCTCCCAACTTAATCTGATTCTATCCTGCTTTACCCATATTCCTTAAAGGGAAATCAAGGCGAATCCGGGTTAGCTTGATTCATAAAAAAACAATTGACTACAACTGTTCACAATAATTCCCTACCTGAAAGAGTTTATAAAATAATTAATTCTTTTACCGGTTCTTTTATCTTCGATTCAGTACATTCTATTAATCTCGTAGATAGACACCATTAAAAGCAATTAATTCATAGCATAAACAACAAGAACACTAGCAACAAACAGGTTAGCTATCGATATAGATTTTTAAAACATAATTTTATTGAAAAAAATTTCAGCCCAAAACGTCATTTCATATGCCTATACATACCATTCGTGTAAAAAAACGGCACTTTCATATATTTTTATAAAAACGTGAAGCTGAAAGAGGACTATCCTAAACAGAATTGAGTTACTTTTGTACTCAATATTGTTTTCCGGCAATAAATAATTAGGAAACCTGACTCTCTTTTAATAAAATCATACACCAAAAGCTGAAGTCAAATTTATCTTGGATCCCTGTTAAAAATGGGACTGAGGTAGCGTAGCTGTGTAACTTCATTAAAAACTATTCCCTCTAATTCACTATTCTTCAAGGTTATAACCCGCTATAACAACTCAAATCCGGAATAGTTTAATTACATCATTCATGATTGAAAGTCTCATTACATCCAAAACCCGGATCAAGATCTTACTTAAGTTCTTTTTAAACTGCCAGACAACAAGTTATCTCAGGGGATTGGAAACAGAATTCGGCGAATCAAGTAATTCCATCAGGGTTGAACTAAACAAACTCGAAAGCGCCGGATTACTAGCCTCATCATCCGATGGCAATAAGAAATTCTTTTTTGCCAATGCCAGTCATCCGCTGTTTGAGGACATTCAGAATATCCTGAAAAAGTTTGTAGGAATCGACCAGATTATTGATAAAGTAACCAGCAAGGTCGGAAATCTGGAATCAGCTTATCTGATTGGCGATTTTGCAATTGGAAAGAATTCTCAGACAATCGATATGGCACTCGTTGGAAATAACCTCGATCAGTCATATATCGATACGCTCATTTTAAAAGCTGAAGAATTCATTAGCCGGAAAATTAAATACATTGTGCTCAACAGAGGGGAGATGGTCAGTATATACAATGACAAACCGGTTTTGCTTATCTGGAATTCAGAAACCGACCAATCAGACAGAAGTTAAGTGCCAAAATAAAAGATTTGAAATTAAGATCTATAAAGCAATCGTTTTTGTTAAAATTTTCCATTTTAAACTCACCCCAAGCCCGATAAATCGGACTTTTCCCCTCTCTATTGCGTAGAGAGGGGAAGAGCGTCGAAGATGCGATGAGGTGAGTATTAAGATTCAGAATTAAATTTAAACAGTCTCTGAGAGTCTAATTTCGTACTCCTGTTTACTTTGTTTCGCCAATCAGCCTAAGCATATCAATATTTTCACCAATTTTGCGCAAGCCTCTTCAAACTGGCTTAAAGTCAGTACAAAACTTTGATTTTATACACGTTAATCACAATACTGCATTAAAATTAACCAGGTATCAATCTATTTACTATGCAAAAAATAAGTTTGTTCTTCTGTATTCTCCTATTTATGGGTTCTTTAAGTATCGCGTTGCAGGCACAAAATCCGGCAAGTGTGAATGTAAATAACCTCTCCGACCAACAGATTCAGCAAATAGTAAACGAAGTCAATGCCCGTGGGTTAACCATTGACCAGGCTGCACAAATGGCACAAATGCAAGGGGCAACGCCACTCCAGATCGAACAGTTGAAACAACGCATCCAAAACCTTAATACTTCCAAAGCAACTACAACGCCAAATACTGCCGTCAGAAATGAAAAAACAAATAGTATTGCGAGGGAAGAATATTCTAAAAAGACTGTTGTAAATGCTTCACCTGAAGTTAAACGTATTTTTGGGTTCCAGCTGTTTAATTCGGAGAATCTCACCTTTGAACCTCCGGTGAACATCCCTACCCCACAAAACTATGTGTTGGGCATCGACGATGAATTAACCATTTCGATTTGGGGAGCCAGTCAGCAAACCTATCAATTACGGATTGAAACCAACGGTGCAGTCA
Organism: Bacteroidota bacterium; assembly: GCA_021849365.1. Taxonomy (GTDB): domain Bacteria; phylum Bacteroidota; class Bacteroidia; order Bacteroidales; family Prolixibacteraceae; genus Aquipluma. The sequence goes on along the minus strand of JAJZSZ010000182.1, from coordinate 3,206 downwards.
ATATTCCGGATGTTGGACCGGTTTATGTTTCGGGCATCGAGTTCTCCAAAGCAAAGGATCTGATCAAAAAACGTTTGATTGCCATTTATCAAGGCATGGACGGACCTTCTCCTAATACCTATGCCGAAGTGAGTATCAGCAACCTTCGCTCCATCAAGATCAATGTGATCGGTGAAGTTATGGTTCCCGGCACCTATACCCTTCCGTCAACTGCATCGGCATTCAATGCCCTTTACCTTTCCGGAGGACCGAACGAAAACGGATCGTTCCGGAACATACAAGTGATTCGCGATAACAAAACAATCAAAACCATCGATGTTTACGATTACCTGCTCAATGCCAATATGCAAGGAAACATCCAGCTGCGCGAACAGGACATCATTTACATTCCAACCTATCAGAAACGGGTGGAAGCGAGTGGCCCATTTAAACGAACCGGATTATTTGAACTTACCGAGAAAGAAAAGCTTTCCGACCTGATTCGCTACCTCGGCGGATTCACCGATCAGGCGTTCAAAGGACAGCTTTCGTTGACCCGCATTACCGACAAAGAGAAAAAAGTGATCGACATCAGTGAATCGATTTACGATAGTTTCATCCCCAGCAATGGCGATTCAATTGTTGCCTCAGCCATCATCGACCGGTACGAGAACCGTATCAATATTTCCGGTGCTGTTTTCCGTCCGGGCACTTACGAACTGAACGAAGGATTAACCCTTTCAGGATTAATTAAGAAGGCGCAGGGCCTAAAGGAAAACTATTTCAGCAACCGCGGTTTAATCATCCGCCTTCAGAAAGACCTTACGCCAATGACCTTGTCGTTCAATGTGACTGATGCTATGAAAGGGATTAACGACATCCCGCTGCAGCGCGAAGACCAGGTGATCATTCAGGATATCTTCAGTATGCAGCAGAAAAGAACCATTCATATCATGGGTGAAGTACAAAAACCCGGTGTATTCGATTATTCGGATAACATGACCCTGAAAGACCTGATTTTTGAAGCCGGTGGTTTTACTGAGGCTGCCAGCGAATCGTTCATTGAACTGGCCCGTCGCCGGAACTACACCGAATCGAACCAGGTTAGCGACGAGATTGTAAAGCTTTACCAACTGAATATCGACCGGAATTTGAAACTCAACAGCAAAGGCGATACCCTTCATCTGAAACCATTCGATTACATCTATGTCCGTAAAGCACCATCATACCACGAACAACGTACCGTGTACATTTCCGGAGAAGTTCGCTACCCGGGAGCATACAGTATTGGTTCAAAGAAAGAACGTATTTCCGATCTGATTAGCCGTTCCGGTGGGTTACTGCCCGATGCCTTTATTAAAGGGGCCAGGATGAACCGCATTAATCAACAGAAAGATATGAACCTGGAAGTACTTCGCAATAACCTTCCCGACAGCTTGCTGGCTAAAGCCGAAAAACAAATTGACAGCAACCAGCTCGAACTCCGGCTGGACGATATTCTGAAAAATCCGGGATCTCCATTTGATTATGTACTGAAAGACGGCGATCAGGTTATGATTCCCGAAATTTCACAGGAAGTACGTATTTCAGGCGAAATTTTAAATCCTCTTGGTTTAGCATATCAGAAAGGAAGGGGCCTGAAATATTACATCGACCGCTCGGGAGGCTTCAGCAGCAATGCACTGAAGCGAAAAACCTTTGTAATTTACAGCGACGGAACCACCCAGGTTACCCATAATTTCTTAGGTCGGAGTTATCCTCATATTGAACCCGGATGCCAGATCATTGTACCACAGAAACCTGAAAAGCAACGAACTGATCAAACTGGTAAATGGTTGGGAATTGCCAGCACCATGGCTACGATCGCGATCGCCATCTCAACACTGCTCAAATAAAAAATTATAAATTATTAGTGATTAATTATTAATGCTGAATAACCATTAACCATTTGACCATTCAACTCTTGACCATTTATCATTGACAATTAACAATTGACCATTATTTCAGTCCTTCCCCGCCTGACCTTCGGGCAGGAATCCATCAATCCTTGATTTTAACAGTCCTTCAATCCTTCAACATATCAGAAGCATAATGGTCTTATCATAAATTGATTAAACAAAATCAAGCATGAAGCCCGGAACCTTTACCCAGATATACATCCAATTAGTATTTTCTCCCCTTTATAGAGACCGGCTGTTACATCAATCAATTCGACCGGCCGTCTTTAAATATATGAGTGGAATTATAACCCAACTGGGACACAAATCAATAATTGTTAATGGGATGTCGGATCATGTTCACCTATTCATTGGATTAAATCCAAGCTTATCTGTTTCTGAAACAGTAAAAGAAATCAAACGCGCTTCATCCGTCTTCATAAATGAACAACACTTTTTCTCCGGTAAATTCCAATGGCAGAGTGGATATGGTGGTTTTTCATACAGTCAATCACATATTGAAAAAGTTTATGACTACATCCTAAATCAGGAGAGCCATCATGCAAAGAGAACATTTCGCGAAGAGTATTTGGATTTCCTAAAAAAATATGACATTGAATTTGAAAACCAATATCTATTTGAGTTTTTCGATTAATATTCAAACGTAACCGCTACGCGGTATAATTAAATGTTCGTTTATTTGTGCTATAATAGATTAACCGCTACGCGGTAAAAAGTTCTAATCACCGACAGAAAAATTATCCGAGAATCACTGCATCGCAGTTGTACGATTATAGAAATATCAGGAATAATTAAAACCTACCGCGTAGCGGTTGTATTATTGTAGCAAAAAACACACATCAAAAATTAGATACCGCGTAGCGGTTAAATTATAAACACAAAACAACAAAACAACATAAATGATTACTCAACAGACCACCAACCCGCAATCCCCCATTCCCAACGACGATGAAATCGATTTGCTGGCTTTAGCCAAAACCATCTGGGAAGGTCGTAAAACGATCATTAAATCCATACTTGTTGCCGGAATCCTGGGATTGGTGATCGCAATCCTTTCGCCCAAAGAATATACGGCAACCACGACCATGGTTCCGCAGACTTCTTCGTCCGGAAGTAAACTGGGAGGACTTTCTTCCCTGGCAGCAATGGCAGGTTTTAGTCTCGATAACATGGGATCAGGAGAAGCCTTATCGCCTATGGTGTATCCACAGATTGTTTCGTCGGTGCCTTTTCAGCTCGAACTGATGAATACTTCGTTTACCTTCTCCG
>JAJZSZ010000181.1 GCA_021849365.1 Bacteroidota bacterium | reverse complement strand
CCAATTCTTCAGGCGTCTTGCTTCACATGTCACTCGAATGCCAATGCTGCAAGTTCGGGCGGTGGAGTAAAAATTCAGAACTACGCCGATGTTTTAGCACTGGCAAATAACGGCAAGTTAATGGGAACGATAACTCACGCAAGTGGCTACCAGGCTATGCCTCAGGGTGGCGGTAAATTATCCGATTGCGAAATCAGCAAATTGCAAAAGTGGATTGATAACGGAAAATTAAACAACTAAATTCTGACTTATGAAACAATTACAAATCATTTTCATCGGACTATTGCTGATTATTTTCTCCGGAAAAGCTTTTAGTCAGGATTTGGATGCCTTGCTGAACGCCGAAACAAAGCCAACTATTAATTATGCCACAGCCACCTTCAAAGCCAGCCGCATTATCAACGGGCATTCTATTGAGCAAATGAAAGCGAAACAACTTGATTTTCGCATTTCGCACCGGTTCGGCACACTGAACAACGGAGCTTACGGACTTTGGGGGCTGGATCAATCGGTCATTCATTTTAGCCTTGAATATGGATTAAAAGACTGGTGGATGATCGGAGTTGGACGCGGAAGCTACAACAAAACTTACGATGCTTTTTCGAAGTTCAAGATATTACGACAATCATCAGGAGCCAAGGTGATGCCTGTTTCGTTGAGTTACATGACTTCAGTAGAAATAAGTACTTTAAAATTTCCGGTGAGGCCGGAAGGGGCAAAAAATTATTTTTCGTCAAGAGTAACTTATGTGAGTCAGCTATTAATAGCGCGTAAGTTTAATGACAACTTCTCGTTTCAGCTTTCGCCAACCTACATTCATCGTAATTTGGTGGCTACCGAGCTAGATCCCAACGATATTTTTGCTTGTGGCGCAGGCGCCCGTTACAAATTAAGTAAACGCTTATCGCTCAATGCCGAATACTATTACGCATACAATCCGAACAACAAATTCACAGCTACCAGATATTACAATTCAGCCTCTTTGGGGATTGACATTGAAACCGGCGGTCACGTTTTCCAGATTATGCTGACCAATTCTCAGGGTATGCGTGAAGGCACCTTTATTCCTAAAACAACAGATAAATGGGGAGATGGTGGTATTCACCTCGGATTCAATATTTCACGAGTATTTTCATTTCAAAACGATAAAAAATGGTAAGAAACTTTTTACTGCTGATCCTGCTTGGAGCATCGGTTAGCGCATTCGGCCAAGAGAAGTATATTGCAAAAAACACTTACATCTCATTCTATTCATCAACACCCATGGAAGATATTCTGGGAGAGAGTAATGAAGTAGTCACCATACTGAATGCCGAAACCGGCGAGATCGCTTTTCAGGCATTGATGACCACTTTCCATTTCAAACGTGCGTTAATGGAAGAACATTTTAACGAGAATTATATGGAAAGCACCAAATTCCCCAAAGCCAAATTCTCCGGAAAAATAGAAGGTTTCAACAAAGAAATGCTTAAAAACCCTGCAGCAGAAGTAAAAGTAACGGGTACCCTGTCGGTTCATGGTGTTGACAAAACAATTACCGTTCCGGTGAAACTTGGGATGGAAAATGGGAAACTCGTTGGAACTGCTAAATTCAAAGTAACTCCTGAAGATTATGGCATAGCCATTCCATCACTGGTGCGCGACAAAATTGCGAAGCAAATGGAAGTAACTGTAAAAGCCGAATATCAACCTTACGGACAATAGCGAATGAAATAGCCATAAGAGCAAAAGCTCATACAAATCACAAATGTATAGATGGCTATTCCATGAGTACGTTCAAAAGTTTATTAGAACAAAAGACAATTTATACGAATGAAAGCCAGATACATTATCGGAATTATCGTGATAGCCATTCTTGCTGGTGCCGGAATTGGCCTGAAAATGTTTTTTAAACCGCATGCTGAAATCAGTAAATTGAATATTGATTTTCAAGTTAACGCCCCTGATCTGATGAATGAATTTCAGCAGAACGAGACTGCAGCAACCACCAAATACAGCGAAAAAGTACTTGAAATTTCAGGGAAACTTGTTGCTAAAAACAAGCTCGAAAACGGAACCAACATTTTGGTTTTGGAAGATGAAATGCAGGGGATTAGTTGCCAATTAGACAGTACGTGGGCTAAATCGAACCAGACTGTCATTCAGGAGCTTCAACTCGGCCAACCGGTTAAAGTTAAAGGGATATGCAAAGGCTACCTGATGGAAATTAAGGTGAGCCCGGCTGTGGTTGTGAAATAGCGCCTATTCCAATTCTTTAACAGCCGAGAGGCATTCCAAAAAAGCTGTTAACGGATACATTTCTTCATCATACCACAAAGAAGCAAAGTACAATCCGATGGGTGAGACAACTAAACCGTCGGATTTTGTTTTTTGTGTCAGCCAGCCGAGTCCCTTTTGACTTTCTTCCTGAAATCCATGCTTGCAAATGGCAGTTATTGAAAGTGCAGTTTCTTCAATACTTCCTGATATATTCATTCCACCGCCCCAACTCCCGTCCACATTTTGTACCGAAACAAGATAGCGACATCCGTCTTCAATCATCAGTTTCAGAATGTGCTCAAACTCTTCTCCCAATCGTGTTCTCAATGTTTCATTCAGGTAAGCCACCACGCGGGCAGTTCCATAAACCGGATTGGTATGATCGGAAGTCGATTGATTGCCGAACCATAAAGGCAGCCAAAAACCTTCTATTGACTGATGTTTGCGTAAATAAACCAATGCTTTTACAAACATCTTTTTGAAGCGCAAATGCTCCTTCTTGCTGAGCGAATCTTTAAAAGCGTCGTCGGTTTTTGCTATGGCAAGCAACCCATGACCGGTTAAATCAGAGCAACTTTGATCGAACGGCAATTTGCCCCAGCCCCGCGAAAAAGTAGGAAATCCTCCATCGTTATTCTGAAGCAACCGAAGCCAGTTGCATCCATTCATCACCGCCTGCTTTACTTGCGCAGGATTATCCTGATTCAAGGCCAGCAAAGCCAGAATTGCGCCCGGTGTATCGTCTCCGTCGGGCACTGAGCCTAAAAAATGAGTCCACCCCCACCCTCCAGGCTGAGTTCCATTGAAAGGATGAACCTGCTTATTTTGTATTGCCAGCAAATGATTGGTGATTCGGATTTTCTCTTCGGAAGTCAGCACTTCAGGAGAATTCCTGACCGACTTCACCGCGAGAGTAGTTACCCAAGTTGAAAGATCAACATCAATCGGCCAACTACCATCCTCGCGCTGTGTCCGTTTCAGGAAGCTGATTCCATCGCGAACTACTTCCAGATCACGGTACCCCGATTCAATAAGGCACAAACTCACAAAAGCTGTGAGCGGAATAGCTTCTAGGTAGCCCCCACTTTCTGGCTGAATCTTTCGCAGCAAGCGTAACGATTTATTTACGGCCGTTTGCCTAATAATTCGGACTAATCGATTCTGACGTTCCTTATGCTTGAATATGGCTATTCCAACCGCAATCAAAGCCGGAATGGCATAACTAACAACACTCAGATTTAATGCGCGGTAGAACGAACGGGGCAGTAACGACAACTCGAATGGCAATTGAGGAATACGCTCAAAAGCCTCTTTCCCGGGCACATCACAAAGAGCACACATGGTTAGGATAGGAACTGAAAAAGTGCGGTCGGTTTGGTAAAAATCAAGAATCGACTGAATTAACCGCTCCGAATTGATATCAATATTTTGTGCTTTCAAATAACCTGCAAGTTTACCAATCAGTCCAGTATTCGAATGATCGGCGGATGTTACTTTTGCAGCCGCAAAACACAGCAAACTCGTACTTACGTTACTCCGACTGGTAGGCGAATCGCCAAAACCGCCATCTGCATTGATGTTTTGATTCAACCAATTCAAGCCTAAAACCATTTCCGATGCATTCTCTTTTTTATCAAAAAAGTATAAAGCTGTGACTCCAACTGCCACGCCCAACGCACTCGACGAAAGCCGCCCATCCCAGTATCCATCGGCATTTCGCTTTTGGAGAAGAAGAGCACTGAGTTCAGAGAATGATTCTTGAATTGATGTAATCATATATGAAAGAGTAATTGCAAGATACAAAAACAATGTTTTGGTTAGCTGTATAGGAGAATTTACTTCAATGAAAAAAGCTACTGAAATACATCAATCAGTAGCTTTTGCATTAATAAATTTAAATATTAATTAATTCATAAAATTAATCTTTTATACATCGTACAGCCATCCCATTTTTTTTATTTGATACCATTGACATAATATCGTTTTGCACATATCTGCAATAAGCAATCTCTGATTCAGGATAATTTCCTCCATTAGTCGTTGTCCACAAATTGGCATATGATCTAAAACCTAAAAACCATCCTGTAGTACCTGATTCTCCTGACCTAATTCCATTTGGGACCATAGAGAATCCAGTTTCGTTTGTTGCATTAAAAGAATTAAAAGAATATAGTTCTCTATGCTCATTACCAGTCTCTTGTAGTTTACAAACAACCCAACCACCAAAACCCAAGGGATCTCCACCCAGAAAAACAATTAAATCAGTCCATTCCTTATCAGTAGGTACATGCCAGCCTTTGGGCGCCAATTTTCCTGTATTTACAGCAAACCAATTATAAAGACCGCCATATGGGCTTTTATTGGCAGCATCATTATTTGCCCAACAATAACCTGGTGTCGTTAAAGCTCCCCATTCAGAATCTTTAGTAATATTTGGAATTTCAGTCCCATCATTCAATTTTGAGGCACGTAAATTTTCTCCCATCCAAACCTGGTTGCCAATTTGCACTATAGGATAATTATTCCCATCGCCATCAACGCATGGAATAAAATTGAAAGTTATTGTTTTATCCTCTGTCGGACTATCTCCCACCACAGTAGAATAATCACCGGATGTACCAGTTATTTTCAAAACATCTCCCTTTTTGAAGATTAAATACTTCTCGGTAGAAACACTTTTCAAGGATTGACCTGTAGACGAATTCGAACCCAAAGACTCAACTACAGGGAAACTGACAGAAACATTACCTTTCTTTAAACTCACCATCTTCCCTGAATATGAATATGTTTTTGAATTTATATTCACAATAAAAATCCCTTTCCCCAATTCAGATATTTTTAACGAATTCATCCCGGGATATAGGTAGTAATTCTTTCTAAATACTAATCGACCTGAACTTTCAGATAATTCAACAGAAACAAGACCTTCGTTTTTTGCATAAAATGTTACCAATCCTTCATCTACTATTGGATTTGGGGAAACCACTAATTTGTCTGATTCAGCATCAACATTATTAACTCCGGTAATCGTGGCCGCAAGATGAAGAATTTCAGAACCTGTGATAGTAATTGATTTGTTTTGAGTAAGATTTTCTACAACAACACTACCAACTGTTGTACTTGAACCTTTCCCTGCAAAACTTAACTTATATTCCTGAGAAAAAAGAGCAGGTGACAATAACATCACCGTAAAAAAAAGAACTAACTTTTTCATTTGGTTGTTTATTAATAATCAAAACATAATTTATTTCCTGAATAAATTTAAGTTTTTTTTAAAATTATTAACAAAAGATATATTACAAAACTAAAATAAGAATTATCTGGTTAACGTTCCGAGCGCCAGCAGCCCGTAAAAAGTGTATTCCAAGTCGGTAGTTTGGTCGCCATCTCCTGAAAGAAAAGCACCATCGACAAAATTTTGCTGAATAAAATCAAGACAACCGGGAGTCAATAACCTTAAATCGCAACCAGCATTTTTAAGTGCGAACAATGCTACTGCCGTGGAAAGCATATCGGCCTGTTCCAAATGCTGAAAAGCCCGGAATCCGCCCGATTCGGAAGCAAAAGACACTAATAGTTGCTGCTCGTCAGAACCAACTTTTCCCAACATTTTCAAGAGAAATACTTTCGCCGCAATTTCAGAACAAGGCGAGTGTTCGTTTACCTCAACGCGCGACAGCATTTTTCCTGAAAATCGCTGCAACAACCCTCGAAATGGCAAAACTGCCTCCAGCGTGAGGAATAGCACAAAACTACGGTACGAAAGATTGATCGAATAACGTTCTTTCCAAAACGAGCGGCTCAGTTTTAGCAATGTTTTAGTCCTCGAAATCCTGTTTATTCTCAATTCTTTCTGCAACAAAGCCAGGCAACATTGTTCGATAAACCCAGGAACTTGACTTGACGATTGACGCTCAACAAAACACTTCAACTTAGTTTCAAGTTCCAAATTCCAGGTTCCAAATTGAGAGCTCCTGTCTACAGGCTCATGCACAATCTCGGTCTCCAGTCTCCGGTCTCCGGTCTCCATTGCTCTTAGCAATAGCATTCCAAACAACGAATAATACAAATCCGATCGTCCGCCACGATCCATAAAGCCGCCATCCACATTTTGCTGACTTTTCAGGAATTGAAAAACTTCTGAACGACCTTGTTCGTCGAGCAAGTCCAGTGCTTTTCGCAAAAGCGAAACCATTTGCAGGTAAAATGGAATATTTGTGGGTAGCTGATTCATTGCAAATCAGAATATCTTTCCAAGCACGGTGTATAGGCTTAGTTTCAGGCGCAGGTTGGTTAACTGATCAAGCTGATTGTAGGCTTTTGCAGTATATTCCGATAGAAGTTCTTCTGCCTTTTTCACAATCTGGTGAGTTCCCATCCAATCGGCAACCTGTTGTTTGTCGTTTCGCGCGTAGGCAATTTGAATATCCTCAACCGGCAAATCCGATGCGTTTTCAGAAAGCATGGAAAGCATCAGTGGATAATCGGCCACCTGCGTATGTTCGTTCGATTCGCGGTATTCGTTCAGGTCGTCCTTGATCTGGTAAGCCATCCCGAAGCAGGCCGAGAATTTTTTCAGGATTTGCAGATCGTTCTCCGACGCTCCGGCAGCCGTAGCCCCCAGCAAAAGCGCCACCAATATGGCAGAGCCGGTCTTTTGCTCGAAAATTTTTAGTTGTTCTTCAAGCGGTAGCACTGCATTTTTCGAACTGGCCAGCAAATCGGCACCCTGTCCAACCGACAAAGCCACATGCCCTTGCGCCACCAACTGGTAGCAAGCCGCCATCACTTTTGGTTCAAGTGGAAGTTTTCCCAGCAATTCATAGCCTTTCCCAAGCAGGAAATCGCCGGTGTTGATGGCCACCGGGATGCCATGACGCTTGTGAATGGTTTCGGTATTGTAGCGAAAATCGTCGTTGTCTTCAATGTCGTCGTGAATGAGCGAGGCTTTGTGGAAACACTCCACCACCACCGAAAGCTGTAAAAGCAGTTCTTCGGAAACCTCGGCAGCATAAGCCGAGTAGGCCAGCGCGGTAAGCAACGGACGGATGCGCTGTCCGCCGGTGAGCATCGATTCGATGGTGAGTTGAGTCGTCAAATCATTCACCGGACCAAGAATTTGTGTGAGGGCTTCTTCGGTGAAAAAACCGTTCACTTTATCTTTCAGCCCGGAGACCGATATCGGTTGTAAATCTTTGTTTTCCTTGAAATTGGTCAGTTCATCGTCGAGCCAGCGGTTATCGACATCGGTTTCGGCACAACCCTCGAAAAGTAGCGGGATGCCGATCACCGGAACTGCGGCGCGGGCAACCGTTTCAAACGATTTTTGCAGCACCGACATGCAGGTCACGCCAATCACGGCATCGACTGTTCCGCCCTGCACCAGACTAATGGCAACCGTCGTTCCCTCGGCCACAAGCGAAGCATAGCCCAGCGTTTCAGCTTTCTGCAAAATCGAATCGATCTGGCAACTTTGGCACCCGGCACAAATCAGTCCCAATTCGTCGATTTCAGCATGACACGAACTGTTGTTTTTCAGGCATTGTGGCAACAAAAGCAAGCGGCGGTTGTATGGCGTGGCAGCCACCACCGAGCGCCAGATTTCGTTTCCGCTGACCACCATGGCAAATTCACGAAAAGCCGCATCAGTCCCCGTGAGCACGATGATTTCGTCGGCCATCTGCTGGATAAATTCGAAACTGGCCGGAGGCAAAATACCCCGTTCGGCAACCAATTTACGGGCCGCCTTTCTCAACCGGTTTCGCACCAACGCCTTTTCCGGAACCTGCAATATATTTTCTTTAACCCCCTTCAAATATTTACGATTTAATATTGCTTTTCCTAAAATCGTCAATAGTAAATAGTCAAATTGTCAATTATCCATAGGCTCCCAATCCGAAGAACGCCCGCTTCTTGGCAAAGCGGTAAATCCGGCTTTTCTCCGGAATCACTTCGCAGGAACCGTGACTGAATGTTTCAGGAGCGGTGGCCAACTTGTAAAGCTCATCCTTTCGTCCTGAAGTATTTTTTGCCTCATGTTTTTGCACAAATTCAGCCAGCCAGCGCGGATCTTCCATCACAACGCAACCTTTGGTTTTTTGTTGAATACTGCTGCGGAAATCACTCAAAAACGATGATTCAGCATACAAGCGATCGAGCGGTTTTTCTGCGATGTTTTCAGCAGCAAACTGTATGATCGGGCAAGGCTCCACATAACCCGAAGCGTTGATGTGATGGCTCAAGCCTTCAGCAGCCGGACACATACCCACGCCATCGGCATTCCAATAGGTGTCGATGATAGCGATGCTGTATTTCAGGCGGGCATCCACCATGTGCTGACGCAACTGCCGAATTTCATCGGGACTCAACGCCAGCTCGTAATTCGGGTTTGGCCCCACCGGACGGTAAATGTAGTACCATAAATAGGCCACACCTTTGTCGATCAGTCCGTTGATAAATTCAGGCGACATCGCCATTTCGAGGTTCGATTTGCACACGCTGATCGCCACGCCGGTAATCAACCCGGCTTTGGTGGCATTTTCAATGGCCTGCGATGCCGATTGGTATACA
>JAJZSZ010000180.1 GCA_021849365.1 Bacteroidota bacterium | reverse complement strand
GGAAGTTTTGGCCGGAAGCTCTGCTGCTTACGCTAAAGAAATCGTTAGCCTGAAACAATACCTGGTGAAAAAATCACAATGGATCTTCGGTGGCGACGGTTGGGCTTACGACATCGGTTACGGTGGTTTGGATCACGTTTTGGCTTCGGGTGCCGACGTAAACATTCTGGTAATGGATACCGAAGTTTACTCAAACACTGGTGGTCAGGCATCGAAATCAACTCCGGTTGGTGCTGTAGCTAAATTTGCTGCTTCAGGAAAACGCATCCGTAAAAAAGACCTTGGCGTAATGGCTATGTCATACGGATATGTATATGTGGCACAGGTTGCAATGGGTGCAAACCAGGCTCAATACCTGAAAGCCATCCGCGAAGCTGAAGCTTATCCGGGACCATCACTGATCATTGCTTACTCACCATGTATCAACCACGGTTTGAGAGCATCGATGGGTAAATCGCAGCAAGAAGAAAAACTGGCTGTTGAAAGTGGATACTGGAGTTTGTACCGCTACAACCCACTTCTGGAAGAAGAAGGTAAGAACCCATTCGTAATGGATTCGAACGCACCAGACTGGTCGAAATTCCAGGCCTTCCTGAATGGCGAAGTACGTTATACTTCATTGAAAAAAGCATTCCCTGAAGTTGCTGATCAGTTATTTGCTGCAGCCGAAGACAATGCGAAATGGAGATATGCAAGCTATACCAGAATGGCTGCTGCCAGCTATGCAACTGCTGAATAAAAAAACCATCCATATAGGACTGGAATAAAATCCAGCTGTTAATACTGAAAACTCCGGAGTAATCTTACTTCGGAGTTTTTTTTGCCTGAATTGTTTGCCACAAAGGCACGAAGGCACAAATGGGCCACCGACCCAGCTATCGCGCCCAACGACGAGCGATATTTGATGGATGACAGGCAATATTTAAAGGAAGACGAATGATATTTGCCCGATGACAAGTGATCAAAGCTATCTGACAGGCAAACAATGACCGGTGACAGGCAATCAGAGCCATCTGACAAGCGTTCAAAGCTATCTGACAAGCAATCAGAGCAATCTGACAAGCGTTCAAAGCCATCTGACGAGTATTCAGAGCCATCTGACAGGCAAACAATGACCGGTGACAGGTAATCAAAGCCATCTGACTAGCAATCATTGGCATCTGACAGGCAAACATAGCCATCTGACAAGCAAACATTGGCTGATGACAGGCAATCATTGACCGATGACGAGCAATCATAGCCATCTGACAGGCAATCAATGACCAACGACAGGTGAGCATGGTCATACGACAGGGAAACATTGGCCGACGACGAAACAGATCTAATATGCCACACGATTCAATCGTGCGGAAACTTTCCTCAAAATAAAATTAATACTAAACATATTGGATTTGACGGCTGGTTAACGTAAATTTGGGAAAACCGGAGACTTTGTTGCAGAGTAAATAACACCTGTTCTGATCCTTTCAAATTAGAGGAATGAACGCATCTCTTTAATAATGTCAAAGAAGAAATAAACAAAGGGATTATACACAATATACGTTGTCCTTAATTATCACAGAACCGTAACAAGAACTATATATGGAAATACCAAAATTTCATGAGACTTTCATTCCGATTTTGAAAGTGTTAGAAAATGGAGAAACTCTACAAGCTAGAGAAATGTATCAAAAAGTAATTGATCAATTCTATTCTGGACTCTCAAAAGAGCAATTAGAGGAAAAAACCAAGAGTGGAGACATTCTTATAATAAACAGAATTGCTTGGGGAAAATCATATCTGAAAAAAGGCGGTTATATTGAATTTCCCAAAAGAGGGTTTGTAAGAATTACTGAGAAAGGAAAAAATCAAAGTTTATCGGATTTGACTTTGAAACAAGTCGAAAGTTCAGAAAATTACCTCGAATTCTATAATGAGGAAAACTCAAAAAAAGTATCAACTCCTACAATAATGGGAAATTCTTCACCTCAAGATTTGATTGATGAGGGTTTTAATCAAATTGATCACCAAGTTAAAAGTGAATTGTTAGATAGACTTAAGGAAATAGATCCATTTTACTTTGAGAAAGTGATTCTTATTCTGCTCAAAAAAATGGGATATGGTGATTTTGTAGAAACAACAAAGACTGGCGATGGTGGAATTGACGGAATAATTAATGAGGATAAGCTAGGGTTAGATAAAATCTACATTCAAGCGAAACGATATGGTGAAAATAAAGTACGGGAAAAAGAAATTCGAAATTTTATCGGAGCAATGAGTGGAGACACTCAGAAAGGTGTTTTTGTTACAACGTCTTCATTTGATGCTGGTGCAATAAAGAAAGCCCATGATGCACATCATACGATAATTTTGATTGATGGTGTTAAGCTAGTAGACCTAATGCATCAATATAATGTTGGGATACAGGTAAAAGCTGTTTACGAAGTAAAAGAATTGGATAATGATTTCTTCGAGGAAGACAATTAGTTTGTAAGCATATGGCAAATCGATGGGGAATACCGAAAAATACAGAAGACATTGTAAAAGAAAGGGATATTAAATGTGTTTATTGTGGTATAGTATTTTCGACTGAAAACAATTCCAGAAAAGACAAACCATCATGGGAGCATATTGTAAATGACATTCGAATAAATGGGACAGACAATATCGCTCTTTGTTGTATGTCATGTAATGCAAGTAAAGGTTCGAAATTACTTGAGGATTGGCTTGGAAGCAAGTACTGCAAAAAGAAAGAAATAACTGTTGATTCTGTTACTGATGTTGTAAAAAAGGCATTGAAGAATCCACCGACTCATCGGGATATGAGTAAGAATGGCGAACGCTAAAATGGCACTTTTTAGTTTTTGATTTGAACCGGATCACAGATCCACAATTAAGAGGTGTTGATTACAAATCAGCAACAGCAGCTGTAAACATGGATTAGTTATCTATCCGCAAAAATTACGTAGCCTTTCTAAAAATGCTTACATTTAGCCAAACTAAATCTTAAACCATTATGCAACGAAGAAATTTTCTGAAAAGCTCGGCAGCCGTAGCAGCTGTGGCAGCTACCGGAGGAATTGCCTCCGCAACAAACCTACCCGTTCAGGATAAAGAATTTTACGAGTTCCGTATTTATCAGCTTACAGGCGGTGGATCAAAAAACACGATGAAAGCCTATTTTTCCGAAGCATTGATGCCACTGTTTGGCAAGTTTGGTGTTAAACTCGGGGCTTTTGAAGAATACGACAAGGAAGATCCGCCAAAGCTTTACACCATTTTTGTTTATCCATCGGCACAAGTCTATTTTCAGGTTCAGAAAGAATTGACAACCAACGCTGAATACCTGACAGCCGCCAAAACGTACTTAGAACTTCCTGCAGCCAAGCCAGTTTTCGAGCGTTACGAAACCTTCTTAACCGAAGCTTTTGATAAAGTTCCGCAATTGAGAATGCCCGATAAAAGCCGCGGATTGCTTGAATTGCGCACCTACGAAAGCTATAACGAAGATGCTGCCCGTAGAAAAATCGCCATGTTCAATGACGAGGAGATCAATTTATTCGACAAAGTGGGACTTCAAACTGTATTCTTCAGCAAAATACTTGCTGGAAAAATGATGCCAGCATTGATGTATATGCTGTGGTTTAAAGATATGGAGGAGCGTGATGCCAACTGGAAGAAATTCAGCGATAGTCCGGAATGGAAAACCATGTCGGGCAAGGCAATTTATGCCGATACCGTAAGCAAGGTGCGGAAAAAATTCCTCACGCCTACCGATTATTCCCAAATTTAATGCGTAAAAACTCTGTTATATTACTGGTGCTGTCAGTCGTCGCTTGTAGTGGCGGCTGCACCAGCACCCGTTACCTTACCGACGCGCAAAGCATTGAACGGCAGCACGACATGCGCAACAACCGTACAGGTACCAATGTGGGCGATGTTTTGCTCAGTTTTGCCAATATGTTCATTTCCGGCGCATTAAATACGGAATACGAAGTCATTCAAAGTGAACGGGCCTTTAAACGGATCAGCATTATAAACGAGTCGGCCGACACACTCATTGTCAATATGGTGACCGACATTGTCTGGAAAGAAACAGGTTACTGCGACATTATGGGAATTGTACTTCCGCCCGGGGAAAAACAAAAATTGCTGACACCTTACCCTGCCGCTTACAACATTTATTTCCGGACGCCTTATTCTGAAGAAGAAAAACTGGAAATCCGCACTGACAACCGGCACCGTCGTTTTGTACTTCGCCCGGGCATGACAAACTGGTTGCAGGAAAAAGAAAATTGAATATCCCATAGAATTCCTAATCAGACGAAAATTGCGATGATATCCTTTGCCGTCTGCTTCAGCAGACGGACAGAATGATCATCAAACCCAATGGCTTTAGCCACAGTATTTTTGGGCTAAAGCCCGGATTGTTGGTCATTCTTCTAACCGTTGACTAAAGTCAACGGCAAAGGATAACTTAGGTACTTAGACGAATATTCATGAAAATAAAACTACGCTCCCCGCTTTTGACTCCGGATATAATCCCCGATCATTTCATTGTACTTTTCCATCAATCGGGAAACAGCATCATTCCGAACATCAAACGTCAGTTTGCCAATTGAATTTAAGGGCAATACCTTGGGCGAAGTACCGGTAATAAAAGCGGCATCAAAACTGTCAATATCATCTTTTAAAACAGCCTCTTCAACAACTGCAAAACCAAGTTCTCTCAGACAATTCAATACTTTCTGCCGGGTAATTCCCTCCAAAATCATTGACGCGGGCGCGGTGTAAAACACGCCCGATTTTACAAAAAAAACATTTGAGCGGCTTCCTTCGGTTATCTTCCCGGCACGATCGACCAGCAAAACTTCGTACAGACTATTTTGTGCCATCATTTGATTGGCTTTGTCCCGAATTTCCTGCTGCACAACTTTGGCGTTGGGATTCTGACGCTCGGCTAAAAGCAGACCGGCAGGCACCCCATTTTTATAATCGGCCTGCGTTGGATAACTATGCGGTATAAAGCTAAAAGCCCAATGTTCTTCGTTCCTGAAAATGGAATAAACAAATTTTACATTTCCATGGAGTTGCTGATTTTTCAGACAAAGTTCTTCCATATTCCTTTTGAATTCAGCAAGAGACATTCCAAGCGCAAGTTGCTGGATGCGCATCGATTTTTGAAGCCGCAGAAAATGATCTTCAAGGAAAAGAGCTACACCATCAATTACGCGAATAACTTCGTAAACAGTCCTCTCCGACTGAAAAAATGATGCCAGGTATTCGGATTCATCGTTCCATCCATTGTCTGTTAAAACTAAATTCATATATTTCACTATTAATTGGCCAGCCAGATGCTTTTTTCTGAACACAAAGATATTGGTTAAAAAAGGATCACATTTAGTTATTATCCAAAATTCAGCAAGAACCAATAAGTATTTAATTTTCAGGAATTAAAAATGAAAAACAGAATTGCCATAAAAATAACCCTGTTATACTTAGCAATAGGATTCCTATGGATACTGTTTTCTGACCAATTCATATATTTAACCGTAAAATCAGCCGATTCGATAACCGTTATGCAAACTTACAAAGGCTGGTTTTTTGTGGTTATAACTTCTGTTTTGCTTTTTTTCCTGATCCGAAAAGAAATTCATAAAAAAGAAGAAGTTGAAAAACGCCTGACTCAGGCGAAATCAAAGGCCGAGGAAGCTGATTTGCTTAAATCTGCTTTTATTTCCAACATGTCGCATGAAATCCGCACTCCTCTGAATGGCATTTTAGGCTTTTGTGAGCTTATTCTCGACGATTCGTTCACTACTGAGGAAAAGAAAGTTTTTGCTCAAAATCTGACTAAAAACGGCGGTGATTTGCTTAAACTCATCAATGACATTATGGACATTTCAAAGATTCAGGAGAATCAATTTGAAATCACCACAAAGCGTTTCAATCTGAATAATTTACTTGACCTGCTTTACTACGAGTATCAGCAATCCGACCTGAAGGAACTTCGGAAAAACGTATCGTTCAAATTAATTAACGACGAGAAATCTCCAATAGTCGATATGATTTCCGATTCGGTAAGACTTACACACATCTTCCGGAACTTATTGAATAACGCATTCTTTTTCACACCTGAAGGATTCATTCATTTTGGATTTGAAGAAACCGAAACGGGTATTGAGCTATTTGTTGAAGATTCGGGATGTGGAATTGAAGAATCGAGTAAAGACCATATTTTCAAACCATTTTTTAAAGGGAAAAATATGGTTGTGGGCAACAAAGGTTTTGGGTTGGGACTGGCAATCAGCAAAGGATTGGTCAGATTACTGGGCAGCGACTTGAAATTTAAAACCCAGGTTAACGTTGGAACGCGCTTTTACTTCGATTTTGATAAGAAAGACATTATTATCAAGAAACCGGAACTCTAAGAAATCTGATTTCAGGAACTGGTTTCAACACAGATAAAAAAGGCCATAAAACCTTGGGTTTTATGGCCTTTTCAACTTTCAAAGAAATATTTTATTTCGTATTGGCAATAACAGCTCTGAAATAACCAAGCGATTCGGCAATACCCATCGAAGGCTCGGCCATATCACGTTCGTACTCTAAACTGCAAACGCCAGTATAACCAACCTCACGCAGCATTCTGACAAAAGCCGGAAAATCAATTACACCACGACCAATCTCAATAGAGTAACCCAGCTTTGTGTTTCCGGTAACATCTTTAATATGAATATCAAAAACTCTTGAACTGAATTTTTTCAGGTCAGCAACAGCATCCTTTCCATTGCGTGTGTCGTGGCCAATATCCAGACACATGCCAATTCTCGGATCCAGATCTTTTACGTGATCCCATACATCCTGAGCATCAGGATAAATCTTAATATCCGGGCCATGTAAGTGAATGGCATAATGGAAGTCGTATTCCTTCACTTTTTTGTCAACGTATGGCAAAAGCTCGTAGTTCGGAACTCCAACAATCAGCTTTACACCAACTCGTTTGGCATAAGCAAAAGCGCTGTCAATTTCTGCCTCAGATTTCATATAAATCGGACCAACAGCATAGCCGGTTACACCTTTTTCTTTCAGCTTGGCATGAAAGGCTGCAATCTCGGCAGTAGTACTTTTAAAAGGCAAATGAAAATCCTTGATGCAGAGATAATGAACATCAGCCCGCTGCATAATCGAAAGCGATTTATCCAGGTCGTTTAACTTGACAAAAGAATATCCTGCCATACCAACTTTGAATTTTTCGTTGGTTTCGGGTGCCGGTTTTGGACCCGGCCGCTCTCCCTGCTGTGCTTTCGCAATAAATCCGGTCACCGACAGAAACAGCAATACGATAAATAGTCGTTTAGTCATGATGAATTAAGTTAATGGTTTAATTATTCTGACAACAAATCTAGGAATTTTGGTCAATTTTCACCTGTCATTCACCATGAATCTCAAGAGGATTCTAAATTTTGAACGTGTGCACAAATTTCAGCAAAACCATACGGTTCAGAAACGGAACATGGTTAGCTTCCCCAAACTGATAACCCGAAGTCGGTCTTGTTTCGTTGTAAACCAGGAAAAAATCGTTGCCTTCGCGTGGATTATATCTCAATCTTAAATTGCCAATCAGGATATTATTTACACTGTTGAACTGGACAAAGGAGCTGATCGACAGTTTTGTATTATACATGTACAAAAACTTAATCCGGGCAAGGTGACTGGTAAACTGCTGGTTCCGATCGTCAAACTTCACCTTATTGAAACTGTACGCCCCTCCCAGCTGAAAACTGGAGGATAAATTAAGCGTTGGCTCGGCCATTACCGAGGTTCTTGTACCATCGTAAAATCCACCGCCTGAAAAGGTAAATTCGAGAACAACAGGCTTTGTAAATGGCGTTGAAATCATCGAAAATAAATTCTGATAGGTGTAAATTCCGGCCGGAACAACCGCATTATCCGACAACCTGAATTCGTTGAGAATTCCCTCTTTCATGTGAAACATCGTTGTCATTATAGCCCAGCCGCTTTTCGACATCATATTGAATCCGCCGCTAATCCAACGATTTTCAAGCCCATCGTCGATTAAACGGTGCATTCGCGTATAACCCATCACCAGTTTGAAGTTTTGCAATTTCGATTTTTCGCCGGGCAACCAGCCATACTGTGTCCGTAAATCAACTCCGGCAATGCCAAGTTTCGACATGAAACCAACACTTGGGTTAAAATTCAGTCCCGAATACGAATAGTTTAGATTGTAGGCAAATCCTTCCTCGTTTCGTCGTTCCCATCGCAAATAAGCAAACGAATTTGATTTTGAATCGGCCTGAATCTTGCCTTCGGCACTGGTTGTCTGGGCAAACCGGGTCTCGAGGTAGTCTTCGCCAAACAATCTGAAAACACCATCGGCGCCATAAGCCATACTATGCTGACCGTTCATTCCGATTCGGGTGGTAGCCATTGCTCCAACGTATGAATTCTGATTAAAAACCTGCCGTCGGGCCCTGAAAACGCCAAAGTTTTCTGATGGAGTTTCATCGTATTTTTCGGTTTGCATATCGAGGACTCCAAGGTCCCATTTCCCCATTCGTCCGGTTAGCCGGGCCCCGCCATAAATTCGGACAGGACAACCATTGTTCAGCCCTATGCGGCGACTGTAAAACAACTCCTGCGATTGCCCCATATTGAATCCGAATATGCTCGACCGTTCCTGAAAAAACATGCGTTTTTCGGGCAAGTACATCAAATAACGGGTCAGGTTTACGTATTCGTCATCGGCTTCAACCTGCGCAAAATCCGTATTAGCCGTTACATCGAGCGTCAGGTTGCTATTCAAACTGTATTTCACATCGAGTGCGGCAGTTAACT
>JAJZSZ010000179.1 GCA_021849365.1 Bacteroidota bacterium | reverse complement strand
AACCGTGCACCCTTCGACCTTCCGGAGTGTGAAACCGAATTGATTGGTGGTTATCACACCGAGTACAGCTCGATGAAACTGGGTTTTTACCTGTTTGCCGAGTATATTAATATGTTTGTGTCGTCGGCAGTAATCGCCACCTTGTATTTTGGCGGCTACAACATGCCATTTATCGATCAGTTGGGCCTATCGGCTAACGCAGTTACTTTGCTTGGCTCACTGTTCTTCTTCCTGAAAATTTTCTTTTTCATTTTCCTGTTTATGTGGATCAGGTGGACCTTGCCCCGATTCAGGTACGACCAGCTGATGAACCTCGGCTGGAAGAAGCTTATGCCGCTGGCTATTTTCAACATCCTGGCCACTGCGACTTATTATTATTTCACTGTACTTAAATAAACAGGACCCGCCATGCAAGCATTGACAAACAGATCAAAAGTGGTTTCGAAGAAGAAGATGACCTTCTGGGAATGGATTTATCTTCCTGCCATTGTAAAGGGAATGTCGATTACTCTGAAACATTTTTTCAGGAAAAAAGCTACCATAAGTTATCCTGAACAGCAACGCGAATTTAGCCAGGTTTACCGTGGTCATCACGTTCTCAAACGCGACGAGGAAGGACGCGAACGTTGTACAGCATGCGGCTTGTGTGCCGTTGCCTGTCCGGCTGAGGCCATTACCATGATTGCCGCCGAAAGGAAGCCCGGTGAAGAACATTTGTATCGCGAAGAAAAATACGCTGAAGTATACGAAATCAACATGTTACGATGCATTTTTTGTGGCGATTGTGAAGAAGCCTGTCCGAAAGAGGCTATTTTCCTGACCGACCGTATTGTTGAATCGGAATACGAGCGAAGTCCGTTTGTGTACGGTAAAAACCGTTTAGTTGAGCCGCTCGACCCGGCTAAACGCATCGACATTTCGAAACGGCAGACCGAAAGTGTATTGAAATTTAAGCAGAACAAACGTTTTGCTCACAATAAATAATTGACAATTAGACAATCTACTATTTACCATTCAGAAAAAAAATGAGTGATTTAAATGGTAAATAGCAAATAATTAAATAGTAAATAAAAATGACATTTTTATTTTATTTTCTTTCAGCAATCATGGTAGTTAGCGGATTGTTTGTGGTATTCTCCCGCAGTCCGATAAACAGCGTGCTTTCGCTGATCATGTGCTTTATAGCCATGGCTGGTCATTACATTTTACTGAATGCTCAGTTTCTGGCAGTTGTTCACCTGATTGTTTACACCGGGGCCATCATGGTTTTGTTCCTGTTTGTAATTATGCTTTTGAACCTGAATAAGGCCACCATTCCGCAAAAGACCTCGCTAACCCGTGTTGCTGCGGTAGTTGCCGGAGGATTATTTTTCCTGGTAATGATTGCAGCCACACGGCATACACTGGAAATTACCCCTAGGTACCCGTTTACCAGTAAGATTGGTTTGGTCTCGGAAGTTGGAAAGGCTTTGTTTCATGAATTTCTTTTACCCTTCGAAGTTTCATCAGTGCTGTTTATTTCGGCTATGATTGGAGCGGTTATGTTTGGGAAAAAAGATGGAATCACAAAGATGTAAGAATGTTCATTCTGAAATGAATAACACATTGATTTACTGAAGATAAAACATATAACAATAGATATTTGAACGAATAAACAATGAAGTCCTGAAGTTATTGGAAACTCACTTTAATTAGAATTCAAACAGCTCAGGCTCATATTTTAGATCAATTATGAAGGAAATTACATCGGTCATACAACTAATCCCCATCGAACACTACATCATGTTGTGTGTGACATTATTCAGCACCGGATTGCTGGGGATTTTGTTCAGACGAAATACGATCATCATTTTAATGTGCATCGAGCTTATGCTTAACTCGGTAAACCTGCTGATAGCCGCTTTTTCGGCCTATCATTCCGACCCGTCGGGACAGGTTTTTGTATTTTTTATCATGATTGTGGCAGCCGCCGAGGTTGCTGTCGGACTTTCGATACTTGTGATGATGAAACGAAACGTTGACTCGGTAGATATTAACCTTTTGAACCGTTTGAAATGGTAGAATCGATACCCAATATAAACCTTGCACTGCTTGTACCGGCGCTTCCGCTACTTGGATTCCTGATTACCGGAATAGCTAACAAACGCTTAAAACACAATCAGGCCGGAATAATTGCCAGCACTATGGTTGGCTTGTCATTCCTGATCTCTGTTGCTTTGTTTTTTATCCTCCGGAATTCGGGACAGGATGCCGCTACCGTAACCCTTTTAAATTGGATTGCCATTGGAAACCTGAATATTCCATTTGCTTTCCTCATCGATCATTTATCGCTGACCATGATGTTGATTGTTACGGGTGTTGGAACATTGATTCACATTTATTCAATTGGGTATATGCACGATGACGACCGCGTCAACTCGTTCTTTGCCCAAATGAATCTGTTTACTTTCAGCATGTTGTTGCTGGTAATGGGGTCGAACTATTTAGTCTTATTTATTGGTTGGGAAGGCGTGGGTCTCTGCTCCTACCTGCTCATTGGATTCTGGTTCAAAAATCCAGCGTATAACTACGCAGCAAGGAAAGCATTTGTGATGAACCGCATTGGCGACCTTGGGTTTATTCTTGGAATTATCCTGCTTTTTTTCACCTTTAAGTCCGTTACGTTTACTGAGATATTTTCGCAGGCTGGTGTTATGCAAATTGGAACACCTGTAATCACTCTGATTACTCTGCTTCTTTTAGTTGGCGCCACGGGTAAAAGTGCCCAGATACCTCTTTACACATGGCTTCCTGATGCAATGGCTGGTCCAACGCCAGTCTCGGCATTGATCCATGCAGCAACCATGGTTACCGCCGGTATTTACATGATTGCCCGTTCAAGTATTCTGTACAATCTTGCTCCTCTGACGCTCGATTTAATTATCGTTCTGGGAATGGCAACCGCCATTTTTGCAGCGATCATTGGCTTGAAGCAAAACGACATAAAGAAAGTACTAGCCTACTCCACTGTTTCGCAGCTGGGTTATATGTTCCTGGCTTTGGGACTCGGAGCTTATTCAACAGCCGTATTCCATGTAACCACCCACGCCTTCTTTAAAGCACTGCTTTTCCTTGGCGCCGGAAGTGTGATTCATGCCATGGGCGGCGAACAGGATATACGCAAAATGGGTGGACTTCGCAGCAAAATGCCACTCACCTACCTGACATTCCTGGCAGCAACACTGGCTATCAGTGGAATTCCGCCTTTCTCTGGTTTTTTCAGTAAAGACATGATTTTGAGTAAAGCTTTTGAACACAGTCCGGTTTTGTATGCACTGGGACTTGGCACTGCGCTGATTACCTGTTTCTACATGTTCCGCCTGTTTTACCTGGTTTTCTTTGGCGAAAACCGTTTGGCTGAGGCACATCCACACGAATCACCCAAAGTAATGACTGTTCCGCTCATGGTTTTGGCGGTGTTATCGGTCATTGGTGGATTTCTGAATATTCCCGCACTCTTTGGCGGAAACCTGAGTTTCAGTAATTACCTGCAGAGTGCAGTGGCATCGAAAGCTACCGAAGAAATGAGCCATTCAACCGAAATTGGGCTTATTGTGCTTTCGGTTGTGCTTTTAGCCGGAATAATATACTGGGCATACCAAACCTTCGTTAAAAAGGCTGAAATTCCTTCAGGAGACGAAGTTGAGCTGCCCACCCTGCCCCGTGTTATTACCAACAAATTTTATATCGACGAGATTTACCGAGCCGTTTTTGAAAAGCCTTTCGGCTATCTTTCCGATTTCCTTTTCAAGAAAGTAGAATCGACGGTGCTTGCCCCTGCGGTTGAAGAAGTAGGAACACTGACCGCGCAACTGGGAGCGCTAACCCGTAAGCTGCAGCGCGGAAACATGAGTTTCTATCTTTTCGCCATGGTTGCCGGTATCCTTTTGTTTGTTGTATTTATCCTGTTAATTTGATCGCATGATACTACTGATTTTACTTTTAATTCCATTTGTTTCAGGGCTCGCCATTCCCTTCTTTAAACAAGGAAGTTCGGCACGGATCGCAGCTTTAATCTCGACAATTGTCAACCTGTTGATCACATTGCCTTTGCTTATCAATCCGCAGGATATTAATTATACCGCTGAATGGATAAACTTCCTGGGAATTCAGTTTTCGCTGGGAGCCGACGGAATCAGTCTGGTTATGATTTTGCTGACTAATTTGCTTTTCCCGTTTGTGGTGATGGCTGGTTTCGGTCGCGAACAAAAGAACATTCCAATGCTGAATGGCCTGATTTTAATTGCTCAGGCTGCTTTAAACGGTGTTTTCATGGCTCAGAATGCATTTCTTTTCTATGTATTCTGGGAACTGGCGCTGATTCCGGTGTACTTCATACTTCTCGTTTGGGGTGGCGACGACCGCAAAGCAATTACCCTGAAGTTTTTCATTTATACACTCGCCGGAAGTTTATTCCTTTTATTCGGAATTATCTACCTCTATCAACTGACTCCCGGCGCGCATACCACTGATTTCTCGGCGCTCAGCCAGCTAAATATTCCTGCGCAAACACAAACATGGTTATTTTGGATACTGTTTATTGCTTTTGCTATCAAAATGCCGCTGTTTCCGTTCCACACCTGGCAACCACCAACCTATAAAATGGCTTCGACACAGGGGGCAATGATTTTGGCCGGTGTAATGACCAAAATGGGTGTTTACGGCGTTTTCCGACTGATATTACCAGTGGTTCCGCAAGGAGTTGAATACTGGCAAAACATGATCATCATACTTGGATTGATTGGTGTGATTTACGCTTCGGTAATTGCCTATAAGCATACTAACCTGAAAACAATGATCGCCTATTCATCGATGGCCCACATTTCGCTGATGGCTGCCGCTATTTTTGTAAGCAACCAATATGCTTTGCAGGGAGTGACTTTCCAGGTAATCAGCCACGGGGTGACCATCGCCGCTTTGTTTTATGTAGCCTGCCTCGTCAAGGAAAAGACCGGTACCACCGAGTTTCCGCAGCTGGGCGGTTTGAAGCTGAAAGCACCAAATCTAGCTATTTTGTTCCTGATAGTAATGCTAGGGTCAATTGCACTTCCGCTGACTGCGGGATTTGTAGGCGAATTTCTGATGATTGCCGGATTATTTCAGCAATCAATATGGTTTGCTGCCATTGGCGGATTGACCATGATCCTGGGAGCCGTATACATGCTTTATGCCTATCAGCGTGTAATGCTGGGGAGTCAGAAAGCCGTATTCGAAAAAGTGAATGATGTAAAAATACTCGATTATGTGATCCTGGTTCCGTTAATCGTTCTGATTCTGGGACTCGGAGTTTATCCTCAACCCATATTCGATTTGGTTGAAAAATCGATACAACCCATAGCCGGACTGCTGAAGCCTGTTGCCGATGTAGTTTCGCAAATTGCCCGTTAACCCGATAAATAAACTGATTACTGATAGCAAATGAGTGCATTAATTTTTACGATAGTTCTTGGAATACTCGTTCTGTACCTTGGGTTTGTGAAAAACAAATCCATTTTATCGCCGGTCGCTGTGATCGGACTGGCCATTTCCATTATCCTGTCTGTAAAAGACTGGGGACTAGGATCGAAGTATTTTCACGACATGATTCTGTTCGATAATTTTTCGATCGCCTTTAACATTTCCATGATGATTATTACCATCCTGATATTCCTTTTCGGGATAGATTATTACAGGCGAATGGAGCATTACGTTGCCGAATTGTATGCACTTATGATTTTCGCCCTTTCCGGAGCATTCCTGATGACTTCGTATTCGAACCTCATCATGCTGTTTCTGGGAATCGAAATTCTGTCAATTCCGCTTTACATTCTGGCCGGGGGGAAGAAATTATCATACCGGTCGAACGAAGCTTCGTTCAAGTATTTCTTGCTTGGCTCGTTTGCCACAGCCATTTTCCTTTTCGGAATTGCCTTGGTTTACGGGGCTTCAGCCACGTTCTATCTTCCTGAAATTAAAACATACATTGCTCAATTTCACGGGAAGTTGCCACCTATGTTAATGGTTGGTCTGCTTTTTATCCTGATTGGGGTTGCTTTTAAAGTTGCTGCAGCACCATTTCATTTCTGGAGTCCCGATGTTTATGAAGGCGCTCCGACACTGGTTACCGCTTTCATGGCCACGGTTGTTAAAACAGCAGGATTTGCAGCCTTTTACCGTTTATTGGGGATGGGTCTGCTTCCGTTGCCTGTTCCGCTCGAAAAAGCTCTTTGGGTTATGACCGGATTGACGCTGCTTATTGGTAATCTGGGGGCCTTGCGACAGACAAATTTCAAGCGATTACTTGCCTATTCGGCCATTTCGCATAGCGGATTCCTGATGCTGGCCATGCTATCGCAGCACGATTCGTCGGCTTCAGTCTTGCTATACTATACCTTCGTTTACTCGCTGGCTACAGTGCCGCTGTTCATCATCTTTATTTTGGTTAAACGTGCCTCCGACGGACTGGAAGAACTTGCCATATTCCGTGGACTATATAAAGAAAAACCTTGGGTGGCCATATTTGCCATAGTTCTGCTGATGTCACTGGCCGGTATTCCGCCTACATCAGGGTTTATGGCCAAGTACCAGGTGTTTGTGCTGTCTATTAGTCAGGGTATTTTGCTTACGTCAATTTTTGCCATTGTAATGGCCATTATTGGGGTATATTACTATTTCTTTGTAATCCGCGAGATTTTCACTGACCGTGAACAACCCAACCGCATTATTGTGAGTAAGGTTAACGGAGCCCTGATTATTGCCTGTACTCTGGCGGTTATGGGACTAGGCATTTTTATGATACGAATTCCGATCTAAGATTTATTGCAAAAAATATTAAACGACAAACGCCTCGATTGAGGCGTTTGTCGTTTAATAAAAACCTCCAAAGCATCTTGCCCTGAAGGTTTTAGTCTATTGAAAAAAAAGTAAATTAATCCTTCACCTATTGTCCCTGCATTCGTTTTGCCCGTTCTTCGGCTTGTTTTTTCCGATAAGCATCCAGTTTTACACCTTGTTCCGGAGTTAGAATAGCCTTTAACTGTTTGTCGGTTTCAGCCTGCATCTTGTTGCGGAGTTCCATCATTTTGTCACGGTCAAAACTGCCTGATTCCCTCATTTTTGCGAACTCTTCCCGTTGTTTATTCTGTGCTTCAGTAACAATTGGGGTAATTTTCGTAACCTGATCTTTTGAAAGACCCAATTCCGTAGTTAAACCTTCAATTTCGCGCTGCAGGCGTGCAGCCGGATCTCCTCCGGGTTGTGCAAAAACCGAACTCATTGCCATAACGGCAACAAAAAGAACTAATGCTATTTTTTTCATAATTCAGGATTTTAAATTACCACCTTCGACTATTTGATTAACAAATAGTTTAATTGGCAGAAGGTATATTTATTGATTTCAAAGTGAGACTGATATAAGTTTTGTATTCTGTCAGTACTTTATTCGATTGTAAAAAAAGATCCGACCTTTTAAAAAGATCGGATCCTTGACCAAGAAAGTTCTAAACTTCTTTTTATTTCTCCGGATTGGCCTTTTTCAGAGGCTTCTCCAAAATTGATTCGTATTTCGTAACAGTAAACCTGACCAGATAATAGCTGATGACAACCACTACAGGCCAGCTTAAAAACCATAAAATTGAACTCCAGTACATAGTTTCAAATTATAAATGATGAATTATAAATTATAAATGCCTGAAACACCATCGATTGATCATTGAATATTGACAACTGACCATTAATATGCATGGTGCTCCTGTTCAAGCTCTTCAGTACTGAGGGGCTTGTTGTTCATCGATTTCCAGGCGTACCAGATGTAAGCCAGCACAAATGGAACAAACAGCGAAACGTAGCTCATAGCTACCAGAGTAAACCGGCTCGAAGAAGCTTTTGCAATGTGAAGCGACGACTGCATATCGAAAATCGACGGATAAAAACAAGTGTTATTAAAGGCTGCCAGAATCAGCAGCGCCCAAACCGTCAGCACAGTGCCGCCACCGGCAAACCAGATGCCCTTGTTTCCACCTTTCAGGATAGTTGAGCCAATTCCCCACAACACACCTACCACGCCTACCAGGAACATGAGTGTATTCAGCGGCATGGCCAGTAAATTGTGCAGGTATTTGTACGACGCAGCACTCACAACACCGGTTTGGGGATCGTAAACAAAGCCATCTTTAAACAATAAGGCAATCACAAAATAAAGGAAGAAAACCAGGAACGGAACGGCATTGACAAGTAGTCCCTTTTTTGCCCGTTCAGCAATTTGCTGATTATCCACCGAATTCATGAAATAAAGCAAACCCAGAATCCGCGATAGGAACAAAACAGCCAGTCCAAGCGCCAGATTGTGGAAAGTAAGCACAGCTTCCAATCCGCGGAATGAAGTCCCCCAGGTCACTCGGTTCATATCATCAAGCTTAAACATGGCGCCGTTGAAGAATGTTCCTACGGCGGTCCCGATAAGCAGTGGCCCAAGCAACCCGTTGATGAACAGGAAAATCTCGTAGGTTTTGGCTCCAAGAAAATTTCCGGGTTTCTTCCTGAATTCGAACGAAACAGCCTGGATGACAAATGAAATAAGGATAGCGAACCAAACCCAGTAGGCACCGCCAAACGAAGTGGCATAAAACAGCGGGAACGACGCGAAAAACGCGCCACCAAAGGTAACCAGCGTGGTAAAGGTAAACTCCCATTTCCGGCCAAGCGAATTGACCAACAGAGTCTTTTCTTGCTCATTTTTTGCAAGTCCCAGGAACAAGGTTTCGCCACCCTGAACAAACATCAGGAACACCAGTAAAGCGCCCAGCAGCGAAACAATCAGCCACCAGTATTGCTGTAAACTAAGTAACGATAAGGCTTCAAACATGGCTTTCCCCTCCTTCTGTTTTAGGTCC
>JAJZSZ010000178.1 GCA_021849365.1 Bacteroidota bacterium | reverse complement strand
TTTCTTCTTTAATTCCGGGAATACGTTCAATCTGCGAAAGTTCGAACACCGACTGAGCGTTGTCGGTTACTGGCCCGTAGCTGTCAACAGCAATGGTTACAGGTCCCATACAAAGGAAACCGAAGGCAACGAGGCCAAAAGAGAAAATACTTGCAAACTGAATTTGTTCCATTCCAGGCAGCTGGCTGATAAAATAAGCAGCTGTCATCAGGCCAGTCAACAACATTCCAATCCAATAAGCTGAGAAGTTACCGGCAACAATACCTGAAAGAATTGTCAGCGACGAACCACCTTCTTTAGAGGCAGTTACAATTTCTTTTACGTGTTTCGATTTCGAGCTGGTGAAAATCTTAGTGAATTCAGGAATCAATACTGCAGCAAGAGTTCCGCATGAGATGATTGTCGCCAGTTTCCACCACAGTCCATGTGCCAAATCGCCAATCAGGAAATAACTCATAATATAGCTGATAGAGATACAAGCAGTTGCAGCAATCCAGATCAAACGGGTAAGAGGTTCTTCAAAGTCAAATTCAAGCAGATGGCCGTATTTCTTTTTCGAAATAGCCTGATTGATGAAATACGAAATTCCGGAGAAAATATCCATTAAGAAACGCATACCGAAGATCCAAACAATCAGTTTAGCCTGAAGCTGAACGTCGGCAATTGCCAGAGTAATAAAAGAGATCAAAGCAACACCGGTTACTCCATAAGTTTCGAAACCGTCGGCAGTAGGGCCAATGCTGTCGCCGGCATTGTCACCGGTACAGTCGGCAATTACACCAGGGTTACGTGGGTCGTCTTCTTTAACATCGAATACAATTTTCATCAGGTCGGAACCGATATCGGCAATCTTGGTGAAAATACCACCGGCAATACGCAGTGCCGATGCACCAAGCGATTCACCAATGGCAAAACCGAGGAAACAGTATCCAACAATTTCGCGGGGAACAAAAAGTAGGATGACGACCATCATCACCAATTCGAGCGAAATCAGGAATAAACCAATTGAAATACCTGCTTGCAAAGGAATATTTACCACATCCCATGGGCGTTTGCGAAGCGATGCAAAAGCCGTACGTGCGTTGGCATAGGTATTAACCCGAACACCATACCAGGCCACTGCATACGAACCTACAATACCGATAACCGAGAAAAGTAAAACCAGGATAATGGTTACAATTGTCGGGATTGAATTGTGCTCGCCGGCGGCAACCCGGCTCGCCATAATCAGGTAAAAGATGATAGCAATAGAAACAATGCCAAACAAAATGGCAAGAAATTTCCCTTGCTGAACCAGATAAGTGCGGCAGGTTTTGTAAATGGTATCGGCAACATCAAGCATCGATTTGTGGGCAGGAAGTTTTTCAATTTTCTTCCGGAGGAATAAACTGATTCCAAGGGTCCCAACGATAATCCAGGCACCAAAAAATAACAATTGCCATGCTGTCAGGTTAAAGAAATAAGGATAATGACCTTCATGAAGGTCGGGGATTTTCAGGTCGGCTTCGCTGGCCAAAAGTGTCCCGGAGCTAACCAGAAAAACCAAAAAGAGAAGTACTTGTTTCAAACGTTTCATAATTAGAAAATAGAATTTTGGTTTTGTGAGTTTATACTATTTTAGTCATTAAGTTTTTTTGCTCTATAATTTTCATAATTGTACATTAACATCGGCAACCCCCTTTAAATAAAGGGAGGCTTCGTAAAAAAAAGAAATGCCTGCAACGGATATACCCCGCCATTTCAGGCATTAAATTTTTGCCAACCTAAAAGTAATTTCTTATTTATTCCTTCAGTTTTTCGAGAAAAGTGGGCCCCAACTTTCATTTTTTTTCTTTGGAGTATCGATCATCCTTATATTCTAAAAATCAATAGTTTTTGCATGAAAACGTGGGAAATCCTGTTGTACAACAAGAAAACAACTCTTAACATTCGTTTAACATTAAGCTTTCATATCATTACCCCGAAACTCTATTCAAACGTGCTACCAGCTTAATTCTCGACCAAAACAAAAAGGCAGCCTCAATCTTTAAATCGAGGCTGCCTCCTATGAAAAACTGACCAGTAATTAATCAGTCAATCTTTTTATGATTTCAAAATAAATTACATCAAGCTGTATGCTACAGTAACACCGGCCATAACTATCGAAACCATACTCATCAGTTTAATCAGGATATTTAACGATGGACCTGAAGTATCTTTAAACGGGTCACCAACAGTATCGCCTACAACAGCGGCTTTGTGACAATCGGATTTTTTACCGCCATGATTTCCTTCTTCAATGAATTTTTTGGCGTTATCCCATGCACCGCCAGAGTTTGCCATAAAAATGGCAAGAATAAACCCTGTTGAAGTTCCGCCAAGTAAAAGTCCGGTAACGCCGGCAACACCAAAAATCAAACCGGTGGTTATCGGGATTAAAATGGCAAGTAACGATGGGAATAACATTTCTTTTTGAGCTCCTTTTGTTGAAATGGCAACGCAACGGGCGTAGTCGGGCTCAGCTTTTCCTTCGAGTATTCCGGCAATTTCGCGGAACTGGCGACGAACTTCTTCAACCATACTCTGTGCAGCGCGGCCAACAGCATTCATCGAAAGTCCACAGAACAGGAATGCAGCCATCGAACCGATAAACGCACCAACCAAAACCCGTGGGTTCATCATATCGAGATGGAAATACTGCATCATTTGAGGAATTGTTGCCTTGTGGATTTCAACATTCATGCTTTGCATAAACAACTCTGCTTTTTCAGGAACACGGGCAATGGCAACTTTAATTTCTTCGATATACGAAGCCAGCAAGGCCAAAGCAGTTAAGGCTGCCGACCCGATTGCAAAACCTTTACCTGTAGCGGCAGTAGTGTTTCCGAGCGAGTCGAGGGCATCGGTACGTTGACGAACCTCATGTCCAAGTCCGCTCATTTCAGCATTTCCGCCTGCGTTATCGGCAATTGGTCCATAGGCATCAGTAGCCAGTGTGATACCCAATGTGGAAAGCATACCAACAGCAGCAATAGCGATTCCATATAACCCGTAACTAATCTGAGAGAAATCGAACTTAGCTGCAAATAAGAATGCGAGAATGATTGAGGTTCCAACAATAAGTACCGGAATTGCGGTAGAGATCATACCAGTTCCAATACCCGAAATAATTACGGTTGCAGGACCGGTTTTCGAAGCATCGGCAATACGCCGAGTTGGATTAAATCCGGATGAAGTGTAGTATTCAGTAATTTTACCAATACCAATACCTCCAAATAAACCGACCATCATAGCACCCCAGATACCCAGATAATTAGGAATATTCAGGTAGCGCAAAATCAGGAATGAAAAAATGGCGATACCAACCGAGCTGACATTAACCCCACGGCTAAGTGCGCTGAGTAATTGCTTCTGACTGGCACCTTCCTTGGCTTTCACCATAAAAATACCAAGAATAGAAAGAATGATACCCACCGAAGCAATGATCATTGGGGCTATTACGGCATTAAACTGTGTTTCGAATCCCATACTGGCAAAAGCAGTGGCACCCAGCGCAGCAGTAGAAAGAATTGCACCGCAATATGATTCGTATAAGTCGGCTCCCATACCAGCCACGTCGCCAACATTATCGCCAACATTATCAGCAATAGTTGCAGGGTTGCGTGGATCATCCTCCGGAATACCAGCTTCTACCTTACCAACAAGGTCGGCACCTACGTCGGCAGCTTTAGTAAAAATACCTCCGCCAACACGGGCAAACAAGGCTTGTGTTGATGCACCCATACCAAAGGTAAGAGTAGTAGTGGTGATAATAATCAGTTTCATCGAAGGATCAGAGGCAATAATGCTGTTGGTGGTATTATCGAGCGCCCCGATTATGAACTGCAGGGCATAGAACCATATCGAAATATCGAGCAATCCAAGCCCAACAACAACCAATCCCATTACTGCTCCTGAACGAAATGCAACCTTCAAGCCGTCGTTCAGCGAACGCTGAGCAGCATTGGCAGCCCTGGCCGAAGCATAGGTTGCGGTCCGCATTCCAAAAAAACCTGATAATCCGGAGAAGAAACCTCCGGTAAGGAAAGCAAATGGCACCCATGGGTTCTGAATTCCCAGGACATAAGCCATTATTGCGAATAATAAAGTCAGAATAATAAAAACAATTGTAACAACCTTGTACTGTTGTTTCAGGTAGGCCATTGCTCCATCACGCACATGTTTTGCAATTTTTTTCATCGTATCCGTCCCTTCACTTTCTTTCATCATCTGTTTGAAGAAAAACCATGCAAAAGCTAGTGCCAGAATAGAACCGGCAGGCACCATTAAAAAAATAGAATTCATACGATTGTGGTTTTATGCAACATTTGCTGCGGTTAGTATATGGATTTAAGGTGAATTAACGCTTTCTAAGTTAGCAATTAAAGACCTTATACAACTACCGGCAATAATGTTGTTTGACAGAATATCCCTGCTGATTTATTAGTTGTAAACAGACCATGAGAAATGGGATCATAGAACCACACAACTATATATTATCCAGACATTTACTAGACCTTTTCTTTTCTTGCAGAAAGGCTCAAAATAACCAGTGAAGCACCAATCAGGATCATTCCGGAAACAGAAACCAAATCAGGAGATTCTGACGGCAGAATTATCCAGCTTAAGATTGCTCCTGAAACCGGAATCAGAAACTTCCATACATTCAATTCGGAGACTTTTACCGACTGCCTTCGCAGCAATGTATTCCAGATTGTAACCGCAGCAGCCGACAGAAAACTTAGCCAACCCAATGCGATGAAATATTCAGCCGGAAACGATTTTTGAGGCAGTCCCTCAAATGGAACAGAAATCAGTGCCATCGACAATCCCCCGATTATAAGTGATGACGAGGTTAAATTCATTGGTGAAATGGTTTGCCGTTTGCGGGCGATTACAACATTGGTAACACCGGAGGTAAGGTTATTCAAAAGTAGAAAAACCACCCCGAGCAACGATATTTCAGCACCAAAAGGAAGACTTTTCCGGCCAAGGGTAATTACGGCAACGCCCAGTACGCCGAGAAGAATACTGGTTATTTTAGTCCGGGTTAATCGGTCGTCGGAAATTGAGAAATGAGCCACCAGCGCAACAAACAATGGGCCCGAACCCACAATCATTGCTGAGATGGAAGCCGGAACCAGATTCACACCCATATAAAAGAAAGTGTATTGGAGTACGATTTGCAGAAAGGCTATCAACCAAACGTAGCCAAAGTTTTCTTTCACTTCATTTTTGAGCTTTTTAAAGTCGCCAATCAAGGGCAGAAGAATCAATCCGGAAATTAAGAAACGAACTCCGGCAAACTGAAGCGGAGTATGATATTTCAGTCCGATTTTTACACCCACAAAAGCCGACGACCACAGTAACGAAGCGACAATTGCCAGAAAAGTAGTTCGTGAAAGAAAGTTTTTCATGTGTGATGACTAAAAACACAAAATTGAATATAAAAACGGGCAAAACTATACATCCGAAAAAAAAAAAGAAGGTAGCTTTTGGCTACCTTCTCCACGAATATCGAATATATTATTGTACCCATTTCAGATAACGGAAATCCTGACGATGCGGTAATTCCTGGTGATTCGGAACAATGCGGATGGCATAACCAAATGCACCGGCATTCATCAGATTCAACTCAAGTTTATAGGTAATAACCTGTCCTTCCGATTTCTCAACAACAAATGGCAGACATTCAATCAGCTCGGGACGGCTGTCCTTACTATTTTCGGTAATCACCATTTCAACGTTAAGGTCTTCCGGCTTCAGGCTCTTGATATCTACAACTACCCTTGCCGGATATACCTCTCCAATTTTCAGCACATTGGTTATTCCATCGGTAATCTGCACATTCTTTACTTCAATCTGGTCCCAAACCGACGAAACCACCGACTTCCATACTGCAATTTCTTTGGCCAGTTTGTAATCTGATGCGACTAAGCGTGCCGACCGTTCGGCCTGCGGCGTATAGAATCTATCCTGATAATCTTTGATCATTCGCGCAGTGGTAAAGTTTGGAGCCACCTGTGCAAATGTATTTTTTATGTAAGATACCCATTTTTCAGGAATACCATTCATGTTGCGATCGTAGAATGCCGGTAAAATCTCTTCCTCGAAAATGTTGTAAATGGTTTCGGCATCCAGTTCATCCTGAAGGTCGTTGCTGTCGTAAGCATTTTCTTGTGGAAGTGCCCAGCCGGCTTCCTTTTTGTAACCTTCAACCCACCATCCGTCGAGTACCGAGAAGTGAATGGTTCCATTCATAACGCCCTTTTCGCCTGAAGTTCCAGAGGCTTCCAGCGGACGGGTTGGCGTATTCATCCAGATATCGACACCCTGAAGCATCATTTTTGCCAGGTTCATATCATAATTCTGAACAAACAGGATTTTTCCAATAAATTCAGGGCGTTTCGAAATCTCGATGATGTGTTTAATCAGATCCTGACCAGCTTTATCGGCCGGGTGAGCTTTACCTGCAAAAATAAACTGAACTGGACGTGCTGGATCGTTAACCAGCTTGGCCAACCGATCGAGGTTACGGAACAACAGGTGTGCACGTTTATAAGTGGCAAACCGACGGGCAAAACCAATGGTCAGTGCATACGGATTCAGTTTTCCCAAAACTTCCGAAATCAGTTTCGGATTTTCATGGCGTGTAATCCAGCTGCTTGTAAAGCGCTGCTTGATATAACCAATGGTTTTCAGGCGCATATTCTGTTTCAGGTTCCAGATTTCTTCGTCCGGAATCTTGTAAATACGTTCCCACAAATCAAAATCGAGCTGGTTTTCGGTAAAATTCTTTCCGAAGTATTTCTGGTGAATTTCTTTCCACTCTTTTGCTGCCCATGTCGCGTAGTGAACACCATTAGTAACATAACCAACCTCAAGCTCCTCAGGAAGAAATCCATCGTAAAGCGGACTAAGAACATCCTTCGAAACTTCGCCGTGAAGCATACTCACCCCGTTAATTCCCTGCGACATGTTGCAGGCCAGGTAACTCATATTGAAATGATCTTCGAATGGATTTGCTTTACCCAGGTTTACAAATTCGTCCCAGCTGATACCAATTTTTTCAGGATACCAATACATGTAATGCTTAAACATGTCCTGATAGAAAGCATCGTGCCCTGCAGGTACAGGAGTATGAGTTGTAAATAATGTTGATGCCCGTACAACTTCCTTGGCTTCAGCATATTTCAATCCTTTATCCAGAATCAGGTCGGCCATACGTTCGAGACCAATCATGGCTGCATGACCTTCGTTGCAATGATAAATATCCATCTCGTAGCCCAGCTTTTTTAGGGCGCGCATACCACCCAAACCAAGCAACATTTCCTGTTTCAGCCGGTTTTCGTTGTCGCCGCCATACAAATGGTGTGTTACAAAACGGTCTTCATCCGAATTCGCATCAAAATCGGTATCGAGCAGGAAAAGCTTTACCGAACCGATATTTACCTGCCATACATGAGCCTGCAGTTCGCGTCCCGGATATTCTACCTGCACCTGAATCCAGTTACCATCTTTATCGTAGGCTGGCTGAACCGGAATCTTTGAAAATTGCTGTGCATCGTAATTCGACAGCTGCTCGCCATTAATTGAAATGTTCTGACGGAAGTAACCGTACCGGTAAAGCAGCCCTACCCCAACCAGATTCACTTTTGAATCACTGGCTTCTTTCAGGTAATCACCGGCTAGAATTCCCAAACCTCCTGAAAAGATTTTAAGGCTGTCGTGCAGACCGTATTCCATACTGAAATATGCCACAGATGTTCCCGCCGGAGCCTTACGTTCGTCGAGGTATTTATGCAATAACGACGAAACATGATTCATCTTAAACAGGAACTCTTCATCATTTTCGAGTTCAAGAAACCGCTGGTAGTTTACTTCTTCGAGCAGCAAAATCGGGTTATGCTCACATTCTTCCCAAATTTCAGCATCAATAAACTGAAACAGTTCACGGGCTTCGGTATTCCATACCCACCACAAATTGCGGCTTAATTCTTTGAGCGGAGTCAATTTCTCAGGGATATTTGACTCTACAAACAGTTTTTTCCAGATTGGTTGTTCCACGATATATGTTTTTATTTATTAATACAAACCCTCAATTTTCCTAACTCACAGAG
Source organism: Bacteroidota bacterium (assembly GCA_021849365.1). Classification (GTDB taxonomy): domain Bacteria; phylum Bacteroidota; class Bacteroidia; order Bacteroidales; family Prolixibacteraceae; genus Aquipluma. The sequence continues at coordinate 774 of JAJZSZ010000178.1, read as the reverse complement.
TCTGAAAACTAAAAAGCAAAAAAAGCTAAAAAAATACGGACTTGAATGACCTTAATGTAAAATGGACGTTAATATTTGGTAAATAATTGAGGTAATGAAAGTTATTTATGTTCTCCAAAATTCGATTTTTCAATCAGGTCAAGATAAATCTGGTGAACTTTTGCGGCTGCCCGGCTCCATATCAATTTCCCTGCCTCACGCCTGCCTTTCTCTGCCAAACTGCGTCTGAATTTTGAATTCGACAACAACTCGCAAATAGCCCCTGCCATCTCCCGGGTATCCCAATAATCAACTTTTACAGCATTTCTGATAACTTCAGACACTCCGGACTGACGCGAAACCACTACCGGAACTCCAGCCTGCATAGACTCCAGAGCAACAATACCAAACGGTTCAGAAACCGAAGGCATTACAAAAACATCACTTATCCGAAATAGTTCAGTAATTTCGTCATCAGTAACGAAACCCGGGAAATGAAAATAACCCGAAATGTTAAGTGCAGCAGCTCGACGCTTCATCTCGTCGAGCAAATCGCCTTTACCGGCCATAACAAAGCGAACATCTTTTACCTGTTGAATTACCTGACTGGCCGCTTCAATAAAATATTCAGGCCCTTTCTGGGCTGTTATCCGTCCAAGGAAACTCACAACCTTATCGGCGCCAAAACTTTGCAATTTCTTCCGGATAGTGTAATCAACCGGTTCAACGGCATTGTGAATCGTTTTTATCTTGCCCGGATTGATTGCGTAGTTTCTGACTATAGTCCTCCGAGAT
>JAJZSZ010000177.1 GCA_021849365.1 Bacteroidota bacterium | reverse complement strand
CGACCCCAAATTTCAGATTACCAGCAACTGGTCGTACTCGTCGTTGATGCCCGAAAAAGTTGAAAACAATGTCGATTTTCTATCGGGCGACGTAACACCGCAAAACGGAGTTTTCCGTTCAGCGTTCGAAGCCCGTTGCATGGCTCCGCAAGGAAAACCCTGGGATTTAATGGCATGGGGATTCTCGTGGAACGGCGCAAAAATGCCAATGAGTAACAAATCGGTGGTACAATTGGAACAGGAAGCTGCAGAAATTATGGCGATGGGTGGCGGCGTACAATTCTATTTTCAGCAAAACCGCGATTTATCGCTTAAACCATGGCTGGCCGGACCGTTGTCGGAGATTGGCGCTTTTTGCCGCGAGCGTCAGGCATACTGCCACAAAGCCAAAGCCATTCCTCAGGTAGCTTTGCTCTTCCCCACCCTTTCGTACCGGCAAAGCTCCAATTCGCCATTTTCAGGCCCCCCCGAGAAACTTCAGGCAACTCTTTATAGCTTGCTCGACAACCAGTTGGCTGTTGAAATATTGATGGAACACCATTTAAAGGGCAAAACCAGCCAATATCCACTCATTGTTATTCCCGAATGCCAATTGATAGAGCCTGAAATGCTCTCTGAACTGAAAAGCTACGTTCAAAATGGTGGAAACCTGTTGGTCATTGGATCAGAAACTGCCAAAATATTTAAAGATGAACTGGGAATTGAATCGATTGCGGACATCGAAGAAAAAACAATTTTCCTTTCAGCAGCCAAACGTTTAGGCGCTATCCGATCGGCTTTAGCCGATGTAAAACTTACAAACGAAGCACAGGTACTTTCGCGGTTTTACGATGTTTGCGATTACCGCGACGAGAGCCAGATAATAGCCTCGTCGATGAGAAAAGTGGGCAAAGGCCAGATTGCTGCTATTTATTTCAATGCCGGAAGTTCGTATGCCCAATCTAAAACCTTTGTCATCCGCGACTTCATTAAGGAAACCATCGATAAACTTTCTCCCGAAAAACAGATTGAGGTTACCGGTTCGCACCTCGTGCATGTGGCACTGAATAAATTAAACGGCAAAACATACATCAATCTGATAAATGTTGCCGGGGAGCACACCAACCCAAATGCAGTGGGTTACGACCAGGTCCAGCCGTTATCCAATTTATTGGTAAGCATCAATGGTAAAGCCTCAAAGGTTGTTCTTCAGCCTGAAGGGAAAGAACTTACAAGCACTTATTTAAACGGCAAAACAGTTGTGGTCGTTCCCTTGCTGGAAATTCATTCCATTTTAGAATTAAACGAGTAACGTAAGTGTATTATTTGCCATCGCTTTAAAAGATTATGCAAGAGTCAGAATACTGAAAATTCTGATTCTTGCGTTTATGAGTTAATGGGTCAATCGTATATTTGAGGCAATTTCCGGAAAAGAAAAGAGCATTCAATCAGTCATGAAAATAAAAAAGAAAACAGTTAACTCAGTTAAGCAACAGCTTTCCGCATTATTGAAAATCACAGGCCTGATCATATTGATTATTTTTCTGGCAAACGGACAGGTTTTTGCCAAAGGGAAAAAGAAAAAAAGCAAACCAGCTCCGCCACGGGTTGGGATAATTGCAGGCTTTGTAGTTGACGAAGAATTTAATGAACCACTTGAAAAAGCAGTAGTAACTATTCCCGGCACCTATATCAGCGTTTTAACCGATCAGCAGGGACAATTCAAAATGAAGTTAATGGGCTCCGATTATTCCATTAAAGTGAATTGTCCGGGTTATTTCGAGAAATTTTACAACGTGTCGGTTTCGAACGACATTTACACTCCAATGTTCATTATTAAGCTGAAGGCAAATGCGGTAGGACGCGAAAATCAACGCAAAATCAGCTCGTACGAAAACAAACGAATTTTTCCGCAAAGCATCGAGAATTTTACCAGCTGGCAGGTCGCCGAGCAAACCGGGCATCAGGAATTTAACGAGATGATCCGGGCTGTTCCATCGGCAAACTTTCTGAGCAATGGCCGCGGATTCAACGATTCTGAAATTGGCATTCGCGGGAACAACGCGTTGCTTACTTCTTATGCATTCAACGGCATCTTGCTGAATAACCCCGAAACCGGACGAATGAGCTCTGCCATGCTTTCGGGCCTGACTGATTGGGCCGGGCAAATTCAGGTTACAAGCGGACAGGCCGCCAATCTGCAAAGCCAGACAAGCCCCGGCGGATTGGTCAATGTACTTTCGTATGCTCCACAGGAAAAAGCCGGAGCCACACTTTCGGCAATATACGGGAACAATGGTTTTCTGAAAACTACCGCAACGGTTCATTCAGGTTTATCGAAAAGAGAACTGGCTTCAACCTTACAGATTTCGCGCGTTGTTGGAGACGGAGCAGCGCAAAACACCGCTTTTGAACAATACAGCTTTTTACTGAATATTCAGAAAAACTTCAATCAGTTTCATGCACTGTCGTTAAGCCTGAATGGAATAATTCAGCAACACGACCGAAACGTTGCAGATTCGATTGGCGCTTATAACCGTTACAGCACCAAATACAACAGCCAATGGGGCTACCTGGCCGAAAAGCCATTTTCGGTAAGCACAAATTATGGCCGAAGTCCGCTGATTAGTTTAACCCACTATTGGCATCCCCGTGTGAAAACATATATAACCACCAGTGTTTATGCGCAATTCGATCGTTCGGCTCAGTTGAAACTGGGCGGAGAAGCAATCAGCCTGCCACTCGATTCGGTTTCGCGCGACGAATCGGGGCACATCCTGTTTGATCAGGTTAGCGACTGGAACAAAGGGACTGTGAATACCACAATGGGTACATTCCGGTTACCCAATGCCAGCGGGAAATTCATCAATACTGAATCGAATGGGATAACAGTTCTTTCGTCAATCGACAGCGAAACCCGAATTGGATTGCGAACCATCGTTACCCGAAACATAACGAAACAAACCGATTTTAGTGCCAGTCTGAATCTGGAAGACTATCGGGCCGATCACTTTGGAGCAATTAACAACCTTTTGAGTGCCGACGGTTACACAAGCTATGCCGACATCAATCGACCTGCCGGATTTCCGGTTGAAAACCTCTTTCAATATCAGTTTCTGACCAAATACAACAATGCCGACAAAGTCAATTATTCGTACCTATCCGAAATTCAGACGGGAGGTATTTCCCTTCGGTTAAACCACCGGACCGACCGCCTTTTCTTTTATCTGTCGGGTTCAGCCTCACTGCAAAATTTGTATCGAACCGATAATTTCAATTACCTAACCATTGATCCGGGCAGGAAAGCGGAGTATTCTCTTCTGCCAGGTGCTCATGCCCAAACTGGCGTCAACGTCAAATTCTGGAAGTACCATTCGGTTCATCTACGGGCTGGTTATGGGTCATATCAGCAACGATTTGCTACACTTTTCCCAACAACCGACAATTGGCAAAATACCGACGCAAAAAACGAACAGGTATTCGAAGGAGAGTTTGGCTATACCATTTTTAGTCGCCGCCTGAAGGTGGAAGCGCTGACTTATTACTCGCAAGTCGCGAACCGGTCGATGGCCCGTTACGATAATCTAAATGAAGCTGATGCTTTTGGAATCGTCAATGGCATTTCTGAAGTTCACCAGGGTGTTGAGTTGAAAACTTCGTACAAACTTACTAAAAACTTTCAGTTAAACCTGAATGGCTCACTTGGCGACTGGAAATACTCCAAAGACGCAATGAGCACCGTTTATAATAAGGACAAAGAAGTCACCGCAAAAAATGAACTTTGGCTAAAGAATTTACGCATTGCCAACGCACCCCAACTAAGCCTGTTTGCCGAAGCCGAATACCGCTGGGCACATAACTTTTATATCAGGCTGAATTATTACCGTGCCGAACAAAATTACACACCTTTTGGCCTTTACGATTTCGCTGAGCTAGCCGAACGAAGCGATTACAATCAAACCCGGATTCCCAAATACGACCTGATTGGCTTCAGTGGAAACTACCTGATTCAGCTAAAGAAATCATTACGGATAAACCTCATCTTTGGAGGCCAAAACCTGCTGGATTCGGAGTATATCGAACATATGTACACCAACATTCCTGAAGGAAATGCAAAATATACCAGCAACATCATTCAATATGGCATGGGACGTACCTGGTTTGCTGGGGTGAAATTTCAATTCTAGGATGAGAATTCAATAAAAAAGCCTGTCGGAATTTAGTTCCGACAGGCTTTTTATTTGAGAAATATACGATTACTGAACTTTTAACTGAGTTTTATCCAATACCTGTCCATCTTTCAACAATTCCTGTTTTAACAGGGCATAATCGATATCCTGAATTGCCTGATTTTTGTCGATAGCAAGTGAAGCAGCTTTGGCTGCTGATTGCCCCAAAATCATAAATACAGGTTCCATACGAATAGATCCGTAGGCAATATGACTTGACGACATACAAACCGGCACCAGCAAGTTGATGCATTCTTCTTTCTTCGGAATGATTGACCCGTACGAAATAGAATACGGAGCATCGGGCGATACACCAATGTCGCCTTCATCCTGCACAAATCCTTCGGCGGTAACGTAGCGCTGAACATTGTGCGAATCCATGGCATACGATCCCATTCCAACCGGAGTGGGTACTTCGCGCTTGGCCAACACATCGTTTTCGGTAGTCACGTAAACACCAATCATGCGGCGGGCTTCACGAATGTACAACTGGCGCGACCAATTTCCGTTATCGGTAAACTCATCCTTTGCCAAACCCCATTGCTGCATTTCATCATGAATTTCTTTTGGCACACGAGCATCGTTGGCAACGTAGTAAAGCAATCCCTTTTGATATTCTTCATGCTCTTTGATGATTTCTTTACGTCGTTCGTACGATGCTTCCGGATAATCGTAATTCATACCAATAAAATCGCTGCTGAATGGTCCGTGATTGTTGGTATCGGTCTTGCGGTTCGGGATAATATCAAATTTATCGAACCACTCCCGCCAACCGGCATCGAAAACGCGCCCAAGCAACTCGTATTTATCTGGATCGTAATTTTCAGGTTTCGGGAAAGGAACCCGATTGTCCGGATGATTGCTCATACATAAACGAAAGCAATAGGCTTGAATTTTATTGTCGCCGGTGCAGTTTGGGGCAATCGGTTCAGGAGAAATGCCATACAGTAACCCACTCTCAGGTTTTCCTGGCACTTTGTATGGATCGACCTTGGTTTTGAAATGATGACCATGCTGAAACACCCCCGCCTGAACGCCATTCCAGGTTTCGTTATACACCGAGCAAGCTTCGCGACCAACATGATACGACACTCCTGCAGCAGCCATCAAATCGCCTTCATAAGTGGCATCAATAAACATCTTTCCTGAAAACACTTTTCCAGAAAGCGTTTTAAATGAAACGATGCGCCCATCTTTTTTTACCACTCCGTTTTGACGATCGAGCCACTCGTTGCGCATAACGTTAATCTTATTTTCGGCCACAAAATCTTCAAAAACCTTCTCGGCAATGTGAGGTTCAAAAATCCACATGGTACGGTTCTCGCCGTCCATAGCAACAGTTCCCTGCCCTTTATTTCCGTATTCCGAGTGTTTTTGCCATTTCCAGGTTGTTGAGTCGTTGTAATATTTCCATACGCGGTGATAAAACTCGCGCGACAAACCTCCAATGGTCGATTTATTACCGGTATCGGTAAAGCCAAGTCCGCCTGAAGAAAGGCCACCCAGATGCGAGTCGGGCGAAACAACTATAACCGTTTTTCCCTGTTTTACAGCTTCAACGGCCGAAATTACAGCGGCCGAAGTTCCGCCATAAACTATAAGATCGGCTTCGTATTCATTGGGATTATTAGGTTTATTTTTACAAGAGCTGCAAAACACTACAACAGCCACGATGATGACATGAATAAGTTTGCTCATAATGAATTGATTAGGATTAGTTTTTCGAAATTAATAAAAAACGATCTTAACAGACAATTATCCGGATTTACAAATCGATGTACAGCTGTTTGAAAAGCTGTACATCGAATAAGTATCCGCATTTAATTGGTTTAAGATCGTCCCGTTATAGTAAATCCTGCAGATTAATATCCCGGATTTTGATCTTTAGCAGGATCGATAGCCGAATTGTAATTCAACTCTGAAACCGGAATTGGCCATAGCAAGTGTTTGTCAGCCACATCTTTACCAGTAGCGGCTTTGATTATCTCCTTCACTTTTCCGGTACGTTTCAGGTCGAACCAGCGCTTGGCTTCAAACTGAGTTTCGTATCCTCTTTCGCGAAGCACCAGGTTAACGAATGTATCTTTGTTGTAGTCGGCAACTTTAAAGTCGACAGCCGGATTTTGCTGAACCGGATTTTTCCCGTAAGCACGGCGATGTACCATGTTCAACTTCTCCATAGCATCATCAGAAACAGCTCCTGAAGCGCGGCAATCAGCTTCGGCGTACAACAACAGCACGTCAGCATAGCGATACAGTGGGAAATCGTTTCCGGCACCATTAGCATTGGGGGCCAGCGGATCGATAAACTTCTTGGTTAAAATGGTTGTTGCGCCCAATCCAATGTTGTATGGATACCACAATGAGTAGCGTAAATCATTTTTATCCCAGCTTGCCATAAACGGATTGTCGGTAGTGCTGTAAATGGTATAGTAACCGCCGCCACCGTAATATTTGGTTCCGGGATGAGCGAGGTACATCAGGTACCCAAATCCCATGGAGTTACCCAAACGGGAAAACTTCAGGTAGAAAATTTCTTCGGAAGTGGTAATCACTTCAGGACCAAAGATTTTTGAAAAATCGTCGGCAGTGGCCACCGAAACCAGTGAAAATTTGTTCGAAGCAATTACCTCTTTGGCTTTATCGCGTGCTTCTGCATTTTTGCCCTGATAGAAATACACATCGGCGAGCAATGTTTTGGCTGCCCATTTCGATGGTTTTCCTACCAGCGATGGGGTTTCTGGCAGATTAGTTTCAGCAAACTGAAGATCGCTGTAAATCAATTGATAAACTTCATCAGCAGTATTCCGCTTGATTGTTTGTTCTGTCATATTGGCTTCGGTGCGAATTGGAACTCCGCCCCAACTGCGCACCATGTGGAAATAGGTAAATGCCCGAAGGAATTTGGCTTCAGCAACATATTTGGCGATGTCGGTCTGAGTTAGTTTCGATCCGTTTGGAGCATTCTTAATTACAATATTGGCATTGCGGATGGCCAGGTAAAATTTATCCCAGAAAGTGCCAATACGCGACTGGTTTGTTCCGTCCAGTCCCTGAAAATTACTTAAAACCGCATGACTGCCGCGACCATAAGCAAAATCGGTATAACATTCGAGCTGTGTGGGATATAAACCGCCCATACAACCCTGATCGCGCAGTGGTGTATAAATGGCTGCAATAGCCGATTCAACTTCAGCAGGAGTATTGTAAAAGGTCTCAACTGCCAACGATTTTGGTGATTCCACCAAAGCATCTTCACACGAAAAGAGGAAAAGAGATGCAAGTATGATAGATAATATTTTCTTCATTTTTCTTCAATTAACAGATTAGAAACCTACTTTAATTCCAAGTGTAACTGTTTTAGCAGTTGGGTACGAATAGTGGTCGATACCCTGGGCTGTTGAGTTGGCACCACCTTGTGAGTTCACCTCCGGATCCCACCAGGAGTATTTGGTGAAAGTCAGCAGGTTTTGTCCGCTGGCATAAATCTGGAAATTACGCAACCAGCCCATACCAAGCTTTTGAGTAGGCACATTATAATTGAGCTGGATATTTCTCAGGCGAAGGAAAGAACCATCTTCAACCAAACGGTCAGAGTAACGCATTGAAGCATTTCTTGAAATTACCGGATATTTGGCGTTGGTATTTTCGGGTGTCCAATGGTTATAAAATACCTCTTTCACCATGTTCAAACCAAAACCATAGTCGAGTGTGTTCCCAATTGAACTTACGTTTACGATATCGTTTCCGTATGATCCCTGGAAGAACATTGTCAGTTCAAAATTTTTGTAGCTCATTGTTGAGTTCAAGCCATAAATGAAATCAGGGCTTGGATCACCAATAATGGTTTTGTCATATTGATTTATAATGCCGTCAGGAGTTCCGGCAGGGCCCGATAAATCCTTGTAAATTTCACGGCCATTGGCATCGTAACCATCTTTCTTGTATCCATAGAAAACTCCCATTGGTAAACCTTCGCGCAATAAACATGGATTATCTTCAATAAACGAAGTACTTACATATCCCGAAAGAATATCCTGCCCACCATAGAGTTTGATTACTTTACTGCGGTTCAACGCAATATTTGCGTTCACATCCCAACGGAATTCACCGGTCAGCAATTTAGCATCTACCGAAAATTCAACCCCTTTATTGCGGATTTGTCCAACATTCTGGATGGTTTGTGTGAAACCCAGTGACGATGGTAGTTTAACGGTATTCAGCAGATCCCGGGTATTTTTCAGGTAAGCATCGGCGCTTAATCGGAAACGATTGTTCAAAAATGCTATATCAAAACCAAGGTCGGCCTGTTCAGTAGTTTCCCATTTCAGGTCGCCGGGCAAAGTTGTTCCGGGAGCAATAGCGTTGTAAAGTGCATCGCCAAAAATTGTTTTTCCCGAGGCCAGCTGATTCAAGGTGGCATAAGCACCAATCGCCTGACTACCGGTATAACCATAGCTGCTGCGGAACTTCAAGTCTGAAATCACATCCACGTTTTTCAGGAAGTTTTCTTCTTTAGCTTTCCACGCAAAAGCGCCTGAGGGGAAATATCCCCATTTGCTGCCTTCGCTATATTTTGACGAACCGTCGGCACGCAAACTTAAAGTCAAAAGATATTTGTTATTGTACGAATAGTTAACACGCCCCAGATACGACATCAGGACTGATTTGGTATAACCTGAACTTGGAATGCCTGGAGTACTGGCCGATCCCAAATCGTAGGTT
>JAJZSZ010000176.1 GCA_021849365.1 Bacteroidota bacterium | reverse complement strand
ATCTTATTAATTACCTGCGTAAATTTAAAAAAGGTGATGAGGTAAATCCGGATGATTCGGCGGCATTGCGCAATCTGACAGATTATCGGTCGGATGAATTTGAGAAGACTGATTTGCACCGGTATATTCGGGAACAGATCGAGTTATTACCTGTTCAGTACCGAACCGTGTTGACCTTATTCCATTTGGAAGAGTTCTCGTATCAGGAAATTGAACAGATTACCGGAATGCCCGAGGGAACCATTAAAAGTTATCTTTTCAGGGCGAAAGCACTCTTGAAGGAAAAACTTAAATTTGTAGTTGACGAAGACAGTTTAAAATTGGTGAAGGAGATCACAAATGAAAAATGAAGAACTGGATAAAATCATAGAAAAGTCGTTCAAAGTTGAACCTGACTTTAAGTTACCGGTTGATTTTGCTCAGAAATTAACCATGAAAGTTATTGGTCGCGAACAATGGAAGACCGATTTGCGAGAATACCTTTATTTGACTGGAGTTGTGTTGTCGTTACTGTTAATCGTTTCGGGCTTCTATTATTTTGTCGATAAGGAATTTGTACTAAAAGCATTTGCATTTTTATCAGCAAATCTGGTTCCTGTAATTTCGGTTGTATTTATGCTGAATTTTATATTCTTTGCAGATAAAGTTATTCTTAGGTTTCTTTTTAGTCGCTGGAGTAAAACCTAAGGTTCGGTACCAATCAAATGAAAGGGCAAAAATCATATCTATTCTTACTGGTTTTTGCCCTTTTCGCTTTATGGTTTCCTTTGCAATTATCCTCTCCGTGGCCGTTTGTGATTCAGGTAAACAATCTGGCCAACGGCAGGTTCCTCGCCGGTTTTCATCCGGTTTCTCTTTAGTAGTGGTTTCAACTTTATACCATATAATTGGGCGATGTAGTGCATTGTGTCGCCCTGATCAGTTACGTGTTGTTTGTGCTGTTTGCTAGCTTTTTTGTACTTAGCTTCAATGTAAAGAATTTCGTTTGGCCGGGGCTGCCGTCCCTTGGCGAAATCGTTGTAAGTATAAAGTTCCCAATCCTTAAGTTTATACCGTTTTGTCAAACTTTCGTATGAGTCGCCTTCGGCAACAACAATCGTCCGCAATCCGTTTCGCATTTCAATTTTGCGCGATATCGCCGGAGTTTTTGTCTGGGTAATCGGTGCTTTTTCGTGTTTCTTCTTTTCTGGTTCCTGTTTAATCGAAGCCAACTGACGGTTGTCTCCATATTCATCGTACAGGTAGAGCTTGAAATCCTCAATGATCTTGATCAGTCGTTCTGAATAACTTGGATCGGTAGCATAACCGGCTTGTTTAAGTCCACGTGCCCAGCCAGCATAGTCTTTGGGATCTAACCTGAACAGGAAACTGTAGCGGCTGCTACCCATCAGAAAGTTCGAGTGGTCGATGTAGGAAGCTTCAGCATGAGCGTACCTGCGGAAACACTCGCCTTTGGCATCATCGTCGTGGTATATTTTTTTACCTCTCCAATCACTCTTGCACTTAATTCCAAAGTGGTTATTCCCTTCGGTTGCCAGCCGGCTATTTCCGTTTTGCGATTCCCAACATCCCTGTGCAAGGGTAATACTTGCCGGAATCCCGCTTCGTTCCATTTCTGAAATAGCAAGAGGATAAAATTTCTGAATATATTCTTCACGGGTGATCTGCCTCTGCTGGGCGAATCCGGTAATGGATGGTAGAGCTGCTAAAAAGAGTAAAATATATCTAAACATAGTAATTGTTTGGTGTGCTTCACAAAAATAAAAAAATGTTACAAGTTCGGGTCATTGTCAAATAGCAAGTATTAACGTACATTTGAGCAAAACTGTTTAACATGCAAACGACTGAAATTAGAATTGTAGTACAGGAATTCGAAAATATTGAAGAACTTCCTGTGGCCGATCGCAATTTGTTACTGGAAGCCAGGCGAATTACCAGTCAGGCTTATGCTCCGTATTCCGGCTTTCATGTAGGAGCAGCTATTTTACTCGACAATGGACAGATAGTTTTGGGCAATAACCAGGAAAATTCGGCTTATCCATCCGGATTATGCGCCGAGCGGGTGACTTTGTTTTATGCCAATGCCAGTTATCCAAATTCGGCAGTTAAAACAATCGCAATTTCAGCTTCAAAAAACGGGGCATTGGTAGAAGAGCCGGTAAAACCCTGTGGTGGATGCCGTCAGGCTTTGGCTGAGGCTGAACTACGATTTGAGAACTCAATCCGGATTATTTTGGATGGCAGAGATAAAATATTGGTGCTAAATGGCGTGGAGAGCTTGTTGCCATTAAGTTTTTCAAAGAAGTCGCTTTAAAAATAAATCTATTCTGAAATAATGAAGAATTTGAGAATTGGATTGATGATCTGCATTGTGATTCTTATTGCGATTCAACTGGTTCTTTTGTTTTTTACTGATTTGGCAGGTCATGAACGAACGGGTTCAATTGTGAGTATAGTTGGTTTGGTTATGACTATTACTTCGTTGCTGATTGGAGTCAGAAATGAAAAGAAACAAAAAACCACAGACTCATCAGTGTGAATCTGTGGCTTTACTGGTTTTAAACATCCAGAATTACTGGATTTCGATCTGACGTGACCAGTTTTCCTTGTATTCAGTTTTCTTCGGAAGCTCGATGGTTAATACCCCGTTTTTATGCGAAGCTTTAATGTTGGTCACATCAACTTCTTTAGGCAGGGCAAACGAACGCTGAAACGATGAATACTTGAATTCAGAACGAACCACTTTCCCTTTTTCCTTTTCTTCTTTTTTGTCTTTCTTTTCAGAATAAACTACAAGGTGGTCGTTTTTCAGGTCAATCTTGAAATCGTCTTTTTCGAGGCCGGGAGCTGCAACTTCAATTTCAAACTTTTCGTTGTTTTCAAAGATATTTACGGCCGGAGTCGATTTCCAGGCTCCTTCTTCGACGAAGTTTGGCAACAAATTCGAGTTGAAAAATTCGTCAAATAAATCCGGCAGGTTTCTGCTTCTAAATACTGGTAACATAGTTTAATTCCTCCATTCTTTAGTTGTACATTATTGTTTGTTTCATGTTTTCGAAGGGGTATATTTCAAACGCAATACCAAAGCTTATGGTGTTGATATTGAATGTCATAACGACATGTTTAATGTCAAAAATTCCAGCTTGCAAAATTTAATGATGACAATATTTCCGAAAAAAAGGAATTAATAAGTTTACTGACTTTTCCATTTCGAAATTGAGTGTTAAGAAAAAGACTTAAAACACTTTTTCTCTGGGAAATTTGGATTTCATTTTTTAAAAGTCATACATTTGTCACGATAATTTTACGCAATGGGGTGCCTACCCGGATAAAACCGGGGTAATTACAGGCTGAGATCATACCCACCGAACCTGATACGGGTAATGCCGGCGAAGGGATGGCGAAAGTGAAGACTTACCTCATTGGTTATTCATTAACCATTAAAAAACAAAAATGAAACGGATTTATTTGACATTGCTTTTGCAATGCATCGTATTTTGGGGATTTGCCCAATTTACACTTTCTGGAACGGTGAAAACCGAGACGGGCGAACGCCTTGTTGGAGCTAATTTAACGCTTTCAGGCGGGTTCAATGGTACAACAACCGATGTGAATGGTGTTTATCAGTTTAAGAACCTGAAGGGTGGCGTTTATCGGCTGGCAGTCTCATTTATTGGCTACGAAAAGCAAACCAACGAGGTGAAACTTACAGGAAACCAAACCCTTGATGTGGTAATGAAACAAGATCATATTTTAGCGGAAGAAGTGTTGGTATCGGCTACGAGGGCAAAAGAAAAAACTCCGGTGGCATTTGCTACAGTCGAGAAACAGGAGATTAAGGACAACAATCTGGGACAGGATATTCCGTATTTACTCGGACTAACTCCATCGTTTGTGGCAACATCTGATGCCGGTACTGGCGTTGGCTATACTAATTTCCGGATTCGCGGAACCGATTTGAACCGCATCAACGTAACGGTGAACGGAATTCCGATGAACGACGCCGAATCGCACGGAACATGGTGGGTTGATATTCCGGATTTGGCTTCCTCAACCGACAATATCCAGGTGCAGCGCGGTGTTGGAACTTCAACTAATGGTGCTGCAGCTTTTGGCGCAACCATTAATTTACAGACAACAACCATCAACAAAGATGCTTATGCCGAGTACAGCACTTCTGCCGGATCGTTCGGAACACTGAAAAACTCGGTAGGTGTTGGTTCCGGATTGCTAAAAGGGAAATTTACGTTTGATGCCCGATTGTCGAAAGTGAGTTCAGATGGATTTATCGATCGTGCTTCATCCGACCTGAAATCGTATTTTGTTTCCGGAGGATATTTTACTGATAAAACAATTCTGAAATTAAATGTTTTTTCAGGGTTGGAAGATACCTACCAGGCCTGGAATGGTGTGCCATCGGTTCGACTGAATAACGATATGACCGGAATGCAACGATATGCTGACCACTGGCTTTATTCACAAAAACAGGTAGATGAAATGGTGTCATCTAATAGTCGTACATACAACCTGTACACCTATAAAAATGAAATCGACCATTACCAGCAGGATCATTACCAATTGTTGTTTTCGCAAAAAGTTACAAGTGCTTTTAGTTTGAATACCAGTTTGTTTTACACTTCAGGGAAAGGATATTACGAACAATATAAAGAAGATCAGAAGTTGGCTGACTATTTGATTACTCCGCCGGTAATTGGTGGCGAAACAGTTAAAAAATCGGATTTGATCCGTCGCAAATGGTTGGATAACGATTTTTACGGAGTCACTTTTTCGGGAACATTTAAGCAGGAAACCAGTGAATTTACCTTTGGTGGCGGTTACAATGAGTACGATGGAAACCATTTCGGACGTGTCATCTGGGCGCGGAATGCAGGAAATTCAGAAATGGATCACGAATGGTATCGCGGAACTGGACTAAAGAAAGATTTCAACCTGTTTGCCAAATACAATTATGAACTGGCTGAAAACCTGAATTTATTTGCAGACTTCCAGTACCGCAAAATTGATTATTTGATTGATGGATTGGATGACGATTTGCGCAACCTGACTCAGAACCATCATTTCGAGTTCTTTAATCCGAAAGTAGGTCTTTTTTATAAACTCAGCGATCGTCAGAATATTTACGCCAATTTTGCCAGAGCCAACCGCGAACCTAACCGCGATAATTATGTAGATGCTGATCCAAATGGAAAGCAGCCTACTTACGAAACACTAAACGACTTTGAACTAGGCTATAAATACAATGCTCCCCGCGTTGCTTTTGGTGCCAATGCATACTTCATGTCGTACCAGAATCAGTTAATTCTGACCGGCGAAATCAACGATGTTGGTGCTCCAATCATGGTGAATGTTGACAATAGTTACCGCGCCGGGATTGAATTAATGGCCGGAATGAAACTAACTAATAACTTCAAGTGGGATGTGAACCTGACCCTCAGCAAGAATAAAATCAAAGATTTTACCGAATATGTTGATGATTGGGACAATGGTGGCCAAATTGCCAATAAATTAGGCACAACCGATCTGGCTTTTGCTCCGGAAGTAATTGCCAATAGTCAGTTAAGCTGGATGGCCACAAAAGGGTTGAATGTGAGCTTGCAATCATTTTCAGTAAGTAAACAATACATCGACAATTCATCGAGCAACGAACGAAAACTCGATGGTTATTTCCTGAATAACCTGAAATTTACGTATCGTGTTTCACAGAAATTTGCCCGCGAATTCAATCTGCACCTGATAGTAAATAACCTGTTTGATGTTGAATACGAAAATAATGCCTGGGTGTATTCCTATGTGTACGAAGGAAAGCGTTTTGCAATGGATGGTTATTTTCCTCAGGCCGGAATAAATTTTATGGCCGGATTGGATATTAAGTTCTAAAAGGGTTAGTTGCCCGAAATAATTAGTCAGCCCTGGCAGGTATTTTAAAACTTGTTGGGGCTGATTTATGATATAAAAGTCAGAAAATATCCGGCAAGCGAACCTCCAACAACAATAAAAGCAGAGTTAATTTTTTTCAGTCCAAAAACAATTGAGCAACTTGCCACGGCAATCAGGATGGTGCGCCAGTCGGTAATTGTTTCTTTCCCCATAGCATAACATACCGAAACAATAATGGCAACCGACGCCACATTTACTGCATCGAGAAACACTGAGAAAAGCGATGAGTTGCGCATCTTTTTCACTAAAGGATTGAGTAGGGCAACAAATACAAACGAAGGCAGGAAAATGCCGATGGTTGCCAGTGTCGCCCCTGTCAATCCGTTGATTTGATAACCTACAAAAGTGACAGCCGAGAAAACTGGTCCGGGAGTAAATTGCCCAACTGCAATGGCGTCGATTAGCTGTTGGCGCGATAATAAGCCAGTTGAAACAAGTTCAGTATCGAGAAAGGCAAAAAGTACATATCCGCTGCCATAAAGGATTGCTCCGATTTTCAGAAAAATCCAGAATAAATTGGCATTGGCAGCTGAGAAAAAGGCTGAACCGGAAATTTGTAAAAACGGCAACGGAAAAATGCTCTTTGCTTTTCCTCCTGACTTGCTTTTTACTGAAGCCATTAGTAATGCCACGAAACCTGCACCAAACATCAGGTAAATTTCGTTGTAGTTGAGCAGCGAAAGCGCCAGAACGGTCAGCCCGATAACAGAAAGCTTTATGGTTTTTATCGATTTTTTTGCCAATGGAAAAATAGCGCCCAGAATAATGGCAATAATGGCAGGTTTAATTCCGTACACAAATGGCTGCACCCCGGGAAGCTGTCCATAGGTTTTATAAAGCCACGCAAATACTCCGGTGATAAGAACTGCGGGTAGAATGAAACAAAGTCCGGCGACAATCAATCCTTTCCATCCGGCCCGTTCGTATCCGATGTGAATGGCCAATTCGGTGCTGTTTGGCCCGGGAATCAGGTTGGTGGCTCCAATCAGATCGAGAAAATGCTGGTCAGTAAGCCATCTCCTTTTGGTTACCACTTCCGATTGCATCAAGGCAATATGAGCTGCGGGCCCACCAAATCCGGTTATCCCCAATTTCAGAAATAATCCGGCAACTTCTTTCAGGTTGCTTTTGCTCATAGTTAAATACGATTTCCAACAGAAAAGGAATTACTGATTCATTTCATTCAGTATTTTTTCAACTTCCGCTTCTGTTTTATGCAGTTTGTCTTTGCAAATGGTAATTAAAGCTGAAACCCGATTTACCTGTTCCGAAAGTTCATCAACATCAAGTTCTTCGTTTTCAATTTTTTCAAGTATTTCTTCAATTTCAGTAATTGCTTCTTTATAAGTTACTTTTTTTGTTGCCATATCATTAGAGTTTCAAGTTTCAAATTCCAGATTTCAAGTTCCAGGTAGGCTCCCTGAATATCATTTTCAAATCTTATTTATTTTATCTACATTACTTTCAACTGTTCCATCGCTCAAACGGGTTTCGAGCAGATCGCCTTTTTGCAGTTGACCGACCGATTTGACGATCTTTCCATTCAGCATGGTCAAAGAGTAGCCACGTTTCAAAATGTTTTGCGGATCTACCAACCGAAGTTTTTCCTGAATCGAATTCAGATTTCTCTTTTCGGTCCGAATTGTTTCAAGGCTCAGTATTTTAACCAGATTCTCACACTGGTTCAGCTTGTTTTTACTTTTTAGCATTTGTTTCCTGAAAGCAAAATTCAGCATATTTCCTGATTGACTGAGCATGTGATTTTGCCTCGTAACAAAACGATTGGTTTTATTTTTGGTTTCGATAGTAACCTGTTTCAGCTCCGATTGGTGTTTTTTCAGAAATGCATTAGTACGGTTTGTAAGCTGAATCTGCGCTATTTCGAGCCGGTTTCGCTGAGCCACAATCATTTGGTTTACCAGCTGGTTCAGCTGGTCGGCAGCATCGTTCAATTGGTTTTTGTTTTCTTCCAGCTGATCGTTAACCAGTTCGATAAAATGATTTTCCAATTCGGTAAGTTGCTGATCAAACTGCAGCGCTCCTGAAATCAGGAATTCGGCTACAGCCGTTGGGGTTTTCATGCGGGTATGGGCGACCATGTCAATTACCGTGTCGTCTTTATCGTGCCCAATACCTGTAATTACCGGAAGGGGAAACTGTGACACATGAAAAGCCAGCTCGTAATTATCGAAGCAAGCCAGATCGATTTGAGCGCCCCCGCCGCGGATAATCACCACAGCATCGAACATGTGTTCGTAATTGTAAATCAGGTCGAGTGCATTCATAATGCTCTTGGGGGCTTCGCTGCCTTGCATTACAGCCGGGAATAGCTTGGTGTAAAAAACAAACTGATGCATATTGTTGTGCAGCTGATCCATAAAATCCTGCAATCCGGCAGCAGTAGGAGAGGAGATGATGGCTATGCGCTGAGTAACAATTGGCAGTTCCAGCTCTTTGTTCATTTCGAACACGCCGTCTTCCTGGAGTTTCCGGATAATCTCGCGGCGCTGCCGGGCAATGTCGCCCAGCGTATAAACCGGATCAATATCACGAATATTCAGGCTGAACCCAAATACCTCATGGTATTCAACTTTGGCTTGAAGCAATACTTTCAGTCCCTGTGTAAAATTCTGGCCGGTTGTAGTTTCAAAGTAAGGTTTCAGCATTCTGAAAGTGTACGACCAAATGGTGGCGCGGCAGCGGGCAATCACCGAATCAGTTCCCTCTTCTGTTTCAATTAGTTCGAGGTAACAATGCCCGCTCCGGTTGACAGTGATTTCGCTGATCTCGGCTTTTACCCAAACCGGTAACGAAAAAGCATCGTCGAGACTACTTTTTACCTGCTGCTGTAATTCATATAACGAGAGTTGCTGACTGTTCATTTTTTTAGTTTCAGGTTGCGAGATACGGGTTTCGGGACGTTTCACGCAACCTTGTAACCTGTAACTCGAAACAATTGTTATTGCAACAGAACGCTACT
>JAJZSZ010000175.1 GCA_021849365.1 Bacteroidota bacterium | reverse complement strand
ATGATCGGACAATTTTATGGCTTCGTTGCATTTATCTAAACTTTGATTGGCTTTTTTAACAAGCGAAGTTTCTTTATCGATGCGTTTAAGATAGTTTTGGTAGGCATTGCAGGCATTTTGATATTGGCCCGATCTGTAATAGGCCCGCCCAAGCAAATAGTATAATTTTGAATTTTTATCGGGTGCGATTTTAAGTGCTGCTTCAAACGCTTTTATCTGTAACGCAACCGAATCTATATCCTGGTAAATATCAGATTGAAGCAAATATGCATCCAGGAATTTGGGATTTACAGATAAGAGTTCGTTTAAAAGATCAAGCGATTTTGTGATTTGGCGACCCTCGTAAGCAATTTTTGCCTGTTCGAAAAGTTTCATCACCCTTTTATCGGTTGAAGAGTTCCCTTGCCCCGAGGCTAATAAATAAAACGCTACTAAAAAGAGGGTGCACCAGACTTTCATTTTAAACTCGCTAAATCAGTTTTAAAACTACTAGATTTTTTCCAGATCTATCAATAACATTTAAACGCAAAATATCGTATTTAATTACATTACTGTTCATAAAGCATAATAATCAGATTATCAGGAAGTCAAAAAAAATGGGTCATATTTTTCAGATTGAAATATTTGGAAGTATTTATTTTTTTCATAGTTTAACAAACGGATACAAATAAATTTTACTAACTTTTAAAACTTTAATTATCAAACTTTTAGATTTTTCGCGATGAAAACAAACAAGAATCTGAAAATTACTAAAAAAGGTATTGATCCTTTGAAATCGGATGGTGATTCTTTAAAAGCTGCCAAAATTCATAAGGACAAGAGCTCTAAACGGAGATTATCTATTTATGACGATTACTCGGATGAAAGTCTTGATGAAACAAATTATAAATACAGCGACGATCAATTTGATGATGAATAAGAAATCTAATTATAAATAAATGTAATGCCCCAGGGGTTGGCATTTAAATAAAAAAATAAGGGACCAGAATTTCTGGTCCTTTTTATTTTATCCTGCTTTAACTCCGGAATTTTTCATGTTCAGCGCTCAACATCGCGCCATATTGTATTTCTACTTAGAGCCTTCTTCAGGCTTTTCAATTGTTCCGTAATAACTAATCCACTGACGGTTGACGAAATTAATTTTTAAGTCGGCATACCCATCTAATCCTGCAGTCAAATGAATGCTATACGAGTCATCATCGTCTTTAACTTCTGCTAAAATCGAATACATTTTCTTCCTCTCATTAAATTTGCGTTCAAGTTTTTCTGCTGTCTGATCGAACTTGACGCCACCTTTGTTACTTCCGTACGGAGCTGAATACGCTCTTCCGAAATAGGGTAAAAAAGCTTTAATGTGCTGATTATCGAAAACCACATCATACGTGGCCGATAAATTATTGAAATTACCCAGATCGGAATGGGCAGATCGGGCAACAAAACGAAAATGGCCACTTTCAATCAGTTGAGCCATTTCCAGTCGTTGTCTGGCTTTAACTTCTTTTTTATCGGGTTGACCAAATCCAGTTAACCCGCAAAAGAGAGTAATGATAGCAAGCAAACTGATAGTTTTCATACTATAAGAATTTGTTTTAATGGAAGTATGGAACTCCATGTTGCTCGGATTATTGGCAATCTTTAGGATATTGAAGCAACATGTTCGTTTCATATTGCCAGATTTAAGATTGTTTAAACTACCATTATTTACGATAACCCCAGCGAAGTGGTTGCCTTATAGCCAATAACTTATTGCCTTATTACGTTTTTCGGCATTCCGGCAATATAACTATTCAGGTTATCGACGGTAATATTTAGCAAACGTTGGCGGGCTTCAAATGTTGCCCAGGCAATGTGTGGAGTTATAAAGCAATTTTTTGCTGTAATCAGCGGATTATCTCCTTCCGGTGGTTCAGTAGAAAGCACATCGAGGCAGGCAGCAGCTATTCGCCCTGAATTCAGTGCATTGGCCAAATCCTGTTCATTAATTAACCCTCCCCTGCCTGTATTTATCAGGACAGCTGCTGGCTTCATTTTATCGAGCAAAGCTCTGTTTACAAATTCTTTATTTTCAGTAGTTAGTGGGCAATTCAGGCTAACAAAATCACTCTCCATAAAGACCTCGGAGAGACTTTTTTGAATAATTTCTGGAGGTAAATTTGTTTTCTCCGACCTGTTTTGAAAAATTACCTTCATACCAAAGGCCTGTCCAATTTTAGCTACTTTTTGACCAATTTGCCCATATCCAACAATTCCAAGAGTTTTACCCGCCAGCTCAACCTGTGCGCTTTTCGAGTACGAAAAATCAGGGCATTTTGTCCATTCTCCATTTCCAACTGATGTGGCATGCAACTGAACACGGTTTGCTACATTGAGGATGTGTGAAAATACCAGCTGTGCGACCGAATCGGTGCTGTATGCCGGAATGTTGGTAACAGTTATATTGCGCTCAACAGCGGCCTGTATATCAACCACATTGTACCCGGTAGCTGTAACGCCAATGTATTTTAGCTGGGGTAACTTATCGATTAAAGCTTTACTGATCACTACTTTATTAATTATCAAGGCATCGGCACCCGAAGCTCGTTCTAAAACTTCTGCAGGATTTGTCCGGTCGTAAAAAGAGCATTCACCCAGTCTTTTTATACTGTCCCACGACAGATCACCAGGATTTAGGGCATATCCATCCAATATTACAATTTTCAAAGCGTTCAGATATTAGAAATAAGGATAAAGAAATGCCAAAAAATGCAGTTAAGCAAGCCTGTAAAACTACTTTTTAAGGTAATCTTTTATTGTTACAGTTTTCCGGTCGGCTGAGTAGGCAGAAAAGTAGCCTAATGCGCCATTGCTGAAATTACTGATTGGATTAGCTGGCGAGGCCGATTGAATCATTTCTATTCCGGTTATATTCTCGAGCGTGGAGAAATAATCATAAGCAGCCTGGTCAATAGCCTGAAGTTCAACGGTAACCACGTCGGTTTCCTGAAATACCGTTGACGAATGTTGCACAAGTCCTATCACTTTCCCGTCGAATAATTTATCCGAATAAAGGTCAATTTCGCCATCGTTGTTAACGGCCTTTCCATCGATGTAAGCCTTGATACGGTAAAAATTTTCAGTGTTCGCGGGGTCGCGAATAAAACAATTGATTTTGTAGCCACTGTCGAAAAATCCCAAACCATCGAAATGCGAAAGAGTAATATCTACAATTGGCACCTGAGCATGCAAGTACGAACGGGCACTGTATGTAACTCCATCATATTCAACATCAACATTATACCAATTATTTACAAAGGCTGTAACTTTCTCCATTTTATAAATCCCAGGCGATTGTTCGGTAAAATATCTGGGTTTGCCGTTATCGGTGTGTAAACTAACTTTGGCCCCCGAAACAAGTTCCTTTGTTGATGTTCCAAAATAGGGTGAGGTCTTCGAAATAAGAACGGTAAAAGGTTCTTTCCCGCTGGTAATTGTTGCTTCAATAACAATAACCGGTTTTGCATCAGTCAAACCGATTTCAATTACTTTCTCGCAGGCCGAGAAAATAAAACCAGTGATTAGAATTACCAATATGACAGGAAATTTATTCAAGCTTCTAAAATTTGAATTTATAACTTACTGATGGAATGAACTTAAAAAGAGATATTTGCACTGCTTCAGTTTGTTCCGGATTTTCTTCATTTTGCCTGAAAGATATAAAATAAGCATTCTCGCGGCCATAAGCATTATAAATTGAAAAGTTCCAGCTCGATTCAAATCGAGCCGTTTGTTTTCTTATCCATGTTAATCCCAGATCAAGCCGGTGATAATCGGGCATCCTATATCCGTTTCGCTGGGTATAATACCCTACCGTTTTCCCGTCTATTGTATATTTTCCATTCGGGAAAGTTACTGCATTTCCGGTATTATACACCCAGGTTGCCGACGCAATTAGCTTTGGGCTGAAATTGTATTGGGCAACAACAGAAATATCGTGTAGTCTGTCTTGTCGCGCCGGAAAGGGATTTCCGTTGTTGATCTGGTCAAACTGTCGCATTGTTTTCGACAAAGTATAACCAACCCATCCGGTTAGCTTCCCGTAATTTTTTTTGACTAAAAATTCAGCGCCATAAGCCCAGCCACGACCAAAAACAAGTTCAGCCTCGACGGTTGAGTTAAAAACGAGGTCGGCCCCATTTCGGTAATCAATCTGGTTTTGCAGGTTTTTATAATAAAGCTCAACCGATGTTTCAAACAGATTCTTTTTCAGGTTTCTGAAATAACCGACAGACCATTGATCGGCAATCTGGGGTTTTACATTATCGCTGCTCGGGAGCCAAACATCAGTTGGGGTTGATGCTGTTGAGTTCGAAAGCAAATGAATAAACTGGTAATTTCGGTTATACGACGCTTTCACCGACGATTGATTATCAATCATATAATTCAGCATGAGCCGGGGTTCTGGTCCACCTTGCGTTTTTACCCATTTAAAATGGTCGTAACTAATTAGTTGTTTCACATTTCCATTAGAGTCGAACCTGTAAAAATCGCCTGGTCCAACATTAACGAAAGCGACTAGCCTTAAACCATAATAAATATTTAAGCGCTGATTTATCTGTTGTGTGTTCGAAATATATAAAGCCCCTTCAAAAGCCCTGCGAGGCCTTACTTCAAGCGAATTGTATATGCTTCCGGGAGCAGCATCGATTTCACCGGGAACAATTTTATGGATAATCAGGTTGGCTCCAAATTTAATTGTATTCCGCACATTACGATACCAGCTGAAATCCTGCTTCAGGTTAAAATCCTGAATGTGGGAACCCATAATAACTTCGTTGTCGCCCGACAAATCGATCTGGTAGGAATAGTTACTGAAAATCAGCGAACTATTGGAGAACAGCTTTTCGGAAAAAGTATGGTTTAGTCGCACGGTGGCCGTTTTGCTGCCCCAGTCGAAGCCAAACTGGTTTTCCATCCTGAATTTATCGCGCCCCAGATAACCTGAAACGAATAACCTGTTTTTCTGATCCAGTTTGAAATTGGTTTTTATATTCAGATCATAAAAATATAATTGGGCATCGCGGATATCTTTATCGGGAGCAAATTGCAGAAACATATCGGCATAAGTACGCCGACCGCTGATCATAAACGAACTTTTATCCTGTTTGAATGGCCCCTCGAAACTGAGGCTCGATGAGATTAATCCAATATTTCCGGTTGTTTGGTAGTCTTTCATGTTGCCCTCTTTCATTCTGATGTCGAGCACCGATGATGCGCGTCCACCATATTCAGCCGGAATTGATCCTTTGAGCATATTGGCATCGCGAATGGCTTCTGAATTGAATACCGAGAAAAATCCAAGCAGGTGCGAAGCATTGTACACCGGGGCTTCATCAAGTAGAATCAGGTTTTGATCAATTCCGCCTCCGCGAACATAAAAACCGGTATTTCCTTCACCTGCCTGCTTAATTCCAGGCATAAGCTGCATGGTTTTAATCAGGTCGTGCTCGCCAAACAAAACCGGAATATTTTCAATTTGTCTGGGGTTTATTTTCACATTTCCCATCTCAAGAGCAGTAATGTTTCTGTCCCCTTTATTGCCTGTAACTTCAATATCTTCAAGTTGATAATTAATGGCGTCAAGTCTAAAGTTAATGGTTTGGTTTGCGTGAAGTTTAACCGAGATTTCCTGTTTGGCGTATCCCATTTGGTTGATGTAAATAGTATAATCGCCTTCAGGGATTGAAATTGAATAAAATCCGTACGAATTACTTATAGCGGTGAAGTTGTGATTCTGAATTGAAACTGCGGCACCAATCAGGTCCTCACCGCTCGAGGCATCGGTGATTGTTCCGCTCAAAGTATATTTCTGCTGAGAAAAAGTTATCAAGCCTTGAAACAGAAGCAGAAAAACAATAAAGGTGCGCCTAAAAGCCATAAATTCAGAAATAGGTTTTAAATATAGGCTTATTCCGGGGAGATCAGAAAAGGAGATTCCTGATTTCCTGAAATTTCATCATTTTTAACCTTTTTTGATTAATCTGTCCCGGTTACGTTGTAAGTTAGTTATATTTATCAAAAAAATAAATTGCAATTATTCACGATTGATTTTTAATTTAAGAAGTCTATCATGAGAATAGAAAATATAATATTTGATTTTGGTGGTGTTTTAGTCGATTGGAATCCACGATATCTTTATGCCGACTATTTCGATAACGAGCTGGAAATGGAGTATTTTCTCCACCACGTATGCACCGAAGAATGGAATTTGGAACAGGACCGGGGGCGACCCTTATCTGAAGGAACTCGTTTGCTGCAAGAGAAATACCCCAATTTTCATTCGTTGATTCAGCTTTTCTACGACAAGTGGGAAGTGATGCTTAGAAGTGATATTCCTGAAACTGTTTCGTTGCTGCATCAGCTAAAAGAGAAATACAAAATTTATGGATTGACCAATTGGTCGGCTGAAACTATTCCGGTTGCATTTGCCCGGTTTCCTTTCTTTAGCCAATTTGACGGTATTGTTGTTTCGGGAGAAGAAAAACTGATTAAACCTGACAAAAAAATATTTAATGTTTTGATTGAAAGGTATAAAGTGAAGGCTGAGAATACCATTTTTATTGACGACAACGAGAAAAATGTAAATGCTGCAAGCGAAATTGGCATGTACGCTATTCGGTTTGAAAATCCGGATCAACTGGAACGAAAATTAAGATCGTTGAATGTAATTTAGGTATCTGGAAAAGTAGCCTGATTCGAAAAGTTGTTCATTAAGCAATTGAAATGCTTGATGCTTTGGAGAAAGATGTACTTTTGAGGTCTGAAGATTCATCAGAGGCCGGAAATAAATAATGATTGAGACTTTTTTAACTTCAGCAGCAGTTGTATTGAGAATTCTTTCGAATCCTTTTGGAAATGTTTTTCAAAAGCAACTTACAGCGAAAAAGAATCACCCATTGCTCGTCAATTTCCTTACTTACCTCCTACTCTCTTTTTTATGTGTGTTTTTAGTTTTGAATGTCAACTGGAGTGATCTGCCCAGGCAATTTTGGTTTTATTCAATTTTGGTTGGAATTGCCGGTGCAGTGGGAAACGGGTTCCTGGTCAAAGCATTACAAAAAGGCGATTTGTCTGTTTTAGGGCCGATTAACTCATACAAATCAGTAGTTGGTATCATTGTCGGTATTTTTCTGTTGCACGAAATTCCAAATCTGGCTGGGATTTTTGGTATTGGATTGATTGTCTATGGCAGCTATTTTGTTCTCGACACTACAGAGGAACGGTTTTCATGGGCTTTACTTAAACGTCCGGAAATTCAGTTTAGGATTTGGGCCATGATATTAACTGCCATTGAAGCGGTCTTCATTAAGAAAGTTATACTGAGTTCATCGGCTACTCTTGCATTTGTTAGCTGGTGCTGGTTTGGAGCCCTGTTTTCTCTGGCGCTTTTACTGGTTTACAAGGTGAACCTAAAAAAAGAAATAAGACATGTAACTCATTCAAATATTAGTAAATATATACTGTTGGTGGCTTGCGTCGGAACGATGCAGTTTACAACCAATTATACGTTCGACCACATGCCTGTGGGGTATGCTTTGTCACTCTTTCAATTATCGACAATCGTGAGTGTGCTGCTTGGGCACCGGATATTTAAAGAAATGGGAATTCGCAAGAAGCTGATTGGTTCAGCCATAATGATTATTGGTTCCATCGTAATTATCCTCTTTCAGAAGCACTGACACCGTCCGACTTTAATCATTCAATTGAAAAGTGTACTTTTGCAGCGTGAAAAGACTTTTTAAAATAGCCTCAATTATTTCTATTTCTGTTCTGTATTGCTTTTTATTAAGCACATACAGCGGAAATGTTGTGGTCCGGAATGTTACTTCTTTTCCGGTAGAAGGGGCTGTTTTTTATTCTTTTCCGACTTCTAACGATTTATTTTACCATTCCGAGCAATCGCAAAGCCTGACAAGTATTTACAGTCAAAGCTCGCGCACAACTGTAAAAAATTCATTTAATCAATTTACTGCTTGTCCGTTGGCAACAGGTAAATTGTTGTTTTTTAAATACTTGCCATATGTTTTTTATTCCAGGTTAAATATTGTCTGGTTTAAATCTACCGACATTATCTTCCCGTTTCATTATTTCTGGTAATCGGTTGTTTGCATAACTCCACTCCATTTTAATTTTTAAGACATGGCTGCTCAATAGCTTTGTCTTGATAAACACATATTTTCATTTCAAATAAAACATAAGATGAGTTTAGGTTTGATTATAACAGGAGTTCTGTGCTTGCTCCTTCTCGCGATAATTGTAGTATCAACAAGTAAAAGCAAAAAGAAAAAACAAGTCAGGTTTTTAGATCCACTCAATCGGTTAGCCGAATCTGTAGGTTGCAAAATTTCGAATTACGACATCTGGAATGATTCGGTGATTGGGATTGATGGAGTAAAGAATGTTGTTTTTGCAATCCGGAAAACGAATGGTACAGAGGAAAACATTACAATAAACCTGGCCGAGATATTTCGCTGCAGGGTTGCCGAAATAAGCCGTGTTACAGGCCCTAAAGAAGGAAATATGAAGGTTTTCGACCGAATTGAACTTGTTTTTGTGAATAAGGAAAAAAGTAAATCGGATCAGGTAATTGTGATTTACAGCTCGAATACCGACAGATTGACATTGGCTGGGGAATTGCAGCTGGCTGAAAAATGGTGTATGCTTGTAAATAATAAATTAGCAACGATCGGGAAATAATCTTTTTTATTTCTCACCAATGCCCTGTGGAGTTCTCTGCAGGGCATTTTTCATTTCTTCGGGTTATAAAACCTGCTATTCTTCTGTTTTTGATTTGTAGTATCTCCGGAACAAAACCTTTTTCAAATCCCTGAAAATTACCTGATGCGCCAGTATTTCCAGATCGTTGTAGTGAGGTAAATCCTGATGTGCTTTAGCAATTTCGCGTTCGGTAATATCAA
>JAJZSZ010000003.1 GCA_021849365.1 Bacteroidota bacterium | reverse complement strand
ATATGTTGTTTCTTCAAATTCACCTGATAAAACTATTTTATTTTAATACCGGCAAATATAGAGAAAAAGTTTATGTAACCGAGTTGCAAATTTACAGTTGACAATTTGAACAGACCCCCTTTACTACCATGTTAATATTTTCGAGAGTAAAATGAGCCGGTAGGTTTACAGAAGGGACAAGAATGTCGTTTAAACAATACGTTTGCTTGCATTTGGTGCAAAGAAAATGAATATGAAGATCTTCCGGGTTGCACTGACAAGTTTCCCGACACAAGGCATATTTTACAGAACCTGTACCATCATCAATACTGTGAATGAGTTTGTTTTCTTCAAAGGTTTTGAGTGTTCGGTAGAGAGTAACTTTATCAACTTTATCAAATTTTTGTTCCAGATCGGCCAAACTAATGGCAGCCTTCTGCTCGCTTAAAACCTTCAAAACCAATTCGCGCATAGCTGTTGGTTTGATATTTCGGGTTTCAAACCGTTTGTTGGAATTTGTGTTCATCATAAATTTATTGAAAATATTCCTGCCAAATCTAAATCCATATAAAAGTGATGTGAATATATCGAAATGTATTGCCAGTTATTATACGGTAAACGAAAATTAGTAATCCCCTTAATTCAATAAAATGAAATTAAGGGAGATGCAAAAATTCAGTCGCGCAGTTGTGTATAATAGATAAGGTAAAAATTTCTGTCGATTACAAATTTCGTCAAGTTAAGTAGGGTATTTCAGTTAACGATTGTATATAAACAGAAAAATGGCTGTCACCTTTTCTCGACGTAGCGCATGCACCCCTTTTTTCGGGGATAAAACAAAACAAATAATTCTACGTTCGTAAAAATAGTCAGCTAGCTGAAGTTTTAATAAAAAAATGAAACACTAAAAAAAACTATGAAACGCATCAATGCAGTAATGTTATTATTTTTAGGGGTACTATTCTTTTCTTGTGAAAAGAATAACGATTCCTCCTCGATTTTGCAGGTTAGAATGCAGGCAACCAACAAAAGCGTCTCGGTTCTTAAGTCAGCAAATCTTGTAACTCCGTTGGTCACTTGGGATGTGTGTACCATGAATGTTTCACAGATCGAATTTCAGGCCCAGGGAAAGCAAGATGAAAACTCACAGGGTTCTTATCAAGTCAGTTATGAATGGCAAGGATCCAAGGCTATCAACCTATTTAACTCTGCTTCGGTTATTGGAGATATCACTCTCGATCCGGGAATATACGACCAGATCGAATTAGAAATTCAAGCCTCCAAATCGCAAAATGCTACTACACCTGTATTTTATTTAGCAGGCAGTTATACCAATGCTGCCGGAACAAAAGTCCCGGTTGAAATTACTATCAACGAGGATTTTCAATTCGAGGTAGAAAAGGAAGGGACTATACTTAACGGAACGAATGATTATTCAGCTTTGATTAATTTTAACCTAACTCTATTAATGTATGGTATTCTACAAACTGAACTTGATGCCGCGACACTGACTGGCGGGAAAATGATCATTAGCGCAACATCAAACGGAGTTCTTTACCAAAAAATAAAAACGAATATACTTTTATGCGAGGACGTCCAGTATGAACAGGACATCAATTAAAGAGTTCCTGCCAATTACAAATTTAGTCAGGTTTGGTAGGGTATTTCAGTTAACGATTGTATAAAAACAGAAAAATGGCTATCACTTGTTCTCAACGCAGTGTTTAAACACGTTGTCTTTAAGGGAGAAAACAGATAATCCTGCGTTAGTAAAAATAGCCAGACACATAGACAATTTTAAGGTTTAATTAAAAGATGAAAGCTATGAAACGAATCAGTGCAGTAATGTTATTGTTTTTAGGTGTGCTGTTGTTTTCCTGTGAAAAGAATAATACCGATTCAGGGTCGGCCTTACAGGTAAAAATACAGGCAACCAACAAAAGTTCTACGATTCTTAAATCGGCAACTCTTGCTACCCCGTTATTCAACTGGAATGTTTGCACCATGAATGTCTCACACATTGAGTTTAAGGCTGAAGGAAAAGAGACCGAGAATGCTCAAAATTCATACAAAGTTAGTTACGAATGGAGAGGATCGAAAGTTGTTGATCTCTTCGATGCATCTTCAGTAATCGGAGATATCACACTAGATCCGGGAATTTACGATGAAATTGAACTGGAAATTGAAGCTGCCAAATCACAAAGCTCCACAGTTCCTGTTTTTTATTTAGCGGGCACCTACACCAATGCTCAGGGAACTGTAATTCCAATCGAAATTACCATGAACGAAGATTTCGAATTTAAGGTTGAAAAAGAAGGAACAACACTTGATGGAACCAATGATTATTCAGCGCTGGTTAATCTTAACCTGGCCCTGCTGATAAGTGGTGTTTCAGAATCGGAACTTGGCGCTGCAACCTTAACTGACGGGAAAATAATCGTTAATGCGACTTCAAATCCGAATATTTACCTGAAGATAAAGAGTAAGATTTCGTCGTGTGAAGACGTGGAATACGATGATCATGGAGACAAAAATGATGATCATGACGATGATTAATCAGAATTTATAGACATTCAATTACAAAAGGGTTATCTGTACAAAGTGTAGATAACCCTTTTTCTTTACTTTTCATTTTCTGCTATCTTTTCGCTTTTAAAAATCTCATTCTACGAAACGCTGGTTTCAGCTCACTATGTTGATGGTGCTGGCCTTTATCTGGGGCAATAAGTTCATTCTCTGAAGAAAAGTTATACGCCCGAGAGCGGAGCGCTATTGGTCTGATATTTCGGGGTTCAAATCGTTTGCCGGAATTTATGCTCATCATAAACTTATTCAAATTATTCCTGCCAAATCTAAATCCAGATAACAGTGATGTGATATTTCGAAATGTATTGCCAGTTACAGCCGGGAAACACAAAAATCCCAACAATTGGGGATTTTAGAATTTTTTTCGCTGAGCCACCTTTGTGCCCTATTAAAAATCAAACTATGGCACATAAAAAACTTTTACTTGGAATTTTATTCAGCATACTTACAAGTGCGCTTTTTGCGCAAACAGGTACTATAATCGGTAAAGCAACTACCTCCGATGGCAATGCTGCCGAATTTGTCAACATCATATTGGTTGGAACAAACAAAGGTGTAATTGTTGGCGCTGAAGGACATTACGAACTGAAAAACATAAAAGCTGGATCATACACGCTTCGGGCAAGTTTGGTGGGATTACTCACCCAGAACAAACAAATTACCGTAGAGGACGGTAAAACCATCAACGCTGATTTTGTTCTGAATGAAAACAGTGAGGAACTGAAAGAAGTTGTCGTTATTGCTAATCCGAGCAAATATGTGACTGACTATCCTTCTGTTACGCTTCGCTTGAAGACCCCGCTGCTCGAAGTTCCGCAGAATATTCAGGTGGTTACCAAACAGGTTATTCAGGACCAGCAGATATTCGACATGCTCGAAGGTATTACCCGTAATGTGAGCGGGGCCCAACGCGTGGAGCATTGGGACAATTATGCCCAGATAAACATGCGCGGATCGCAGATTGCTGGTTTCCGCAATGGGATGAATGTACAATCGACCTGGGGGCCGCTTACTGAGGATATGAGCATGGTGGAACGCATCGAATTCGTGAAAGGCCCTGCAGGATTTATGCTGGCAAACGGCGAACCCAGCGGTTTTTACAACGTGGTTACCAAAAAACCTACCGGAATAACCAAAGGCGAAGCCAACATGACCATCGGTAGTTTTGATACATATCGTTCGGCATTCGATTTTGATGGCAAACTGAGCAAAGATGGAAAAGTGTTGTACCGCCTGAATTTGATGGGACAAATGAAAGGTTCGCACCGCGATTACGAGTTTAACAACCGCGTTTCGGTAGCGCCGGTAATTAAATTCCAGTTTACGCCCAACACATCGCTGACCACCGAATATACTTACCAGTTTATCCAGATGTCAGCCATCGGTTCAAACTACGCCTTTTCTTCAAAAAAACTCGCCGATCTGCCTGTTGATTTTACAACGGCCGAACCGAACATGACTCCAACAAACATCAACGATCAATCCTTATTTGTAACATTGGCGCATACCATTAACGACCACTGGAAATTTACCGGGCAAATTGCCTTCATGAAATACGATCAGGTTGGACAAAGTTTGTGGCCAACAGGTTTCTCTGAAAATGGCGATACCCTTCGTCGCGGCCTTTCCAACTGGGATGTGCTTGGATTGATTAAAGTGGGGCAATTTTTCTTGAACGGCGACTTTAAAACCGGGAACATTGGTCACCGAATTTTGGCCGGAATCGACATGGGCGACAAAGACTTCTACCACGACTGGTCACAGTCCGGACCAGTTAAAGGCAGCACGGGTTTTAACATTTACAAGCCGGTTTATGGTCAGGTTCCCGGATCAAGCTATCCGGTTTACGACCGCAGTTTGGATATACGCGAACGGGGAGTTTATTATTCGAACAAATATTCGGCGGTTTATGTGCAGGATGAAATCCGAATCTTTCAGGATAAACTGCGTTTAACCCTTGCCGGGCGGTACACCACGGTTAGCGATGCCGATCCGTATTCAGGTTCAGGCAATGCCGAAAAAATAACTCCACGTGTCGGGTTAAGTTATTCGCTGAATAAAAACACCAGCGCCTACGCTGTTTACGACGAAGCTTTTGTCCCCCAGACCGGCTCAGATTTCAACGGGAATAGTTTTGACCCGATTACCGGGGAAAACCTGGAACTAGGGCTGAAAAAAGAATGGCTCGACGGGTTGTGGACGGCTTCGGTTGCAGCTTACCAGATTACCAAAAACAATGTATTGACCTCCGATCCGGATCATCAGTTTTTCTCGAAACAACTGGGACAAACACGTACCCGCGGTCTTGAATTTGACATTCGCGGACAGATAACCCAAGGGCTTGATCTGACTTTCAATTATGCTTACACCGATGGGCAGATTACCAAAGACACCGACCCGAAACAGGTTGGCGGCCAAATTCCGGGAACTTCAAAAAATATTGCCAACGCCTGGTTAAGCTATCGTTTTCCCACCGGTGCAGCCAAAGGATTGGGACTGGCCTGTGGAGTACAATACCTCGGGGATCGCTCAAACTGGTACGGCGCTTATGATAACTCGTCGCAGATGATGCCCGACTATACCCGCGTTGACGGTGCTATTTC
The DNA here is from genome assembly GCA_021849365.1 of Bacteroidota bacterium. Lineage (GTDB taxonomy): Bacteria > Bacteroidota > Bacteroidia > Bacteroidales > Prolixibacteraceae > Aquipluma. Next base: position 36,224 of record JAJZSZ010000003.1, on the reverse strand, counting down.
ATACCAGTTCAATAAGTTCGGAGTGTCCATGAATGTCAACAACATTTTGAGTCAGTACCTCTATTCGGGCGCTTATTATTCATGGAGTCAGTTCTATTACTGGCAGGCCGAAGCATACCGCAACTTCAGACTGACCATCAATTATAAATTTTAACTAGAATGACTAACAGACAAATAATAGGAAAAATTCATCTGTGGCTCGGTATTCCTACCGGGCTGCTGGTGTTTGTTATTGCGATAACCGGCTGCCTGTATGCTTTTCAGGAAGAAATGCAGCAAATGACCCAACCTTATCGCGAGGTTGTTGCTGAGAACAAACCTTTTTTACCTCCTTCGAAATTGCAGGTTATTGCGCAGAAAGAACTGCCAGGAAGGCAGCTGCATTCGATAAAGTACCGCGAAAAAGGGAAGGCTACCGAGGCCATATTTTACAATTTTGAAGAGCATTATTACTATTCTGTTTTTATCAATCCTTACAGCGGGCAAGTCCTGAAGGTTAGAGATAATGAATCAGGTTTTTTCCATTTTGTACTGGATGGTCATTTTTACCTTTGGCTTCCTCCAGAAATTGGGCAACCGGTGGTAGCTACCTCAACCCTGATTTTTGTAATTATCCTGATTTCAGGTTTGATTTTGTGGTTTCCCCGGAATAAAAACCAGCTCCGACGAAATGTGACAATTTCATGGAAAAACGGCACACACTGGAAGAAGAAGATTTTCGATTTGCACAACATCCTCGGTTTCTATGTTTGCCTGCTGGCGCTTGTTCTGTCTTTAACTGGACTGGTTTGGGGATTTCAGTGGTTTGCCAACGGTTGGTATAAAATGGCCGGAGGCCAGAAGTCGCTAATGTACGAAGACCCGGGGTCAACAAAAAAGGGAAATGAACCTGCGATAATCAATGCTCCAATTGACAGCATTTGGATAATGATGCAGAAAGAATACCCGAATGCCAAAAGCATTGAGGTTCATCCTCCGGAGAATGAAAAATCGTCGATTGCGGCAAATGCGAATGCCAACGCCGGAACCTATTGGAAAACTGATTATCGCTATTTCGATCAATATACTCTTGCCGAAGTTAAGGCAAACCATATTTATGGAAGGTTGAAGGATTCCGGTTTTGGCGATAAACTGATCCGTATGAATTACGATATTCACGTTGGAGCCATCGGCGGACTGCCTGGGAAAATCATCGTTTTCCTGATCGGGTTGATTGTGGCCAGCTTACCGGTAACTGGTTTTCTTATTTGGTGGAAGATCAGAAAATGAAATTCAAACAGTTCTTACTTAAATCCAATTATTTTGGATTACAATTTTTTCGCTGATATTTGTTACTGTTAATATTGATTCAAATATCCTACCTGTGATGCTTTTTCTTGCTGAATTTTAATCTGGGCTGCAGTTATTCTTCTTCCGGTCTAGACTTGTGTTTAATTTCAGTTTCATTTAAGAACCTTGCATATTCTTCTTTATCTTTCTGATTCCGTCTAATCAGATATAAAGCGAAAGCGATTAAACAAACCAAAATCACAGCGATAATAATCCATTCGTTTTTCATTGCTCCAATTTTTTAAATTGTTTGTATATACGAGACATTCACCATATTAAATTTAATAAAAAACATTAAATAATACCCTAGAACCAACAACTCATCTCCTTGTTTTTTCTCTGATGTCTAAATATTACGAAAATCGCATATGGTAATAATCATACTTTTCTGCTTCAGTAAGATTTATAGCCTATCTTTAAAATAGTTAAAAGTGAACTTAAACAAGATTTGCGGGTTGGATTTGATAAATGTTTTGATGCTCATCCGACAAAAATCCGGTTTTGTTAATATATCTAAAGAGCATTTAAAGTTTAGTACAGAATCGTACTTTTGCCGTGTGAGAACTCTCAGAAAAATAGCGGTAATTGGACTTTCGGTTTTATTTCTGTTCTTATCAACCGGAGTGATGCTGTATCAAACTCATTGTGAATGTTTGGGGAGCAGCAAAGTCTCATTGTTTGCAGCCCAAGAACTGATTGACCATACAACCGCTGAAGCCTTTTGCTGTTCAACAGAATCGAAACCTGCCAACTTTCAACTGGATATAATACAACAAGCATGCGGATGTGATTTGCCAGTCCTCATTTACCTGAAATTATCCAGACATTTGGGAGAGGACTCAACTCTTGAGTATTCATTGGCTAAAATAATCAGTCTCCAGAATGTTGCTGTTGTCGAAACAGTAGAACAATTACTTCCGGAAAAATCATTCGTTCACTTCACTTATTACACGCCACCCGATACTAAAAAGGTTGGACGTACATTAGTTAACTTCTTAAAGCAATATAAGATAGCTCTTTTCGCATAATCAGGTTTTAACAGTTCGTGTTTACAATCAGATTATAAATATTTCAATATTATTGAGATGAAAAGAGTTATTGTTTTGCTGTTAATGTTCTTAACAGCATATGGTTACGCCAATCCGATTAAAGGAAAGGTATTGGGGTTCGAAAACGGCGCGAAGAATATTTTGCCGGGCGCTAATATATATTGGGCTGGTACCAATTTGGGAACAATTGCCAATGAGAATGGCGAGTATAGTATTCAATCCATTCAGGATAACAATCTATTGGTTTTCAGTTTTGTGGGATATAAAACTGACACTATTAAATGGAGCGGGCAAAAAGTAATTGATGCTGTCCTGGATATGAATATGGACCTGGACGAAGTTACTGTTGTTCAGAGGAAGAAAGGAACGCACATTTCCCGACTCAATCCCATTTACACAACACAGATCAATGGGGCCGAATTGCACAAAGCGGCCTGTTGCAACCTTTCTGAGAGTTTTTCGACCAATCCTTCGGTTGATGTTTCGTACAGCGATGCGATAACCGGCGCCAAACAGATTAAACTACTGGGGCTCGATGGCACGTATTCGCAATTGCAAACCGAAAATTTCCCGAATTTAAGGGGTTTGGCTACTAATTACGGATTGACTTATATTCCGGGGCCCTGGCTTGAATCCATTCAGGTTTCGAAAGGGGCTGCTTCAGTACTGAATGGTTATGAGTCGATTACAGGACAGATAAATGCTAACTTTAAAAAAACTGATGGTATTGAGGCTTTTCATTTTAACGTATTTTCATCAGCAGATGGGAGAACCGAAGTGAATTCTAATTTCTCGGTGAAACTTTCGGAAAAGACATCAACGGCATTTTTTGTTCATAATTTTAACTTTCAAAATCGGATTGACAATAATGCGGATGGATTCCTGGATGAGCCACTTATGAAGCAAATCCACCTGTTTAACCAGTGGAAATATACCTCAGAAACTGGCTTTATGCTTCATTCAGGCATTCATTACCTGAACGAAGACCGGGTTGGTGGACAGGTCAACTTCAGGAAAGATATGGAGCGGAATACGTTAAACCCATACGGGGTAAATGTGCAAAACGAACGATTTGAAGGGTACGTTAAAGGTGGTTATGATTTTAAAGGATCAAGGCATAGCCTGGCCTTTATTTCGAATTTTACGTACCACGAAATGGACTCATACTATGGATTAAGCACCTATTCAGGAAAGGAATACACGATGTATGGGAATTTGGTCCATACTTTTTCGATTGATCCGATGAATGTGCATTCATTAAATTCAGGGGCCAGCATAATTGTTGACCAGGCGGATGAAATCCTCAATCAGAAATCGATCAATACCAATGACTTCGTTCCAGGTGTGTTTAGCGAATACACTTTTAAACCGAGCCCAAAGATTACCCTGATGGCTGGTTTACGTGCCGATTTTCACAATACGTTCGGCACATTTGTAACTCCTCGGGTTCATTTGCGATATGGTCCCAACGAACTTCTGACCTTCCGGGTTTCTGCCGGAAAAGGATATCGGTCGCCACGGATTCTTGCCGAAAATAGTTTCCTGCTGGCCAATTCCCGTTCCCTGAATTTTACTGAGAACAAGATTTTGGAAGAAGCCTGGAATTATGGTGCAAGTGTCAACTTAAAAATACCCTTGACTGTAAGGCCATTAAACCTGAATGCCGAATATTTTAGGACCGATTTTATAAACCAGTTGGTTGTAGATCGCGAAAGTTCAGCCAGTCAAATTTTATTGACTGCGCTAGATGGCCAATCGTTTGCAAACAGCTACCAACTGGAGTTTCAGTACGAATTGCTTCCCCGGCTCGACATTACGGCAGCCTACCGTGTAAACGATGTGTGGCAAACCATTAATCAGGACTTGGTTCGCAAGCCACTGGTTAGCAAGTATAAAGGGTTAGTTACTATAAATTATACTGACCGGTTGAAGAAATGGATGTTCGATTACAATGCACAGCTTAATGGTAGCGGGCGTTTGCCAATTGTAGTTGGCAGCCAGTTAAACTCACCCACCGAATTCCCATCCTATACAGTAATGAATGCCCAGGTTACCAGATATTTTAGGTATTGGAACCTTTATGCAGGAGCCGAAAATCTGTTGGATTACACACAGGATCATCCGGTTTTGGATGCCGAACGTCCTTTTGGAAATGAGTTTGATGCAACCCGAATCTGGGGTCCCGTGCTGGGACGTAGATTTTATGCAGGTATCAGAATTACATTAAACCATAAAACTAAATAAAATGAAAAAGACTATTCAATTGATTGTACTTTGCTTTATTGCAGTATTGTTTGCTTCTGAATTAAAGGCACAGGAGCCTAAAAACGACTTGCTAACAGTTTATTACAAAACGACAATGGATTGTGCGGACTGCCAGGTAACCCTAACCAATTACCTGAAATATGAAAAAGGGGTGAAAGATCTGAAAGTTGACCTGAAATCCAACACCATCAAAGTGGTATACAAGTCGGAGAAAAATTCTCCTGAGAATTTGGCAAAGGGAATTAAAAAGTTAGGGTATGAAGCCAATCCGATTACGGAAAAGGAGTATAAAACCCTGGTTGTCGAATCTCCAGGAAAATAGATTTTTGTATGTCTAACTATAGTCTATGACTATGGTTAGACTTTTAATCGATTATTTTATCACAGGTAGAGTGAAATAGAACGTTGAGCCTTTCCCTAATGCTGATTCAACCCAAATCCTTCCACCCATTAATTCGACAAGATTTCGCGTAATCGCTAAACCAAGACCATTACCACCATATTTCCGGGTATTTGCATCCTCCACCTGCCTAAACCGATCAAATATTCTATCATGATATTCTGCCGGAATACCAATGCCTGAATCCATGATGTAAAACTTCACAAAATTGTGTTCTTGCTTGTAGCCAATTTCAAGACCACCACTTATGGTAAATTTAGTTGCATTATTGATCAGATTATAGAGAATTTGTCTAAGCCGGTCCTCATCAGCATTAATCACAATTTCAACGTTATCCTGATAGATTACCTTAAATTTAAGCCCTTTCGCTTTGGTAAGGTATGCAAACTGTTTCTCAATATTTGAGATAACGTTTTGAACATTAATCAACTTCTTGCAAATTTTTAATTCACCAGATTCTATCATCGAGATATCCATAATATCGCTGATAATGGTGAGGAGGTTATTCCCGTTGGTGATGATTTGCTGAATAAAGAAATTTTTCTGAGCGTCATCAAAATCACGATCCGCAAGTAACTCTGAAAACCCGACGATACTATTTAATGGTGTACGTATTTCGTGTGACATATTGGCCAGAAATGCAGATTTCAAGCGGTCTGCTTCGAGTAATTTTTTATTTTTTTCAAGTAATGCCTGTTCGTAATTGTTCCGCTCAATCTCGTGTGCTACCCTTACTGCTACAATTTGAAGGATGGTTTCGATCTTGGTTGCATTATCAATGGGTTTGGTATCAAGTAATGCAATTAGACCTATTGGTTTCCCTTTTGTGTCCCAAAGAGGAATGCCGATGTAGCTTTCGGCATTCATGTCAACCAACATGTCATCATCAGGAAATAATTCCTGAATATTCCTGACGTAACAACAGAGGTTCCGTCCCATTACATTTTCGCACGGGGTATTTTTTAGCGGATAGAAAACATTAGATTTTACTTCATCGAATGCCACAAATGATAATGTCTCGGCTGAATTTCCGTCAGGAAGAAGTTTGTCAATAATAACGTAGGCAACATTAAGGTTTTTAGCTAAAAACAGTGAAAGAGAATCATAAAATGCCTGTTCATTTATCGTCCAGCCCTTTTGAGCAATAAACATTAGAGTTTCCGTTAATAATTTGTCAGTTTTCCCCATAGATTATCACTTTTTCAGGAGCAATATCGAATCTGAAGCAATATATCCGGCCAAAGTAAAAAAAACCATGATAGTATGCAAGGAGTCACGTAACATTGGGTAATATTCGTTGTAAAGTTTTTTGCTTACAAAAGGTGACTGAAGAGTATTTTCAAACCAATACCTATTAGAATTAGTCCGCCAATAATCTCCATTCTTTTGCCAAGTTTTCCGCCGATTTTTTTGCCAAATAACATTCCAATCATCGATACTATAAACGTGACGACTCCAATTATTAAAATTGACCAGTAGATATTCATATTGATGAAAGCGAAACTAATGCCAACTACCAAAGCATCAATACTTGTGGCAATAGCCATACCAACCAGAATTAACGGGTCTAACGGGTTAAAGTTACTATTCTCTTTTTCGTTGCTTAAGCTTTCATAAACCATTTTCAATCCAAGCAAAGCTAAAAGCCCAAATGCAATCCAGTGATCGTAGTTACTGATGAGACTTTCAATCTGCTTGCCAAAAATCCATCCGAGTAAGGGCATCAAAGCCTGAAAAAATGCAAGTGTAAAGGCAATTTTTACCCCCTGCCAAAATTTAATGTGCTTGATTGTTAGTCCTGTAGTAATAGATACAGCAAAGGTGTCAAATGAAAGACCAACTGCAATTAGAAGAATTGTAATAAAATCCATAGATGGGTATTAAAATGAAGGCGGAAATATGGATTCCCGCCCGCTAAAATAATCAATTAGTCAAATAAGTCGGACAACCAGCTTTTTTGTTTGTGATGTTGATAATGGTTGTTATTTCTTGGGTATTTATGATGGTCATCATCAAAATTGTGATGCTGATTAAAAGCCTGATTTGAACCATAAAACCGTTTCTGGCCATCGGGTGTCGATCGCTCAATAATTTTATCCAGCTCTCCCCGATCGAACCAAACTCACCGGGCATTTGGGACAGTAGTCAATTTCAACGCCTAGTTTTTCTGACATAACAAGGGCAATATTACATACTGGACAGTTCATAATTTCAAATATTTAATTATTAACTAGGGTTAATGTTTTTGATGTAGAATTTTTTCTGTGTAAGCAAGCATAAGGGCTGAAAATAGAAATACTACATGAATTATAACTTGCCACATGACATGTTCTGATTCATGATTTTTAATATTTATAAAGGTTTGTAGCAGATGAATCCCAGATACACCTACTAATGAGCCGGCTAATTTTACTTTTAATGAACCGGCATCAATTTTCTGAAGCCATTCCGGTTTATCTTCATGCCTATCGATATCAAGCCGACTAACAAAAGTTGAATAACCACCAATGATAACCATTATCAGGAGATTCGCTACCATTGTAATATCGACCAAAGTAAGCACCCCGAGCATCAATACGGTTTCACTAATTTCGTTTATGCTTGTAAAGAGATGAATCAATTCGACCAGATATTTGTAGGTGTATAACATTCCACCTAAAATAAGACCTGCATACAGAGGCGCTTGTATCCACCGACTTGAGAAAATTACTTTCTCAAATACCGTTTCAAATTTACTGCTCATAATTTTTCTATTCTAAATTTATTGTACCCCACTTAAATTGCAAAAAACAGTCTATGAAAATACTACTGAGTGCCTTGTTCTTCAAGAGCAAGAATATTTTTGTTGTTATTCTTAAACATTACCGATGCCAATACTGATATTAAAAGTATTCCAAGGATTGTTAAAAGAGAGTAGACAATTGGGATTTTATAAAATCCGACAATGACCATTTTTACCCCAACAAAAACGAGAATAGCCGATAATCCATATTTGAGGTAATGAAAATACTTGGTTATCCCGGCTAGGGCAAAGTACAGGGCCCTTAACCCTAAAATGGCGAATACGTTTGAGGTGAAAATAATAAACGCGTCATTTGATATTGCCAAAATTGCCGGAATGGAATCGACAGCAAAGATTAAATCAGTAAATTCCACAACCAACAACACAATAAATAATGGAGTGACAAAGGTTTTTGAATTTATTTTCACGAAAAAATTTCCTCCATGCATCCGTTCCGAAACCGGAAAGAGCATTTTGAATAACCTAACCAGCGGATTTTTGTCCGGAGCTATTTCATCGTCTTTGTGAAAGAGCATTTTGATTCCGGTAAAAACAAGAAATGCACCGAAAATATAGATGACCCAATGAAATTTACTGATGAGTGCAACACCTGCAAAAATAAAGATAGCACGCATAATTAAAGCGCCAATAATTCCCCAAAAAAGTACTTTGTGTTGGTATTTTGGTTGAACATTGAAGAATGTAAAAAGCATAATGAATACAAATAAATTGTCTACACTCAACGATTTTTCAATCAAATATCCGGTCAAGAATTCCAATGCCTTCTCTTTTCCTAAGAAGACATAAACGCCATAATTAAAAATTAATGCCAGCAAAATCCATACAGCACTCCAAATCAGGGCTTCCTTGATTTTTACTTCGTGCGATTTACGGTGAAAAATACCCAGATCGATGGCTAATAACAATATTACAAAAGCAATAAATCCAGCCCACACATATAAATCAATAACCATAATTAGAATTTTTAGGTTTAAGTTTGTGTTTTAAGTACTCTACAATCAATGGGAGTATGGAAATGAATATTATTGCCAATACAACTACTGAAAAGTTGCTTTTAACAAATGGTAAATTGCCAAAGAAATATCCTCCAAATGAACAAATGAATACCCACAAAATACCTCCTATAATGTTGAACAAAATGAACCTCAAATAATTCATTGATCCCACACCAGCAATGAATGGGGCAAAAGTTCGGATTATAGGCACAAAACGGGCTATGATAATGGTTTTTCCACCATGTTTTTCGTAAAATTCTTGAGTACGGTACAGATATTCTTTTTTGATCAACCGATAGTTTCTTTCGAATACTTTTCCCCCTAAAAACTTACCGAGTGAGTAATTTACACTATCGCCTAGAATCGCTGCAATACACAAAAGCCCAACCAGAATCCAAATATTTAATATGCCAAGAGCTGCGATTGCTCCGGCAGCAAATAAAAGTGAATCGCCCGGTAGAAATGGTGTTACAACTAAGCCTGTTTCACAAAAAATAATACAAAATAGAATCAGATAAGTCCAATTCCTGTAATCTGTAACCAAAATGAACAAGTGTTTATCCAAATTAAGAAATAATTCAAAAAAGCTGTTTGATATTTCCATAAAACCCTAATTATCTATTTGTTAATATTATATTCATTTTTAAATCCTATTGGGGCTAAATTCCTCACCACTTATGGCAATTAGAAAATATTCCCGAATACCTCATCCGTTTGTGTCTGGGTTGTTCGTATAAATTAAAATACTTTAATTGCGATAATTGTAATGGCAATACATGCGGTTGCCAGAATGGCAACAGGTTTCATATTAAACTCAAACAGTTTTTTTACTTCCGGACCTAATTTGATAATCAGGAATGAAAATAGATAAAACCTGAACCCTTGACCAATAAGAGTTCCGAGTGAAAAGAGGAAGATATTCATGTCAAACGCCCCGAAAGAAATTGAAAATAGCTTATAAGGAACAGGAACAAATGGGGCTAAAAACAAAATGCCCAGGCCCCATTTGGAGAATTGAATATAAATAGATTGGTAAACCGCTTCGGTAAATCCTGGGATATTTTCAAACACGAATCTGGCAAAGGCTGTAAATTCGCCGTTCGCATCAAGCCATGCAAAATGACCTATTGAATATCCTGCTAAAGCTCCAGTTAATGTTCCCAGAGTCCCAAACAAAGCATATTTATAGGCTTTTGTGATATTGAGCAATGTTAAAGCCATAAAAAACATTGGAGTGGGCAACGGTAAAAACGATGCATCAGCAAAAGCACAAACAAACAATGCCCATGCACCCCACTTGGTGTTTGCCCATTCCATTCCCCAGTTGCGTAGCGATTTAAGCCAGATCTTCATTCCTACTTTTGAAATAATTGGTGGAACAATCAGGCACGTTTCATGACTTTACCTTGAAATTCTTTAAAAAGATCGTCTATATTTTTACCTTGTCGAATACCATTTAATAACAGAACCAGCATCGTTGGAATTTCTTTTTCATTAAAGCCGGATTTTGCTGCAAAACTACTTGCCAAATACATTTCATTTTTGTTGATTGCTCCATCAATAAGGGTCATATTTACAATCTCATAAATCTGATTGAAACGTTCACGTACCCCGGAAGGTGGAGTGTAATCTGACTTTCCGGTTGTCCTTATCAGGTGATCGGTTTCTTCGACTGTAAATCCAAGCTTTTTGCTTACCCGGTGCAGTAATTCCAATTCCTTTGTACTTATAACATCATCGGCCAATGCAATCCGGATCAGATGAACGAAATACTCTGTATTTTCCATAACTATTGAGTCTGAGAGTGAATCCAATTTGTCCATTTTGTGTGATTTATATTTTATATTCAAAAGAAAATGTTCGTCATTAACTGGCTGGTCAGGTTTCATTTTCCTGATCCTTTCCATAGTTTATCAAGAAATCCGGTTACATTTTCGAGAATGCCCTGGACTCCGTTTTGGCTGATATAATTAAGAAGTTTTAAGATTAGAGGCAGTAAAATTGCAATCAGGGCAATAACAATTGCCAAGATCACAATTACTGCAAATATGATAAGTCCTTTCAGCTTCCTGTTATTTTTTAATTTTTCCAGAAAATATTCCCATCTAAAATTGGGATTATGCCTGTGATAAGGATGTCTGAAATTTCGGGCTTGACCAGGGCTATCCTGATATCTGTAGTCGCGGTAGCCTTTGTTATCCTGTCTTTTGTTTCCAAAAAAGTCATCAAGTTCCATGGCGGGAAGTTTTTAATAATAAGTTAAAGCATCATTTTTTTAAGATGATTCATAAAAAACACAAGAGCTTTTAATAAAGCCTTGAAAATCAAGAAATAGAATAGATTGAATGTGTCGAAGAAGCAATAACTGGCACTACTTGTTTCACAAATAGGCTGAAATATTATTACTTATCGAATTAAAGGGAAATACCAGTTAGGAAGATTTTGGCGGCTGCCAGCTCGAAAAGGAAAACTCTTTTAATAAAAACGAGTCGTTTGAAATAGGTATGACGATCAGTTGTTCAACAAAATAGATAGGTTCATGAACCTGATTAATGTGGTCATCTTCAAACGAATCAACTTCTGAAAGAACATTATTATCCTCGCAATTCTGTTCTGAAAAAAGTTCTGTATTACAAATGGGGGTATTGTAATAGGTATAAACTTCAAGTCCTAAACAAAAAAGCACTGCCGTCAGAAACAGCAGTCGGAATAATATGTGTTTTGACACTTTCATTGCCAACAAAAGTAATATTTAAGCAGAAACTTTTTCCAAATGAATGTTAACGAATAATTAAAATGAATTTGAAGTTAAAATTGCCTATAATCAGTCCAATATATCTGCCTTTGAATATACCTGAATGTTGACTGTAAGCTTTTGTCTGTATTAAAGGGTTTCTTGCTAGAATCGCTTTATTGTACTTTAGATATAACCTTCTTTTTCAGGTTATACGAACAAAAAAACACACATTAGTGTCGATTTAACGCGACAAAAATAAAAGTCAATATAAAACTACAGAAATAAATTTGATTTGATTATTGGTTATTCACGACAAAAAAAGCATAAAAAGTAGATACTAAACTCCTCACATACAATAACTTATTAACTTTAAGTCCATTAAAGCTTGTAAAATCTTAAATATCTAAGCAATTAAAGCACCTTAAACAAATAGCTAATGTCTTTCATGCCTCCATTTTGCTGAATTTGAAACAAATGCTGATTGCTGATCTCGCGTTTCAAGTTTCCCAATGCCTCTACATAACCTCCAAGTTTAACGTAATGAAAACTTTTGATATCAAACCTTTCGGGCAACTTTGTACAACCCGAATACCAGGCAATTTTTACGTCGTGATAATGAAAGCGTATAAAGTTGGCTAAAATTGCCACTTGTTGCGGATCAGCATCGCCTCCCATAAAGCAAAAGCAGGTGATTGCCGAGGCGTATTTATCCATCAACGAAATGATTCGCGCTTCATTCAACTCCTCTCCGATGTCATTTTGTAAGTGTGGACTGTGGCAACCTTTGCAACGGTTCGGGCAATTAGTGATGTTAACCGCCAAGGTAACCTCGTTGGGAATTTCCTGAAAAACAATGTCATAGTTATAATATTTGAGCATATTTTTCAACCTGTTTTTCTTCCTTCTGTTTCACATTGTTTGTTTCGTAATACCTTTTGGCAGCTTCTTTCTGGCGGGCATCCGAAAAACTGCTGATGCGTTTCATGTACCCGATGATGCGCGTGAGGTAGTCGATATTTTTACTTTTACATTTCGGGCATTCTTTCAGGTAGCGCTTGTCGATTTGCCCGCAATCATTGCAAACGGTATTCGGAATATTGAATGTAAAATAATTACAACCCTCCATCGCCGCAACCCGAAGCAAATGTCGATACTGAATCTCGCTTAGATGTTCTTCGAGGTTTGCATGTAGCGCTGAGCCTCCGGTTAAATGCTCAATGTACTTTTTCCCGTGAATCCGGAATTTGTCAATCACATTCAGCGACTCGTCCTCTACAATGTAGAAATAACTGTTGTAGCAATCGCGAGGAACGAAATAGCCATCTTCCTTATCCCATTTGGCATGTTTTACACCCACATTCTCTGCCGGGATCATTTCGCAGTTGAACAAAGTATCTTTCGAGCGGTATTTTTTATTGTATGTCTCAATTAAACCTAGTATTTCCCGTGTGAATGTCACATATTCAGAATTATCATTAATTTCAATTCCCAGAAATTCAGCAGCTTCAACCAAGCCATTCACGCCAATAGTAAGATACTGACGTCCCATATTGATGTATCCGGCATCGAATAACGGGAGCATTCCTTTTTGCTGCAATTCCTTTAGGTTTTCGTTGTAGCCCAATTGTACTTTATGCACCAAATCGACCACCTCTTCCAGAAAATTGATATAGGATATCTGTTCTCTTTTAGCCTGCTGCACACATCGGTTCAGGTTAATGGTCAATACACTTTTTGAACCTGTAGAAACGCCCCCTGCACCCAAAGTATAACTAAAGCCGTTATCCTGAATCTCATTTCGCAAACGGCAGCACGAACTTAAACTGTCAGCATTATCGCTCAGGTAGGTAAAAAACGAATGCCCTTCGGCGTACATTTTGGCCGAAAAATCGCCATATTCCTTATCTTTCACATCGCCATTTTCGGCCAGCAAGGCCATTGTTTCAACCGGGAAAGTCAAAACGGTTTTCGTGCGTTCTTTGTTAAACCAGGCCATAAACCGTTTTTGCAACCAGCTCAGCGATTCCCATTCGGGTTTGCTGCCATCGGGGAAAACAAATTCCCCGAACAGGCTTTCAAAATAATATTTGTCGTAATAAGCGATGTTCCAGAATACTGCCTGAAAATTACGCGCCCCGGTTGGCTGGTTCAGCGAATACACGATTTGCTCGAAGCAATCGGTAATTAGTTTGTCAATCGAGCGTTTTCTTTTCGATAGGTCAACAACCTCATCGCTGCGTTTGTAGTAATCTTCGCCATATTCCTTACTGATGAAATAATTCAGGTACATCAAAAATTCAGGCGTAGCACAAGCTCCGCTCAACATGCTCGAAACGATGAAAACCATGTTGATAAAACCTCCGCAAAACGACTTCAGATTGGTTGGCGCGGTGGAATTCCCGCCGATTTTCGAGGTCCCTTCCAACAACCACGGGTACATGGTGATGCTGGCGCAATACGGGGCAAGGCTTGTTTCGTCGTTTTTATAGATGAAATGCTGGTTCAAATAACTGATGTATTTATCGGAAAGCTCTTTCCCAAACATCGCTGTCAGCCTGTCGGTTAACAGACGCCGGTTCAGGCGGATAAAATTTCCTTTGGGAAGTTCACCGATCAGCGTAGCAATGTTTTTCTTGTCCACATTGGCATTGGCATCGAATTTACTCCCGGTTGCAGCATTTCCGGCGGCGCAGTAATCAATCAGGAATTTTACACGGTCGCGGGTTTCGCGGTCTTCCGAGTGCTTCTGGCGATAAAGCATATACGATTTGGCTACCGAAAAATAGCATTCGGCCATGAGCGAACGTTCCACCTGATTTTGGACATCTTCCACGCTCATTTCATCGCGAATATTTAAACGGTGCAAAATGTTGGTAAGGTCTTCCTCGCTGGCAAAGCTTCCGACCGAAAGAAAGGCTTTTTTTATTGCATTTCTGATTTTATCGATAGAAAATGAAACCCTCTTTCCGTCTCTTTTAACAATGGTTAATTCTGAGCCTCTCATAAGTTTAAATTTTTTCCCTGTTTTTCAGACCTGAACGCAGTTTTACTGACAACGATTCAGGTTTATCTTAAGTAAAAATCTTTCAGAAAATAAAAAGGTGCGACGACTGAATGTACCGATAGCTTTATAAATAAGGAAAACGGATTCGATCACGAACCAGACTTTTATTCCCGAAAGTCTAAATTAAAAAACTGGTCATGGCAGGTCTTCTGGCTCGTCCGGTTTCCTTGACGCCTTCCCATCCCGATTTCACTCGAAACAGTGGCGGGGTATGTCAAAAACCTTTTATGGACTTACAGCTGCGGGCACAGCTCCCGATTTGCGCGGGATTCCCTCTTCATTATCGTACAAGAACAATTGTACGACAAACCAACAACCGGATACAATGTTAAAGTTTTTACCGGTTGTTTGCTTATTTGACTTATAAACAAATAATTGATTAATCGACTAAAGTAGCTTACATAAAGAGGGTTGGGTATGTTAATAAGTCTTCCAATCTTTCAAGCAGAAATGATTACTCACAAGTTGAGAATCGCTTATTCATCGCCTGTACTTGTATTTTATCTAACTTTTAAAAACGACGTTACAGATTCAGGTACAAATATCATGGCTTGGAATATCAAAATCAATTCTTACAATTTGAGCTTTTTCTTCAGTGCTTCGGCATTCATAAACTTAAACACTGCATTATAATCTTCAAGCAGAAAGTTCGACATTTCTCCTTCGACAGTGTTTTTTTTCATCGGAGCAGATCAAAAATAAAGCACTGATTCGGTAAGACCTGCCAGATTGGTTGTCTGAGTATCATTTAGCTTCACTTATTGAACAATCCCGTTACTTCAATTATTGCAATAAGTTACATTACCTGGCAAAATACACAAAATATTCTCCTTCGTCCTTTTTTTCGAGCCAGTGTTTATAATCAAGGCTTAAAGATTTATCGAGCAATGGCGCCGGGACGAAAGGAGCAATAACTTCCAGAATGTCGTCGTCGCCCAGCTTTTGGATGGACGACAGCACTTCGTGAACCGGCTGTTCTCCTCGGTTTAGCATTTCCCTGATGTCAATCGAGTTGACAATCGATTCCGGTTTAAACCATTCTGGACAAACGGTAACATATTTGTTGCCGGTATCGTCAATTTGTCCGATACTGTCCTGGCCTACTTTTTCGCGTAGCGTATTTACCATTTGATCTATATTCACGCCTCCGACAGTTGCCGCCTGGGCAATATTGGCAACCCGTGCAATTGTTCTTCGCAAAACCGGATTCTTCAGTTTTTTAAATTCAGGAGCTAGGCTTATAAGCACATCTTCCAGTTGCGGATAAGCTTCAAGCAGATCGTATATCTTGGTTTTTGGAGTAATAATAAGTTTCTCCATTTCATCAATTTTTGTTGGTGTATGATAGGATGCGTCGTTCGCCTTCGAGCTGGCGTGAATGAGTTATATCCTGAGAAACTTCCAGTGTTCCGAGGTATTCGCCATTTTCGTCCCGGAGTGCAAAGTATTCGATATGAATGAATTTGCCGTGCATCTGTATCCAAAACGGGGCGTGAGACGCCAGACCCGATTTAAAGTCCTCAAGAATTTTTTCGATGATGTGAACGCTTCCCGGAGGGTGACACAAACGAACATCCCTGTTCATGATAGAGCGGTTACGTACAAAAATGCGTTCTTTTCCCTGCGTGAAATATTTTACTTTGTCGTCTTTATCAACAAAAGTCATATCAACCGGAATGGTATTTAGAATAGCCATAATTTCTTTGGCTGTAAAGCTGCCTGATGGTAGTTGAATTGAGCCATTTTCGCTTAGTGTACCTTTGTTTTCATACATCTCGTAAGACATTCCTTCCGGTTTCCAATCTACGTTCGGATCGTAAAGAGTAAAGCCAAATTCCAGGGTTTGTTTGTGAATCTGCCACCAATCTTCGGTTGTAAGCACATCCAGACTCATCGGAAATAAAATGTCTTCCTCCTTTTTAGTCATGTCTTCGATGGCTTTCAACACCGGAGAAAACAAGAGGTCGAGTGCATCTTCAAGGTCTGTTTTTTTCAGCTCCTCGGTCCGAAGAATTTCAATACATCCCTTAAGCTGTTCCCTTATTTCATCGTGTTTTCCCCACATTACTTTGGGCGGGCCGGTAATTTCATTTTTCTCAAGATACGGAAACACCAAATATTCCTTGCGTTTGTAATGTTTATCAACGTCCATCAACTGGTTGAAGCACGAAAGAATTTGCAGCGAATACTCTTTGAACGTTTCTTCGGCAACGGAATGAAGCGAACCCAGCAATTGCTTTGCTTTTGAAACGACATTTCGTAATTCCTTGTTTTCCTGAATAAATACATCTACAGGATGGCCTTCTGGGATAGATTGAGCTCCGCTTTGGTCAATATGACCATCCAGCACTTCGCCATGGACATCGCAAAGACGCAAAACTTCGGATTCAGGCAGGCCTTCCTGAATGAGTTCCTGTTCAACTTCCACTACTTCGCCGTAAGGAATCTGCTTCAGGGTGGTGATCAACTCGTAACGGACATGATGGGGGTCTTGTCCTTCATGGAGCTTCAGAATAAGCTCTTTCAGCTTTTCTTTTCTGAATTTTGAATTATTAATCAGCTCGCTCATATTGATGAATTAAGTTGTATGTTACTATCAGTCATATAAACAATAAATGAACATGAATGTTGATGTCTCAATTTTTATCCCTGATACTCGTGATAGCTACTTCTTTGCCAATTGGCGTATGTATTTTGGGGCATCGCCATTGGCAATTTTCCACAGTACAAAACAGGTTTTTACGGCTCCGCGTACCGTTTCGTATGTCACTTCGGTTACAGTTGCTCCCGAAATGGCATCAACCGAATAATAGTGCTTCTCGGCGGCTTTGTTGGTCAGGTTTTCGAGCTTATAGTAGCGCAGATACGATTTCGGGTTGCCCAACAATTCGTCAAGTTTTTGATAGTCTTTCGGTGTAAATGGCTTGTGGTTTAACTTGGTCAGGCCAAAACCTTCTGGTGTTGTTAGTTTTGTATACTTTCCATTGACGTCCCAATAAATACGAACCTGCATGCGCTGGCAAACCGAGTCGTCGCACGGAAACTGATCAATGTCGCGGTAAAAATAGAGCGTTTTATCAGTGTTGTCCAATACCTGCGAAAGTGTAAACGAGGTCGAATCGGTTTTCACTTCCAGAGGGATTACTTTTTCGTTGTCGTTTGCTTGCTGCTTCACACGTGAGGTAAAACCCAGACAAAGAATCAGCAAAAGCAGGCCTGCCAATCGAACGGCAATGCCAATTATCCTGAATTTATAATAACAGTTTGTTTTCATGAGGCGTGTGTTTTTTTGCTTTTCCCGATTTTCACTTGAATACTGAATCCAATGCGCAGCGCATCAAGCGAGAACCCGGAATGATTGTTTAAATATTCTTTCCCCATACTGATTTGGTTGGCGTTGCTCACAAAAACCTGAAAATTATGTGTGGGGGTTGCTAAAATGGTTCCCAGTGCATAAACAGGCATAGGTTTCTGAGGTGTTTCGCTGGCGGCAGAAGCCACTCCCAGTGGAAAATCGCACGAGGCATAGAGCGATGTTTTACGGTTGGCGCGCCAGGCCAGCGAAAAACTTTCAGCCAAAAAATCGGAATACGAACGGTCGGGAACAATGTTGAAATGCACAAAAGTAGTGTTCGACATGACTTGCACCCGTGGCGAAATTTGTCGCGAGACGGCCAGTTGCGTGGTAAAGAAAAAGCGATTGATGAAATAGAAATTGTCGCCAAAAAACTTCTTATTGCGCGCATCGGCTGAAACCGAAAACGACAAGGCTGAACTTACCGGCGAAGCATCGCTCAATGTTTGGCGGGTGAGTTGAAACCTCGCACCCAATTCATGTGTTTTGTTCAGCTTTTCGGTATAGTAAAAAGCCGAGACGTTCTTACCAAAACTGCGTTCAAAACCCATCTGGATATTCGATGAGCCGTAAACGCCAAACCAATCACCGATTCCGTTGGCTGTGATCAGATCAAAATAATGGACAATGAACATCGTAGTGGTGCCTTTGTGGCTAAGCTCTGCTGTTTGATGATTGGCCAGCCGGGCTCCCCAGATGCATGAAATTGGCGCATCGTCCTGTGCCTGCACCGAGATTGAGGTCAGCAAGCCAGTTATAACGATGAGAAAAAACGTATATATATTCCTGATAATCATCTGGATCAATTTAATTATTCTGTGCTCCTTCTTTTATCCAACCAACTATTCGCTGAATCTCGCTTTCGGTTAAAGCGTTGGAATAAGGATGACCTGACCGAATTTTCTGGATAAGAGCACTGTTTTCTGGATCAGAAACGGAGACGTAATTTCCCCGCACGATAGATTTGTAAGCATTTGCATCACGTAAATCGGGCAAGGTCGTCGTTCCCTCGTGACATGAGACACAGGTCGATTTCAGAATGGGCAACACATCGCTGCTAAAACTTCGGGTTTGAGTGGTGGCTTCGCCCGCTTCAATAACCACGTCGTAGTAACAAGCCTGAAGCGATGTCAACCCCATAAAAAGCAGCAAAAGCCAGTTTCGTTTAATTATTTTTTGCACCATCATTTATCCAGTCAAAAATTAGTTGTTTATCGGCTGAAGAGGCCGAACTGCTTGCCGCATGGTCGAAATCGATGTCTTTGTTCAACACTTTATACAGGTAGCTGTAGTTGCCCGATCCGGCATGCACGCGCAGAAAAGAAGCATTTTTATACGCCGGAATACCTACCAGTTGGGTGTAGCTTTTCCCGGGCATCAGGTTGAGGTTGGCTGCGAGCTGGCCGCTTGATCCTCCGTGGCATAAAATGCACGAATTCAATATTTGCTGCTGTATCCGACTGAATGTTACCAGTTTAATGTCATTTTTTGTTAAAGCCTGATCCGAATTCACGTTGAACTCGCCAAGATCGGCGATATCGGCTTTGAAAACGGTGTTTTCGGTAACATACACTTTCACCAGGTAAGTTCCTTCAGGTACGGCCCCAATGGCCACTACTGCCTTTCCTGAAACTGGCTTTTCAATGCCAATGCTCGCAACCGGATTTTTGGTATCGCCCGAAGCAAAAGCGCCAAGCCTTATTTGCTGGCCCAATGGCCAATATTGCGCATCGGCAAACGAAAGTTCGGCCCTAATATTCCAGCTTGACTTTTCTTCAGGAACGTATTCATGAACACACGCGTAAAAAGCAAAGGCCATGAATAAAGAAAGTAGAATTTGGTTTGTTCGAAACATGGCGCGCCCGTTTAAAATGCAAACTGGAACTGAAGGCAAAACTGGTGTTCCGACATGCCGTTATCGTCGTCGTTGGCCAGGCTTACGCTACTTTGCCCTGCTTTTCCGAGATATTGGTACATCGCCTGCATTTTCAGGTTGTGCCCCGAAACATAGTAATTAAATCCGGCGGCTGGCATGTACAAAATTCCTTTGTTCGAAACTGAGTTGCGGTCCATGACATCAAGCCGGATAGCCGGTTGTACCTTTTTATTCAGGAAATAGCCTGCCTGAATATAGCTTCCCCAGAACGAGTAAACCGGAGATACCTTTTGTCGTTCAACAAAATCCATATTGAGCAAATAGGCTTCTCCTGAAACAAACCAGCGTTTGTAAAGAAGCGAATATTCCAGCCCGGCATGAAAATCGTTGCTACTTTCGTAGTTGGCTTCAACGCCATAGCCAGCCGAAGCCGCCAGCAAAAGCGCTTTTTTATCGAAGTTCGACGGATCGCCCTGGTGTTGAGGCATCAAACCCCACGGCATATACGCCAGTCTGCCCATATAAAGCAATGCGGGCAAACCGTTGTCGTCACCGAGCGTTCCGGTCGCGGTATTTACGTCGATGCCCGTACCGTTAAAAATACCTAGTTGGTATTCCAATTTTTTATTCAGCAAACCGTGCATTTGCACACCAATATCGAATCCGGTTGACAGTTTAGGGTTTACCGAATTAATGTCGTAAGGCAGATTGACCCGTGTGGTGAGCGAAGCGGGCAAAATCGGAAAAAGCGTTTGGCCATTTTGAACCAGAAATGCCTGGTTGAACGGCGTTTTAAATTTCCCGATCCTGAACCTGAGTTCGTCTCGCAGGTTGACATCGAACCAGGCCTGGTTAAGCAAAACGGCCCCTGAGGCTGCCGCATTGATGGCCACATTGAACGTTATCTTATTGAATGCTTTTCCGGCGAAACCTACCAGTGCGTACGGAATTTCGAATCCGGTATTCAGCACATTATCCTGTTCGGCGAGATCCAATCCCTCATCGTCGTAATAGTTAAAAATGCCGCGTGTCTGAATCAGTGTATAAGGTTTGAAAAGAAAATCGCCTGCCCGGGTTTGCCAGGTCACCCCATCTTTTCCGGCTAAGGAAATCAAACCATTTTCAATGTATTTGTCGGTGTTGGTTTGTTTGTTTTTATCGATTGCATTTTGGGCAAAAGCAGATAAACTAAAAGCCAGCAAAACCAATAATCCTGAAATTTTACACATAATAGGTTGATTTAATAGTTGTTGAATTTCGGATTACGGGTGGCTTTTATGGCAATTCCTTCAATCTCGATGAGCCAGCCGGGGCGGCACACCGGGGCCTGAACAATGACCCGCGGAATGAACGGATAATTCAGTTCGATGTATTGTTCGATAAGCGGTGAATCTGCCAAATCGCGGACGTATACAATCAGATGGGAAAGATCATTTAAAGTAGCCCCGACTTCTACTAGCAAAGCACGCACATTATCAAAGGCGCGCTCTGTTTGTCCTGCGATATTCTCGGTATGCACAATTTGGCCACTGTTATCAATACTTGCTGTTCCCGAAATAAAAATATGATCTCGGTCACCGTAATGAACAACCGTTCCGCGTTCGAAAGCCACGCCGTATTCGTGAGTCGGATTCAAATGGGTTGGAGCTTTCAGAAAGGTAATTTGTTCCGGTTCAATTCCTCCAACCGAATAAGCATCCATCAACACCAGCACATCGGTGTTGACATGTCGTCCTTCAATTCCGGTACTGGCAATAAAATGGGTGTCTTTGGTCAGGTTTTCCGATTGAAAAATCTGGTTTCGGGCAGTTACCATTCCGGCGTAATTGTTGTCGATGTCGCGCACATAAATCCAAGTGCGGATGCAATTCTCGGCCATCGAAAGGTTTTGTTCCTGAAGTGTTTCCTGGTAGTCCTGAAAGATTTCCAGGCTTTGCCCAAATGAGCTTCCCTTGGCCTTCACATCGAACATTTGAGTGGTGAAAAGGTGGTTATACCCGTTTCGGCTCATGATCAGGTTATTTGGGTTCAGGTTTTTGCGGGTGACCGATCCTTCAAGCAAAACCACCCAAAGCACCACTTTTGCACCACACAAGGGCACTTGCTGAACGACTGATGTGGCGCAAACATACCGCCAGCTGTCGATCCGATCATGTATTTCGGCTTGGTTGGAATAATCGCTCACAAAAAAGCGCTTGAAAACGACCGATTCGTCGTTCAGTTCCTGTTCTTTCAAGAAATGCTTCAGCGTTTTTTCAACGGCTGTCAGTTGCTCGGGAAAGCTGTATCCTGAATCAGGAGTAACGATAAGATTAAATTCGGTTGAATCTTCACCATCGAACCGCGAGTAGGCAACCATGGCATTGTCAAATCGTCCCTGATCGAAAACAAGTGATTTGGTTTCAGTTTTTAAAAATGTATTCATTGAATAAGGTTGATTTTATTTTCGTATGATTGAGCTTAAAGCGAACGCAGGAACATGATCAGCGTTTCCCGCTCTTCTTTGGTCATTTTACTGAATTTTTGGCGCGACACGTCGCCCTCGCCGCCGTGCCACATAATGGCTTCAACAAAGTTGCGGGCCCGGCCATCGTGCAAAAAATTGCTGTGACCGTTCACTATTTCCTGCAAACCGGCGCCCCAGAGAGGGGTGGTTCGCCATTCGTCACCGGTTGCATTAAACTGCGAGTAATCGTCGCCCAGTTCGGGACCCATGTCGTGCAGCAAATAGTCGGAATAAGGATGGATAACCTGGCTTCCGAGCCACGGCACATTGGTTCCGTCGATCAACTGAACGCCTCCGGCTTTGGTATGTAAAGTGGGCGTATGGCAAAGGTTGCATTTGGCCTGATAGAACAATTCTTCACCTTTTTGTACCACCGGATTGGTAACAGCCCGGCGTGCCGGAACGCCCAGCGCGTGCATATAAAAATCGACTGCCGCCATTTCTTTAGTTGTAGCCTGAATGCCATAATTTCCATTAACCTGGCTTTGTCCTTCCGCAACTTCGTGTGGAAACCGGTCATTAGTTACGCCCAAATCAGAACTAAAACCAAGCTCTACGGTCAGATCAGCGTGTTGCGCCTTGTGTCCCGACAACCCGAGGTATTTTTTGTTTCGTTCCGGTACCCAGTTCACTTTTCCTGAAATTCCGTATTCGGGATATTGAATGGTAGCTAATCGTAAGATTTCGTTTTGGTCGAGCGCCATCATTAATCCCATGCCAACATGGCGTAAGGGCACGCGAACACTTAATTCAATCTGATCCAATGGGATTGAATCGGCATACCAATCGTAGATTTCGTAATGTGGCGTGATGAGGCTGTACTTTTCACCATCGGGAAAACTGTATTCTTTTTCTGTATATGTTACCCGAAGTTTTCCTTCAGGCTTTGAACCATAAACTGCCTGGTCGTGCAATACTCGTCCATATTGCCTGAAATTCTGGTCGTTGGGTGTTCTAATAAATGTCAAGAATGATGAAAAGCCATATGGGCCTGATCCTCCAGCGGTAAAAAGTGTTGAGCGGGTTCGTCCCGCGTCGTTGTGGCAACTGGCGCACGAATACCCGGCATAAACAGGTCCAAGCCCACCGCTGGTTGTATTTTCACCTGAAACACGCGGATTGTCGTACAACGCATCGCCTTTCAGGAATAAATCCATCAGGCTGCCAGTTACCCAATTGGCTGGCGTATCGAAAGCCTTGCTGGTTGATGAGAAAATGGTGGAGTTTCCTGCTGAAAGTTCAGAAGGCAATGCGACTCGTCCTCCGGGAGTGAGAATAACATTTTCCTCTTCCTTTTGGCAAGCCTGAAAAATCAGGCTCACCAGAAAAAGAAAGATAACAAATACTAATAAACCTATTTTATGATACTTAAACATCCGGTTTTGAATAACTTTATTTTTAAACGGAGATTAGTCAACCACCAATGGCAGTACTTTTTGTGTCAATACCGTTTCCAGATCGCTCATGGCAGCAATGGCCGCGCTGGTTTTCTCGGTATTGTTTAAACTGTTGCGGAATGGAGCCGGAATGGCATTGATGGCGGTTTTCGCAGCGGCAATCTTTGCTTTTACTTCCGAATCGATTGTTGCATCAATTTCTTTGACAAAAGCAGAAAGGCTTGCTCCGGGAGTTGAGCCATCGTATCCGTTGATATACGCATTTTCGATGCTGTGCACGTTATTGGTGAAGTCGGTCAGCGAGTTCCAGCTAAACCACGATTCCACGTCGAGCACATTCTGACTTTTTACCGGACCAGCAATTTTCTGGCTGCCCACTTCATTGGCAATGTCGATCATGCCTTGCAAAATTTCCTCCACTGCGCTGGTTTGCGAGAGATAGCGGCTACCAGCTGTCCCCGAGTTTTTGAACTCAGTGGCATAAGGCGTTCCAACAGAAACATCGATGTTTTCCAGTATTTCGGCTTCTTCTGATCCCGATTTTACGCCAGCCCAAAATGCCCAAAGGGTGATGCAATCGTCGCGTAAAACTTCGGTAACCGCTGTCAGGTATTGTTTTTCGCGGGCAGTAATTTCGGCAGCGTTGCGCGGCGATCCGTCGCGGAAAATCAAGTATTCGATGGTATGAAAACCTCGCAATCCGGCACCCAAACCATTGCGCACAAATTCGGCCGTCAATTCCTGTTTCCCAGCCAAAACCTGGTCGAGCTGGGTTTGGTCGAGCGGCCACGAGTCGATCAGCGGATCGATGTCTTTGTAATCGGCAGGGCCAAATAAAAAGGCTTCGCTGCTTTCCCAGGGTTTGCGGGTTGCTTTCCAGGCAGCACAGGTTGCGTCGAGGTCGGTTTGTGAACCGCTTGCTATAAATTTTTTCGCATCGGCCAGCAAAATTTTCGAATTATCTTTCATCGAAGCATAAGTGGCAATCACCGTGTTGTCAACGTAGTCGTTCAGAATACTGGTGTAATTGTATTCTTCATTGTCCTCGTTGTCAGAACCGTCATCTTTAGAACAAGCTACAAAGAGTACATTTAGCAAAATAAAAAGTCCGAGGTATTTTTTCATAGTAGTAAATTTTGAGTTTGAATTTATTTCTGAAGCATCCAGCCGGTGTAAACAAGGGCCAGACCCAATGTATTTTCGTTGTTGTAGTTTCCTGAACCAATGCGACGGTGAGAGTAGTCGGCTTTAATTGCCAGCGATGGCATTATGTAGTAGTTGAGCCCAACAGTGAGAAGGTCGCGCTTGAAGCGTTCGTCTGCATGCATTCCGCTTGCTGTTTTTTCCATCGAGTTGTAATATTCGTAGCGGGCAAACGGAATAATGCGCTCTCCTGAATTTCCAAGCCTGAAGCTGTATCCAGCCTCTGCACCGTAAGCCAGTGCATTTTTGGCCACCGGGGTGCGCGAATACTGAATGTTTTTCGACAATGTTTTATTGATGGCCGAAATCTGGTACGAATCGCTTAAGTCGCCCGAGATGATGTTTCCTCTGACAATCAATTTGCGGTTGTTGTATTCAAAATCACCGGAAATGATCCCCACCCGGCCATTGTATTTTTTCATATCGCTGGATTTACTGGTGTTGGCGGTACTGTTTCCCAGGTATGCCGAAGCCGATAGCCGCAAATGGCGCAGACCCCAATTTTCAATGCGTACAACGGCTGCCGGATCGGTCATTTTTACTTCTTCAAAAATGCCCTGTTTGCCTTCCCTCACCCAATAGGCCGAAGTAAAGCCATTGGCATCCAATCCGTTTACGAGCATCAATTGATACGACCACTTGCGGAAATTTCCAAGTATAGAAATCCCGGTTTCGTGCCAGGTGAGCGGAATGATGCTGGTCTCGCTTTCCGGGCGGGAAGTCCCAAAATAGCGAATCGATTCGTGGCGGGCGTTGGTTTGTCCAACCGGAACAATCATGTGCCCGGCGCGAACTTTCAGCCAGGGCCTGAATATTTTTGTAAAATGCAATTGTTCCAGAACCACTTCGCCCGCTTTTTCCACTTCCATTTCGTATTCCCCGGCTTCTTCATATTCCAGTTCCATTGCCGAACCTGTTCCGCCATGCTCAAATTCAAGCTCGGTAGAAAAAATAAGGTCGTTTCGGAACTTGTAGTCGAACGAAAAGACGGCACGTGGCATTCCGATTAGTGAGCGATTGTCGGGTTGAGCGCCATTGGAGTAATTGTAGCGGTCGGCTCCATAATCCATGTGCTGATATAATATTTCGCCATACCCGCCAAAACGGTATTTCTTAAATCCTTGTTCCACCCGGCTCGAATCGGGCTGCTCCTGACCATAAACCGGATTTGCTGACAGACATCCGGCAGCCAGTAAAACCAGAATTCCGGTTGCGATATTTTTCATAGATTTCAGTTGTTTGAATTTCTGTGGCAAAGCAACCGAAATGGGGAATTCGCATCAATCCCCACTAATAGCGATATAAATTCGGGCTATCCCCAAATGTTATGATTGAAGCAGATAAATGGCATAGAAACAAGGCGTGGTAAGGTGAAGCCTACTCGTTTCTGTATTAATTTTTCAGAGGAATGCATGACCATTAGTTGGGATTGCCATCGACTTTTTCATTATTTTAAGTGATTGATCCCTTTTCATATTCAGCATATTTTTGCCTCTATAATTATTGAAAAATTCGAACTATGATTTTACACAGCAGCGCAAACGGGCAAATCTTTACTTGTAACCAATGTCAGAAAATTCATCTGGAATTCGGAAACTTCTCTTATGATTTTTCGTCTGAGATGAAGATGAACCATTTTCTCAGTCATTTGGAGCAAATTGACGGATTGTTTTACGAACATCAAAATAAAGTATCGGTATATCGTAGAAAGATAATGGTTCCCATACCCGATAGCGGATTGAAGCTACTTTTTACTTCGGGCGAGCTGGATGAGATCAAGAGTTTAATCCGCAATTTCATAAATCGGAACAAGAATGAGCTCATTTCCGTTACGAGAATAGAGGTCGATTTCGGGACTTTCTCCCCGAGGCACCTGAATTAGTTTGGCTCGGGCAATTCGGGTATCACTCCAATACGTTTGGAGCTGTTTGCCAGGCCCTGAAAACTAACTAATTAACTCGTTGTCAATCCATAATAATACCCTATTACAATAATTGATAAAACCAATACCGGCAAGCTATTTAATAAATCACTTTCTCAACCTTATCGAATATTATGATGGTTCAAAATTCAGAATCGAGGCCAGACTTTAGGTCAAAACGGCATTCAGGCAAGATGGATAAATTTCGTTATTTTGCAAAAAAAACAGACAATATGGCACGTACCGGTGAACTACTTATTACCGGCGATTTGCGAATGGCCGACATTATACAGATCAACCAGCGTTTGCTGCTGGTAATCGAGCGGTTTGGCATTTCTCTTGGCTTTGGTGACAAAAACATTGCAGAGGTTTGCGAGAAGAATCATCTCAACACTTCGTTTGTGCTGTTGGTGCTTAATGTTTTTAATGACCATACCTATTCTGTCACAGAACTTTTATCAAAAGAGTATATCCCAGAACTAATCGATTACCTGAAAAACGGGCACCAATATTTTTTGGTGGATAAGCTGCCGTACATTAATGAGTTAATTGACCGGTTTATAGAAAAAACAGAGAATCCGGATTCGCGCCTGTTACGCACCTTCTTTAAGGAATATATGCATGAAGTGATTGAACACATGAACTTCGAAGAAAAAACTGTTTTTCCCTACATCCTTTCACTTTTCAAAAAAGTGCAGGGACAGGAAGTGAGTATGGAACTTCTTCGTTACCGGATTGACGATTTTATTGACAACCATTCGAACATCGAGGAAAAACTTGATGACCTGAAACAGTTATTGATCAAGCATTTTCCCCCGACCAAAGATCGGTTTTACCGGAACCAGATATTATTTGAATTGTTTGACCTTGAATACGATTTGAACGACCACAACGGACTAGAAGAGAGAATACTCACTCCCATTGTTCGAACCCTCGAAAAAGAAGCGAAAGCAAATGGACAAAACTAGAGTTTTGGTTGTTGACCATTCAGAAATTATCCGGCAGGGAATTCATTCGATTCTGAAAACGCAATCATTCAATTACGAAGTATGTTTTTCCAGCAATACCCGTGAAATCAACGATAAGGTGCGTTCAGGAAAAGTGGATATTTTGTTGGTTAATCCATCAGCTTATTTCGACAGCAAGGGCGAACGGGTTAAATTGCTCCGTCAGGAAGCCATAAATTTTGGATTTAAGTTGATTGCTTTGGTATATGCTTATTTTGACGAACACCTTTTATCGATGTTCGACGAAATCATCTATATCAACGACGATGAAGAGAAAATTTTTAATAAACTCGAGAAAATAGTTGAATCTGACGTTCAGGTTCAGGATGAAGATGTAGCTATTTCACAGAGAGAACTGGATGTTATTCGATTGGTGGCTCTTGGCAAAAGCAACAAGGAAATTGCTGAAGAACTTTTCATAAGTATTCACACCGTTATTTCGCACCGGAAAAACATTACCAATAAGCTTGGAATCAAATCAGTTTCAGGCTTGACAATCTATGCCGTAATTAATAAATTAATCGATACCGATGATTTTAACCGAACGATATAGTCGAAAAAATTAGCCCATAAATCCGGTGGCTTTTAACATAAAATTGTGCAAGTCGGTATTTTTTACGAAAGGCGGAAGTTTTTCGCTACCCGGACCAAACATGCCCAATTCCACAAATTCTGATGAATGATCCATGCCCGACCAACCTACAGAAGTATAATTCTGCTGAATCTGTGCCAGCCGTTTGAACGGAAGTTTGTACGCGTTGTAAATTCCTTCGTTGTCCAGATCAGAATAATGAGTCAATAGTTCAGTTGCCTCTTCTTTGGTTATAGCATATCCCTGAGCCTCAAACATCCGGTCGATTACCTGCTGGGCAGTATCTGTTTTTCGTATTCCATTAAGTACCCATTCGTTTGTGTATTTGAACCTCTGAACTTTATCAAATTTTTCATCAACCTTTAGGCTCTTAATGAGCGCCGGACTTGCATTTCCATGATCGGTGGTAATTACAACCAATGTATCATTATTTTTCTCGGCAAATTCGATGGCTACCCCAATGGCATCGTCAAAAGCAATCTGATCGTAAATCAACGCACCTAAATCGTTGGCATGAGCGCCCCAATCTACTTTTCCTCCCTCAACCTGAAGTACAAATCCTTTGGGGTTTTTGCTCAGTTGGGCTATTGCTTTTCGTGTCATATCGGCCAATGTAGGAATTGAGCTAATTAATCCAGTATCAGCTTTTTGATCAAGCGTATAGGGCAAACCATCTTCGTGGAAAACACCTAACATGGGAATACCCATTTTGCAATTGTCCATCTCTGCTTTGGTTCGTGCAACCTGAATACCGCTTTTGGCAAAATCAGCAAACAAATCCAGCTTATCCTTACGTTTTTCGGCACTGAAAAATTCGGTTCCGCCGCCCATCATCACATCAAATTCCAGGTCGAGGTACATGGTTGCAATATCCTCCTGGCTTCCGCGGCTTTTGGTACTTACACAGAATCCGGCTGGTGTGGCATGAGTGATTGGCACGGTGGTCACACAGCCTACCGCTTTTCCGCCGTCTTTAAATTTCTGAAGGATTGGTTTGTATGCCGTGCCGTCGGGACCCACATTGAGCGCTCCGTTTTTGACACGCACTCCACCGCCCCACGATGAACTTCCGGCTGCGGAGTCGGTCACCATCGAATCAGCCGAGGCTGTGTCCATGTAGGCACGCATGGCTTTTTGCTCGCGGTAAAGTTTAATCCAGTTGCTAGACCGGCCTTCCTTACGTTGTAACAGCAAGTCTGCCATATTCAGTGTGCCATGGCTCATACCGTCACTCACCATAAAGATGATATTCTTTGCTTTACCTTCTGCTGGTAGTTCCAAATTACCGGTTAATTGCCCGGCCAGTGATGGTGTTGCAATAGCCCCGCCTACGGTTGCCAAGACACCTATGTTTAGAAAATCTCTCCTTTTCATCTTTTCTACTTTCAGTTCTAATGTTAGTTTAACAGTCGCCGAATTTAGTCAACTAGTAACAGGATCACAAGTTTCGGCATATTTGTCGAAATAAACTGATACAATTCTGATAAATTTCAGTGAATTCTTAGCCTTCATAGCTAAAGTGATTCCAAAAATCTCAACAAGGCTTCACGATCCTTGGTCGATAATTTCCGAAATTCTTCCCTCGATTTTTCAGCTTCTCCGCCGTGCCACAAAATGGCTTCTGTCAGGTTGCGGGCGCGCCCGTCGTGCAAAAAACTAGTGTGACCGCTGGTTAAGGCGGTTAGTCCGATTCCCCAAAGCGGGCGGGTTTTCCATTCATTTCCGTTGGCCTGAAACTCGGTGCGGTTGTCGGCTAAATCGTCACCCATATCATGCAAAAGCATGTCGGTATATGGATAAATTTTCTGGTTACTGATCTCCGGTATTCCGTCGTAAGTTCCGGTGGTAAATGATGCTACATGGCACGTCGAACAGTTGATCTGTTCAAAAATTTTATGACCCAGAATTACCTCTTGGTCGTCAAAATCGCGGCCAGCCGGAACCCCCAATGTCAGGGAATAAAAAGTTACATTCTCCAGTTCCTCACGACTCACTTCCAGTAAAACTGAGCTTGGATCGTTGTTTGATTGACTGAAAGAACTTTCAACGGGTTTCAGGTAATTGGTCAGCCCCATATCTTCGTTGTAAGCACCTGCCGACTGTACCAAAACGCTGGGTGTGCCTGCCTTCCAGCCAAAACGCCCAAGTTTTACAGTTCCTGAAACGAAATCCCAAACCCGATTCGCTTTTCCTGAAATCCCATCTTTGTCCTTATCATCAAGATCGGCATGAGCCAGTATCGCGTTTTCAGGAATCGATTCGAGAAGCCCCAGGCCAAACACCGGCATCCCGATACGCGGCGAAACCAACACATTCCCAGGCAAAGGAATGTATGGCGACACAATGGCATAAACCGGCCTTTGCAAAGTGATTGTGGAACCATCGCTGAAAGTATAATTCTTTTCCTGATAGCTGACACTCATTTTGGCTTCAGGCTGATAGCCATAAATAGCCTGGTGCTGAAGCTGGGTGCCAAATCCCGGGACCGGTGCAGGCCCTCCATGCTCATCTGTCCCGGGAATGCTTATTTTCAGAAATAAGCCGCTCATTCCATTGAGGTTTTCTGGAACCGAAGCCCGCCCGTCGGAAGGATGGCAGCCGTTGCACGAATTGTTGTTGAAAATTGAACCTAAACCACCGTTCTTTTGGGCAGGGCTGGCTACGAAAAGCGCTCCGAAAGCTTTATCTCCAGCCAGATGCTTTTCCAGGCTTTCGGCTGAAAGATTCGTTGCAGGCAAACCGAAAGCCTGGCTTGTTTTAACGAAAACGGTGGTTTCACCACCAGCCTTTTCACCTTCCAGTTTGCGTGGAGTATTATCGTCATTTTCTGTACACGACAGGATAAGAACCGCACAGCCGATTGCAAGTATTGGTTTTTTCATTAGCTCTTAAAAAAGACAAAACTATCCGGTATTGCAAAACAAATCAATCACTATTTATTGGGATTATTTATCATCCAATCCCCAAAAACATTACCCGAATGAGATTGCACCGAATATTATTATATCAATAAAATAAGTGAGTTTACTTCATAATATTTTCAGGAAAATTCCGAATTTTGGAATTGAAAATACCAAACCTCAAATAATCGGGAAACTTAAATAAAGAACCATAAATCGATAAATTAAAAGAGATGAGAGAAAAAAGTATCGAACTATTAAACAAGGCTATTGCCGACGAATTAAGTGCAGTACACCAATACATGTACTTCCATTTTCATTGCGATGATCAAGGATATGACTTGCTGTCTAATCTCTTCAAACGCACAGCTATTGAAGAAATGATGCACGTTGAAAGACTGGCCGACCGTATCCTATTTCTGAAAGGCGAAGTGGAAATGAAAGCAGCACAAGACGTGCAGAAAATTCACGATGTGAAACAAATGCTCGAAACGGCTGCCGGAATGGAAACCGGAAGCGTGAAGGATTACAATGAATGGGCTAACGTATGCTCTCAGAACGCCGACTCGGCCTCAAGAAAGATTTTTGAAGCTTTGGTTGACGATGAAGAACGCCACTTTGGTCAGTACGACAAAGAAATGGAAAACCTAGTGAAATTTGGCGACAACTATCTGGCTTTACAGTCGATTGAGCATAGCAAAAATGTGGCTGCAGGTAAGCCAACTGAATAGTCAGTATTCGCCCAGAAAACAAGGATGAGAAATTAATAAATGGAAATAAAGTATCTTTCTTAACTTTTAATCCAGAAATATCTGGTATTTTCTCCCTTAGGATCACTGAAAACTTCTAAAGAGGCTACCCAAAAGGATGGCCTCTTTATACTTAATCCAAAGGAACTCTCATATACAATAGAAACAAGGCTGCTCTATTCTGTTTTTGTGTAGTACTTTTGGGCTGCGTCCTTTTGGCATGCATCAGAGAGACTTTTGATTCGCTTCATATACCCGATAATGCGCGGACCACCGAGAAATAGTTCTCGGTTACAAGCGTGCGTTCCACCGGGTATTGGATCTCTTCCACACTCATTTCAACACGAATATTTAACCTGTGGAGAATATCCGTGAGATCTTTCTCGTTGGCAAAACTTTCAACTGAACGAAAGGCTTTTTTAGGACATGTCTGATTTACTGATTTTTCAATTTGAGCTTTTTCTTTTGCATGTCCGAATTCATAAACTTTAGTACAGCCTCATAATCTTCAAGCCGAAAGTTCGATATTTCTCCGCTTGGGTGCACTAAAGTTCGGAGTTGAAAAACGTTGCGGGTTGCGGGATACGAGTTGCGAGTCCGAAACCCATGCCCCAAGCCCCATGTTCCAGGCAGTAGATTCATCTTCAAATCTTCTCATCCTCAAATTTTCACATCCCTGTTTTTTTATTCCTGAACTTTATGCTTCAGCGACTGGAATCCTTCGCCCAGAATCTCATGTGTATCCATTACAGTGATAAACGCATCGGGGTCGATCGTGCTAATGTATTCTTCGAGAATGGCAACTTCACGGCGGCTGACCACGGTGTAAATAATGTGCTTGTCGTTTCCGGTAAACATACCGCTTCCTTTCAGGTAAGTTCCGCCACGTTCAAGGTCGATCAGTATTTTATGGCTGATTTCTTCGTGTTTTTCTGAAATTATAATCAGAGCTTTGTTGTAATCACTACCTTCCAGCACGAGGTCGATGGCGCGTCCGGTAATGTAAATCACGACCCAAGAATAGAGTGGAATTTGCCAGTCTTTGAAGGCTACCAAACTGAGCAAAACGATGGTCGAATCAACGTAGATCATCAGTTGCCCAAGCTGGATGCGGGTGTACTTGGCAATAATCATGGCAATAATGTCCGATCCGCCCGAGGTTGCGCGGGCTTTGAATATCAATCCAAGTCCGAACCCAACCAACACACCGCCGAAAACGCACGACAGCAAAATATCGGCTACCAGCGGGGCATCGCCATCAACGCGCATGTAAGTAATCATGTCCATAAAAACCGACGAAAGCACGAATCCAACCACTGTTTTTACTCCAAAACGAGGTCCCAGGATCTTGATTCCGGCAATGGTCAGCGGAACATTCAGGATTAGACCGAATAAACCGATCGGAAAACCGTCGGGCCAAAAGGAGAACATTCCCTGCGTCATATAGTGCACGACAATGGCAATACCATATACTCCTCCCGGAACTATACGGTGGGGCGAAATGAAAAATACAAACCCAACAGCGAGAATAAAAGCACCAATCACGATCATGCTATAATCGCGAAACCATTTAGCACTGAAAACTTTATCGTTCGGAAGGAAAGTCATATACTGAGTTTTTAGTCGAAGTACAAAGGAACACAGGAAATCCGGATTTTCCCTTGATTTTTATCAGAAAGATTATATGAAAATCAACAGATAAAAGCAAACCTTTTAACCCTATGGGCTGTTAATTGCAGGAATAGTTTTGTTTAAAAATTCCATGTTAATATTAGACAGTCTCTTTCAGATTTTTTCAGATCCCTATCATTTAATACAGTATGGCGGAATTTTCCTCCTTTTGCTGATTATTTTTCTTGAAACTGGTGTGTTTCTGGGACTTGTTTTGCCAGGAGGTGATTATTTGATTTTTACTGCCGGATTACTTTGCGGTACGCATTACCTTGATGTTTCGCTTCCGTTACTACTTGTTTTAATGATGACTGCAGCTATTCTAGGCGATTTTACCGGTTTTTTGAAAGGTAAATGGCTGGGGCCAAAATTGTTTAACAAACCTGATGCTCGTATTTTCAAACAAAGTTATTTGGAAAAAACAAATGCTTTTTACGAAAAATATGGCGTATGGGCGTTTGTTGCCGGAAGATTTTTGCCGGTGATTAGAACATTAATTCCAATGTTGGCTGGCGCCTCAGGATTATCGCCGGTGAAATTCAGCTACCTGAACGTAATTGGCGCCATCGCCTGGATTGGGCTTTTGGCTCCACTGGGTTACTACCTTGGCCATGCGTTTCCCGAAATCATAAACTACAGTGTTTATTTCCTGATTGGCTTCGTACTGATCGCCTCAGCACCCATGTTGAAGATCATGATTTCGAAAAAGAAAAATTAAAGGGATATGGAAAGAATCCGCCAATTTTCATCTGCAATTGTCAATTCTTCATGGTTCCGGAATTTTATTCTTGGGCTGATCGTTCTTTCCGGAATTATCGTAGGAATTGAAACTTATCCCGAACTACATAACCAGTATCTCAGCCTTTTCCATTTGATCGATCAACTGATCATCTGGATATTTGTTGCCGAACTGACACTTAAAATGTTGACACAAGCTCCCCGTTTCTGGCGATTTTTTGCCGATCCATGGAATGTTTTTGATTTCATTATTGTTGCCGTTTGCTTTATCCCGAATACCGACACCCACTTTTTTACAGTGTTAAGGTTGGCTCGAATTCTTAGGGTTTTCAGGCTCATTTCGGTATTGCCAAGGTTGCAGATATTGGTAAATGCCTTATTGAAAAGTATTCCCTCGATGGGTTATGTGGTGGTATTGCTTTCGATCGTGTTTTACATTTATGCTGTAGCTGGAAGTTTTCTGTTTTCAAAAACAGATCCGGTTCATTTCGGATCGCTTCATGTTTCGATGATTTCGCTGTTTAAGGTTTTAACGTTGGAAGGCTGGACTGACCTGTTGAACATTCAACTCTACGGCAGTGCCGATCCGTCAGCCGAAGCAAATTCGGTTCCGGCGTCGTATGGTGCGGTGGCTTATTTCGTTTCGTTTATCCTGATTGGAGCCATGATTATCATGAATCTTTTCATCGGGGTGATTATGAACAGTATGCAGGAAAGTCAGGAAGAAATGAAGAGAGTTTTACTTAAAAATGATAAGAGTGAACCTGCAACACAACAACTTCTGGCGGATTTGGAACAAAAGATTGACAGTCTGAAATTCGATATTCAGAGATTAAGTGAAAAATTAAAACAATAATATGGAAAACTCGATATTCCTGTGGGTTGGATTCAATGTGTTTGTGTTGATTATGCTTGCGCTCGATTTGGGCGTATTTCACCGTCATTCGCATGAGGTGAAATTTAAGGAAGCTATGACCTGGAGCGTAGTCTGGATCGGATTGGCACTGATTTTTAATGCTGGTATCTGGCATTATTTTGGCGAAACGAAGGCCATCGAATTCCTGACCGGTTACATCGTGGAGAAATCGCTGAGCATCGACAATATTTTTGTTTTTGTTCTGATTTTTTCTGCGTTTCAGGTGCCGGCAGCCTACCAGCACCGGGTTCTTTTCTGGGGTGTTTTTGGTGCGCTGATCATGCGTGCGATATTCATTTTTGCCGGAGTGTCGCTCATTGCAAAATTCCACTGGATTATTTATGTTTTCGGTGTGTTCCTGATTATTACCGGAATCAAGATTGCCCGCGACAAGGGAACCAAAGTCAACGTAGAAAATAATGCTTTGCTTAAATTATTGAGGCGGGTCATGCCGGTGACTTCCGAATATTCCAAATCGTCATTTCTGGTCAAGGTTAGCGGGAAGCTGCATGCAACCCCGCTGTTGCTTGTCCTTATACTGATTGAAGCTACCGACTTGATTTTTGCGGTCGATTCAATCCCGGCAATTTTGGCCATAACAAGCGATCCGTTCATTGTATATACCTCCAACGTTTTTGCAATTTTGGGATTGCGGTCGTTGTATTTTGCCCTTGCCGGTTCGCTGAAATATTTCACATACCTGCATTATGGTTTGGCACTTATCCTGATTTTTGTGGGTATTAAAATGCTG
>JAJZSZ010000174.1 GCA_021849365.1 Bacteroidota bacterium | reverse complement strand
CGATTATGCTGGTCGGTATTTGTTAACTATCTCAAGAAGCATTTGTGTCTTTATGGGTTTTGAGAGGTAGTCATCGCATCCGGCACTCATGGCTTTCTCCTGATCTTCTGAAAATGCATAAGCAGTCTGTGCAACAACGGGAAGGGTAGGACGCATTTTCTTGATTTGGCGGGTTGCTTCAAATCCATCAACTTCCGGCATTTTAAGATCCATTAAGACTAAATCAATCTCCGGATGGTTTTTTACCATTTCCAAAGCTTCCTTCCCATTCGACGATTCGTAGATTTTGGCATTTTCTTCTTCAAGCACAGCCGCCAAATACATCAGGTTATTTTCGTCGTCTTCGGCAATCAGGATGTTGATTTCCATTTGATCTTTATGCTGGTGCTGGTTGTACTGGTCATCGGACTCATTCGGCTGATACTTTCTGTTCGGTATCGTAAACATGAATTTTGAACCTTTATTAAGTTCGGAAGTAACCCAAATTCGGCCACCAAGCATTTCAACAAAAGCTTTCGAAATAGATAATCCTAATCCTGCGCCTTCGTAGTTTCTTGTAAGTAAGGAGCTTCCCTGTCGGAATCGTTCAAATACCATATCGATTTGGTTATCCGGAATACCAACTCCTGAATCTTCGATATAAAAAGTTATTTCAGAAGAATCGACTTCATATCCAAAATTGATATAGCCTTGTTTGGTGAATTTTATAGCATTTTTGATAAGATTTGACAATATCTGGGCAAGCTTGGTATGATCGGTCAGGATAGGAAATTCATCTTCATCATCAGAAAAATCAATTGAAAGCGATAAATAAAGCCCCTTCTTTTTAGCTTCGGGCGAAAAGAATACATACAAGTCTTTAAGTAATTGGTTAATATTAGTCTCCCCAATGTTAATGTTCATTTGGCCTGATTCAATCTTTGAGATATCGATAATATCGTTGATGATGTTGAGCATGCGATTTCCGCTTTGCTCGATAATCTGGATATATCGTTCCTGCATATCTGATGTCAGGTCTGGATTTTTCAATAATTCAGCAAAACCAAGTATGCCGTTCATCGGGGTACGAATCTCGTGACTGATATTTGCCAGAAACGCTGATTTGAGTCGATCACTTTCTTCAGCTTTTTCCTTTGCCTGAATAAGAAGTTGGGTGAGTTTATTTCGCTCATTTTCTGCGTTCTTACGTTCGTTAATGTTTTCAAAAACACCGATAGACCCAGTCACCTTTCCGTCGTCGTCATATACTGGCGATCCGCTGCATCTAATCCATATCTTCTCCTGATTTTTTCTTCTAAGTTCAATTTCATAGATGTCTTTTATCCCTTGCACCCTGAGCTTGTTTTTTTCAAGAATGATTTCTCTGTTTGCTGCATCGAAGAGTAACTGATTGCATTTTTCACCGACTAGTTCTTCTTTACTGAATCCGGTAATGTCGCACGTTTGCTGATTAACAAAAAGGATATTGTCGTCATTGTTCAGGAGCATTAATCCTTCATTCATTCCCTCGATGAGCGTGCGGTATTGTTCTTCTCTTTTTCTGAGATTATCACTTGCTTTTTTAAATTCCATCCGAAGCCGGGCTTCACGAAGTGCACGCCTGATGGCCGGAGCTAGCCTGACAAGCCTGTTTTTTAGTACATAATCGGTTGCTCCATTTAAAAGCGATTCAACAGCCACTTCTTCACCCATGGTTCCGCTAACAAAAATGAAAGGTATATGCGGATATTCGGTTTTGGCCAGGAGCATGGCATCCAGCCCGCTGTAACCTGGCAGATGGTAGTCAGAAAGAATGATGTCGATGTTTTGTGTTGACAGAATTTCCCGATAGGTTCTTTCATTGTCGGCAAAAAAATAATCATAAATAATGCCTTCCTTTTTCAGCCAGATCTGGGCGAATTGCGAATCGCTTTCATCATCTTCAAGATGAAGTATTTTTATCGGGATATCAATCTCTTCCATTTGGGTGGTTCATTTAACTTGAAACTTCATTTACAACGATCCAGAATGACCCATTATTTTTACAACGTTGATTAAATCGTTGATATTTACAGGTTTTACAACAAATGAATTAACACCATGTTCATCGTATTCATTCTGGTACTATAAACCATATAACGAGATTATAACTACCGTCTGATTTTTTAGAATATGTTATTACTCTCTGTGAATTTCAACGCCCCAGCCTTATGCATAATTCAATGGATTAATATGCATAATTTTTTTCTTAACTAATTTAATGAATTTGCAGTGATTTTTAAAACTTATCTTACAGGAAGAAAATTGTACCATTTTGGTATGTTGTGGAAGAAAATAGATAAAAATAAAAAACCTATTCTGTAAGCTTTTGAATGCAAACAGAATAGGTTGTAATTTTAACAGAGTTATTTTCTTTAAACTGCGACGCCTTCCATCGACTTTTCTAGATCGTTGGCCACCTGAATAAACTGATCAACTGTCAACTCTTTCATGTAAATTAGTCCATGTGTTGCGCGAACCAGCGGTTTTTCGTGCTGATAGAAGAAATTTTTACCGAGCAAAAGCTGTATTTGTTTGAGCTGTTCGACCCAAACGCGTTGTGTAAGCTGACTAAATTTTCCATCGAGCTGATAACTTGGGAACGATGCATTAACCTGGCTCAGATAACATTGAGTGAATGATGAATCGAGAATTGACAGGGCATTCAACGATACAGGAACAATTATTTCAGTATCTGATGGATGATAGCGGAACCATACATTCCGGTATCCGATTACCTTCAGATTTGACAAATCTTCTTCTTTTGCCCATTCTTTCACAGCTGCCGCAATTGATTTCAGCACTTTATAGTGAGTATCGGGGCCGCTTCCTTCCGGGTCCATGGCCAGACTGATGCGGGTTGGCTTAAATTTACGGAATTGTTCTAGGATTGGCAGAATGTCGCGGGTGGAGTCGGGTTGTTGTCCAAATGTTGATCCCTGGTAAAAACCTAAACGGAGGTGATGAACATTTTTTACAGGAACCCCATAATGTGCCCAAACCAACTCTTCTTCCATTTCGCGGATCATTCCCTTTAATGTCTGGATTTTTGGCGGGTTTTTGCCTCCGTCGTATGTATTTTTCAGACTATCAAGAATTTCAATAATCGTGTTAATTAATTGTTCTTCATTGCGAACTTCCCAAATTTGAACAATGGCGCGAACTACCCTGTGGCAAACACCGCGTCGTTTTTCGGCTTCGTCGTTGGCAGCCACGCTATCGAGGTAGTGATAAATATCTTTATCCCATTTGTATTGGTAACCATCGACGAAGAAATCCGGGAATTTGATCATTTCAATCTTTCCATCACTGATCAGGCTAAGAGTTTCATTAAGGATGCCAGTGAGGTATTGATTAATAACCGAGGTAAATCCGGAAGTTAGTACGGCAAAATGAAATTCGTTGGTGGCATCACGTAACTGACGATTAATGAATGGCATAATACCCAGCATAATGTCGTCGTGGTGTGGTCCGGTATGATAGAAAACCTGGTTCGATTCACGTTCCATCCCTTTATTTAATTTAGCTGTAACAGAGTTGATTACTGTCTGGACTGTGTTTTCATCCAAATTTGGGATCATACTGCAATATTTATCAGCTTTTAAATCTTCAAGGGTTACTTTATGTCCAAACTTGTTGATTTTACCACAAACGTCAATAATAGCACGTTCGGTTTTCTGGTGAGTCCATTCTCCGGTTTGGTAATATTTGTCAACACTGTCAGTCAGTTTCACGGCGGCACCGTTGGTTAGGTAAAATCTTCCGTTTGAAAGTTTTCCCAGAGCACTGGCCGGATATTGGTTTGACGGTTCGTTCTCAAGTGAATTTTTTATTACATCGGCAATGGCTTCTCCGGCAGCAAACACAATAGCTGTCGCATTGGGATTATAGGTAATCGTATCGAGTCCAATGGTAATAACCAATCGGTTACGCGACACTTCAATTCCACCCAAGTCGCCGGCTGCAACTGCCTGGGTTTCGAAGTTAGTAGCAGTCAAACGGG
This sequence comes from Bacteroidota bacterium, assembly GCA_021849365.1. GTDB lineage: Bacteria > Bacteroidota > Bacteroidia > Bacteroidales > Prolixibacteraceae > Aquipluma. Next base: position 5,025 of record JAJZSZ010000174.1, on the reverse strand, counting down.
TAGTAGAAAAATGATCGGTTCCACGCGTGTTAAATGCAATGTGTCCATCTGGTCCGATACCCGACATGAAAAATCCGATTCCTCCCAGGTTACGGATTTTTTGTTCGTAATCCGAGCACCAGTTATCAATGGCTAAAATCGCATTCTGCTGAAGTTTTTCGGTTGGTGATTTAGCTTCGCGAAAACGAAGTGACAAGTCAATTTTCAAATCAGGAAAAACCTCGTTGTACGTTTTTTCTTCAGGAAGCTGAATCTCATCGGAGTTGATCAGTAATGCTTTGCTGGCATCCAATCCAAATCCTTTGATATAATAATTTTCGATGTAATTGTAAAAACTGTTGTGCTGTTTCGATGAAATTGGATAGAATTCGTCCATCTGAACGAAATGAAGTCCGCTCAGGTCAGGCTTTTTCACTCCGGCCAGTCCATGGGCGCTTAGCAAATCCTGTCCTTTCTTATTATCCCAGTTTTCGAGAAAGAAATGGGTGTATTTGAGAAAGTATTCCGAAGTTTTTCCGGTTGGCAAGCTGATTACCCCATTAGGATTCTGGCTTACCCATTCAAGGAAACGAAGAGACGCCAGCATTCCAAGCTTTGGAAAGTTCTGTACGGTTATATAGGGAATTTTTGTGCTCATTGTTTCGATTCCCGCCTGCTGAAGAAAAATCTGTTCGACCTGACTGAATTCTTTTGCTATCATGATATTTTGTTTTGATGGATTAAACTATTGAAAATGAGTATTTTTAGATGTCATCTTAGTTTTTATCGAGAATATGTTCGAGAAAAAGAGCAGCTACACCTTGTATTCCGGCCTGACTGCCAAGCTCTGAAACTTTAATTTCAACTTCATTTCCTAACTCGGGGTTACAGAAAATTTGTATGGCTTGCTGAATGGGAGGAAGTATAAACTGATTTGCTTCCGACATTCGCCCTCCCAGGATTATCAATTCAGGATTAAAAATTTGTATAAGGTATGCGAAGCCCTTTCCAAGCCAGTGTCCAACATTGGCCAGTATAGATATGGAATACTGGTCGCCCATAGTTGCCGCCTGCACTACATTCCTGATTTCGTTATTCTCTTGTTCCGGATCGATCAGGTTGCCAAGGAATGAGGAGCGGCCGGTTTTTATTCCTTCTTTGGCCATTCGGGCAATAGCCGTACCCGATGCAATAGTCTCGAGGCATCCCTGTTTTCCGCATTTACACAGCATTCCATTATCCACCATAGGTAAATGACCAAACTCACCGGCAAAACCATCTCGCCCTTTATATAGTTTTCCATTCACTATAATTCCAAGGCCAACACCCCAGTCGAGATGAATTACCAATGCATTTTTTTTGCTGTGAGCCAATCCAAACCGGAGTTCAGCAAAAGCGCGTGTCTTGGCATCGTTTTCAATTAGAACTTCCATGCCGAATTTCTCGCTGAAAATTTCGGCAACCGGACGGTCTGAAACCATGTAAGTTTTATTTATACCCGTTGAAGAATCAACCATTCCAGGCATTTCTATTCCAATACCAAGAATCTTCTCGCGAGGAATTTGTTTTTCCTGAATCACCTTTTCGGTAAATTCAACAATCGGGTCGATTATAGTTGTCCCATGCGAGATTGTTAACGTTAAAATATGGTCGTCGGTAACTTTCTGATTCTTTGCATTGAATATCGATACGGAAGTTTTATAGATATTTATTGAAATACCAATAATATAGAAAGCATCTTCTTTATTGCCATATAAATTAGGACGTCGGCCACCACTCGAATTACCCTGCCCTAACTCTTCAACCAATCCTTCCTCTTTGAGTTCGTTAAGCAGACTGATAATTTTAGGAGTGCTTAACTTGACAAATTTTCCAAGATCGGTATTGGTCATAGCTCCATGAAGAAACAAATTCTTGATTATTTTTCGTTTCTGAAAATTATTCTTTTGCTCAACGACATTCATTTCATTTGTTTCATCATAATTCACTTGAGAGAAAGTCATTTTAGTAGGTTTTTATAGTTGTGTTAACCATACAAATGTATTTTATTTATTTTGGAATAGTGGCAATACTTTTATTAATTTTTTAAAAAGTTTTTGATTATTCAAACAACGATTCCGGGGTTTTGTTTAAAGATTGATTTAATCTGGAATAAATAAGTTGAAGTATAGATTTATGCGCAGGAATGGATTTTAAAGTTTCCTGATGTTTTGAATAGAATTGCTTATAATAAAAATGAAAAGCGGTGGAGCCCACCGCTTTTCACTAAACAAACAACTAAAATTACCTTACGAACTTTGCTTTTCACAAAAAAACCAATCAACCCAAATAAGTTCAAAAATTTGATTTGCAAAGTCAAAATCTAATACGCTACGAACATGGTCATTGTTTCATAATTGCAATAAATTAACAAATATTAGCACCTTTAGTTACTTAATTGGGTTAACGGGTTGTGGTTTAATTTTCTTCAACGATCAGCACATCCCATGGACCAATTTCGAGCGATACTCCTGATGCAACAGATTTACCAGTGGTTAGCTCATCCCCGGTTTTGTATGGATAGACCAACGATGATTTTTGTGAGCTATAATTATAATAGTAATGTATTTTTTTGCCGGCTTCGTTTACTCCACTTTTCGTAATTAATGGCCAGTGCAGTTTTTGGTCGTCAGTTTTTATGCCTGCATTTTCTATTTCCCGAATAACCAATTTCTCCTGAATAGCATCTGAAACCCCAGTTCCTTCATAAAGGAGAGTCCCTTTCCCAAAATTGTTAACGGTAATGGCCGGATATTTTCCAAAGTAAGGATGATCATACCATGCCAGTGGTTTTGCAGTTTCAGGAATAAGGTATTCGCCCCAGTCGTACACTTTATTTGCGGCTTCGTCAACCTTAAACGGGTTGTCTTTCAAACTTAATTCCCTGAAGTTGGTAAATTCCTGATAATAAAAACCACAGGCTTTGCGCAGTGATCCGGGAGCCAACATTGGGCGAACCATCGAATTTTCGTCGCAGAAACCACTCTTAAACTGCATAATAACATGTCCGCCATTCTCGACGTATTTGCTTATTTTATTCAGAAGATCGTCGCTTGCGATATATAGGGCCGGAATTATTACCAGATCGTAGTTTTCTAAATTGGCATTTTCAGGAAAAATAAAATCGACGCCAATATTGTTCCGGAAGAGAACCCGGTGAAACTGTCCGACGAGTTCGTTCCGGTAAACGTTTGATGAACCTCCCCACATATCTGTTTTTGCATTTTTAAAAGGCATAATATTCAAGGCGGCATTGCTGTCGTGGCTAAATAAAATGGCTACTTTATTTGTGATTTTCAGATTAACAAGTTTCTTCCCGAATTTTTGCAGCTCGTGTGCTGTTTTGGAATATTCAGTATAGGCACGGTTAGGTTGAAGGTCGTGCGATAAAATACCTTTCCAGTAAGTTTCCTGTCCATAATGAATGGAGTGCCAGTGCCAGTATTCGACCATATTGGCGCCCGATCCCATATGTGCATATACGTTTTGACGAAGTTGCCCGTCGTACGGCGGAAGTTGTGATTTCGAATCCCAGCCGATGGTTTGTGCATTGGTCTCTGTTATCAGGTAATTTTTCATTTTTACCGAGCGGAAGAAGTCGCCGGCAAAAGCAATTTCGTCACCAGTCAGGTTATCCTGCGAGCCATGATAAACGTTCACTGCCAACATATCCATTTTCTTCGAACTCTCAATCTGGTCGATATCCTGAACCGATGGCATAAAGCAATGTGTAATAAATTGATCAGGACGCTTGTATTCGCTCACAATCCCAGCCTGCCAGGTAAGATAATCGGCTACTGTTTTACGCTTAAAGCGTTCCCATTCCAGTTTGTAGGCAGTGTTGGTTACGCCGTCTTTTGTTGGAAATTCATCCCAGTCGTTCATTGTCATTCCCCAATAGTTAAGGCCCCACAGCTTATTCAGTTTTTCGGTGGTTCCAAATTTCTTTTTCAGATAATCAATAAAGCTGACCTGATAATCGTAGTTATTTACGCCGTATGATGTAGTCTCATTATCCACCTGATAGCCAATGATCGCAGGATGTTTGGCATAATGTTCCATCATTTTCCGGATGATTCGTTCAGAATAGAAAAGGAATGTTGGGTTGGTAATATCCATATTTTGGCGGATACCGTAATAGGCTTTACCACCCTTTTCGTAGTTCACCAGCACTTCCGGATGTTTGTGCCATAACCACGCTGGCATTGAGTATGTTGGCGTTCCAAGGATTACTTTGATTCCGTTGGCGTGGAGGCCGTCAATAATCCGATCCATCCAGGCAAACTCGAATTCGCCTTCACGCGGCTCAAACAGACTCCATGTCGATTCGCCCAACCGGACAACCGACATGCCCGACTCTTTCATCAGCTTCAGGTCTTCGGCAAGGCGGTCTGTTGGCATGTATTCCTGGTAATAAGCGGCTCCGTAAAGTACATTGTCCAATTTCGGAACCTGGCCAGAAAGAGTTCCTGCAAAAGTCAATAGACAGAAAAAGAGAAAGAGATTTTTCATGGTTGAATAGTTTTAGTTAGTCCTTCGAAGTTCAAATATAATCATTAGACGTTAAACGTTCAAGAAACACTTATTTTAAACCTTTGATAATTTTCAGGATAAATCTGGTTTTGTTTCACCTCCTTTTTTCATCTTTACAGCCTTAATTTAAAAATTACCATGTCGCTTTTTAACGAAATACTCATTTTTCTGGCTGCCGTTACTGCCGGATTTATAAATGCGATGGCCGGTGGCGGAACGCTCGTCAGTTTCCCGGTTCTGCTGGCGGTGGGAATTTCGCCGGTTGTAGCCAATGTTACCAATACCGTAGCGCTAGTTCCGGGAACTATTGGCGGGATGTGGGCACAGAGAAACGAGTTTCAATCGCAGCGCAACCGACTGATGAAACTGCTTCCGGTATCTATCGTTGGAGGAGTTTCCGGAGGGTTGCTTATTTTAAACACCAATGAGAATACTTTTAAAACGATTATTCCATACCTTATTTTACTGGCAACT
>JAJZSZ010000173.1 GCA_021849365.1 Bacteroidota bacterium | reverse complement strand
TTCGTACCTCACGAAGAAGCCAACCAAAAAGAAATGGCTGCTGAAATGGGTATTTCGGTTGAACAGGTGAAAAACAAAGTAGAATCGCTCCACGAATTCAACCCAATGTTGGGTCACCGTGGTTGCCGTTTGGGTATCACTTATCCTGAAATTACAGCCATGCAGGCCCGTGCTATCATCGAAGCTGCCATGAATTTGAAAGCAAAAGGTGTTGACGCACGTCCTGAAATTATGGTTCCGCTGGTTGGTACTATTGCCGAGTTGAAAAACCAGGCTGAAATCATTCGCAGCACTGCAGAAAAAGTATTTGCTGAAAAAGGCGACCGCATCGATTATTTGGTTGGTACCATGATCGAAATCCCACGTGCTGCCTTAACTGCTGACCATATTGCCGTTGAAGCCGACTTCTTCTCGTTCGGTACAAACGACTTGACCCAGATGACTTTGGGTTATTCGCGCGACGACGCCGGTAAATTCTTACCTGAATACATCAACAAAGGTATCTTCAAACAAGACCCATTCCAAGTGTTGGATCAGAATGGCGTAGGTTTGCTGGTTGAAATTGGTGTAAACCGTGGTCGTGCAACAAAACCTGAACTGAAAGTAGGTATTTGCGGCGAACATGGCGGTGAACCAAGCTCAGTTGAATTCTGCGACAAGGTAGGAATGAACTACGTAAGCTGTTCACCATTCCGCGTTCCGATTGCGCGTTTGGCTGCCGCTCAGGCAAACATCAAACACAGCAAGTAACAAAGAAAACGGGGAAGGGAAACCGAAAACCGTTACTTAAAATAAATAAAGGGAATGATCCGAAAGGGTTGTTCCCTTTTTTTGAGAACACTCTCATTCTGACAGACATTCGAAAGCATCTTAAAGACGTTCAATACTATCTTGCACCCGTTCAACACCATTTTGCAGGTGTTCAATGACATCTTAACGACGTTCTAAGACATCTTGCAGGCATTCAACACGATCTTGCAGCCGTTCAACGTCCTCTTAATGCGGTTCAAAACAATCTTAATGGCATTCATTTAAATCTTGCAGGCGTTCATAACCTTGTTCTTCGGGATATGTAAAAGTTTGCAATCGCTGGCATCAATTTGTAATTGGTTCTTTTAAGCAATAGATTTGTAATACGAACAAAGGCTTAGTTAAAACAATAATGTCTTACCCCCCCTGCGAGTGCTAATTTGTAATCATCACTTTTTAGCAAAGGATTTAAAATCCTGCCAAGGCAACCATATGTTCTGAGATTTGCATAACTTTATGGACAGGTGTATGAATCACAAATCCGCAATTAAGAGGTGTCGATTACAAATCGACATCAGTGCTAGACCAGCAGGATATTAGCGAGCATATTAAACTAAATCCTAATGAAAGCTAAAATTAAAACATTGCTTATCTCGGTTGTAATGATGCTCGTTTGGAGTTGTCATGATGAGATTGAGCCAGAACCAATTGTTGAAATTAGCGACAACAAATTTCTTAATGCACTAATCGAAATTGGCATTGATACTGATAAAGACAGTATCATTAGCCTTGAAGAGGCCGCCATTGTCACGATACTTGAGATTGATTATGACAGTATCTCTGATTTGTCTGGGATTGAGGATTTCATTAATCTGGAAGTACTTACCTGTTCTTATAATCAACTAAAGATTGTTGACTTAAAGTCAAACAAATCACTGAAAAAATTGGTAATTGAAAATAATCCATTAATCTTTCTCGACCTTTCAGGGAATACTGCTTTGGAAGAGCTTTATTGCAAAAACAATGAACTTTATAACCTCGATTGTACTCAGAATAATTTATTGAAAACTGTTGAATGCAGTAACAATGCACTTAAAGCATTGCGTTTTGGAAATAATGATAAGCTGAAAGAAATTAATTGCGCTGAAAACAAACTGGAACGAATTGAGATTAATTCTTGTCCGAATATTGAAAAACTACAATGCCAAAACAATAATTTAAAACAACTTGATTTATCAACTAATTTATCTCTAAAATACCTAAACTTAGCATCAAATGGTTTACAATACTTAAACATTCACGATAATATTAATCTGGAAATTCTGAATATAGCCTGGAATCTCATGTTGTCGGGAGGAGTAGACTTTCCAACTGGTCCCCGATTAAAATATTTAAATTGTGCTAATGCTATTCGTAACTTGAATCCTGCAAACTATCCTTTTCTTGAAAATTTATATTGCAGGGGCTCAGGAATTGAAGAACTTGATTTGTCGAAGAATCAGTATTTAAAGGTTTTATTTTTAAATTCAATGAGTCTATCATCAGTTGATGTAAGCAGAAACAAGCAATTAGAAGAACTAAGTTGTCAAAATTGCAACTTTACTTCTTTAGATATTTCTAATAATCCTGGATTAAAGATACTTGATTGTATGCTTAATCAATTAACCTCGATAGACGTGTCTCAGAATAAGAGTTTAACACATTTATATTGCGGCTATAATCCCTTAACTTCGCTTGACATTTCCAATAACTCTGAGCTTAAATCACTTGATTGCAGGGAAACGCAGTTGCAAAAATTAGATGTTTCAAATAATATCAATCTTCTTTCGCTGCTTTGTTCGAACAATAATCTTGGGAGCCTAGATATTTCCAAAAATAATAAGCTTCGTCTACTATGGATGGAGGATATGCCTTTGCTGGAAAAGGTTTGTGTTTGGAGCTTGCCATTTCCTCCCACAGACCGATATTTTGATTTACAAATGAAGAATAGTCCGAATGTAAATTTCATAACAGATTATAATAATTAATATAAACCTTAAATATTTTTAGCAAAAGATTTAAAATCCTGCGAAGGCAACCATATGTTCTGAGATTTGCATAACTTCATGGGCAGGAGTACGAATCACAAATTCGCAATTAAGAGGTGTCGACTGAAATAAGGAAAATGTAAAAACGGATCGATGATCTGTAGTCAAGAGTTGCAGATAGCAAATCAGCAACTGCCGGCTAAAAATTCAGAAAATAACTTAGATTGTTTGAATTTCGTAATTTTTGATTTGAATTTCGTTTTCGAAAGACATGTGAATCAGATTCTTTTGTAATTTAAAGCAGGAATAAAATCAGGTAGATAAAACCTTACAGGTCTTGTCGATTAGGATGATTTATTCTGCTGGTTGTAATCTGATCTCTAAAAGAATCGACCTATGAAAAGAAATGTAATCTGGAGAATGTCGGCATTAACATGCATTGGAGATTTCCGGACACTGGCAATTCGGTTCCGAAGAAAACACAGCCAGATATTCAATCCTCATTACTCATTCAAAATCGCTGCAGTATTTTTCATTTCTGTTCTGATTGCTTATTCGGCCCCTTCCTTTGCGCAAAACTCCGACCAGACCCAAAAGACAACACGTGTTTCCGGAGCGGTAACCTTTACCACCAAAGGAATATCAACTATTCCTTCGTTCACCTTGGGAAAACCTGCCGTAACCTTCGATTTGTCAGTTAGCCGTGGAAAGTTCAGCTTTGAACCTCAGTTGCGGTTCGCCGTATTTGAAGGCAAACCCTGGACTTTCATCTTCTGGGGAAGGTATAAACTAGTGAGTAACGACAAGCTTTCGGTTATCGTGGGTGGACATCCGGCCTTTTCATTCAAAAACAAAACCTACCTTGTCGGAGGTACATCAACCCAAACCATGGTGGTAAAACGATATTTGGCAGGAGATCTGGCGCCATTGTTCAACCTTTCGAAGAAAATAAGCATCGGGCCCTATTATCTATACTCTCACGGCGTTGAGAACGACATCGTAAAAAACACACATTTCATATCAGCACGAGTCAATTTCACCAATATTGCACTTAGCGAACAATATTTCATAAAGTTAAGCCCCCAGATTTATTACCTGAAAACCGATCGTGAGGATGGGTATTATTATAACGCGAGCCTGTCGCTGGTAAAGAAAAACTTTCCGTTATCACTGTCGTCGCTCTTTAATAAAACGATCCATTCAAATGTTCAGGGGAGCAAGGACTTTATCTGGAATATCAGCTTAATTTATTCATTCAGTAAAAGATACCTTGCGGTTAAGTAAAACGCTACTTTAAATTCATTCATTTTAATCTTCGGTTCACTCAAAAAAATATACTTCATGAATAAGAAATGAATCAATCCAAAAGAGCTGTTCAATTTAACTCAGCAAGGGGTTACCCAGACTATGATTTACCGCTTTTTACCCGAATCTTTTGCGAGTCGATTTCAATGTTTGCCGGAACGCTAAGTTTACCAGGCTCACCATCGAAATGGGAATAAGGGGTGCGGGCTTTCTGCAGCACAACTTTTCGGGCTTTATAGCAGTCGACAAAAGGCAAACGGGGAACTAACTTCGAAAAAAGTGCAATTGCAAAAAATGGCATCCATATCTTGGCAAATTTCCGGACAACCACCACATCAATCAAACCATCAGTCATGCTGGCACCTGGTGCAATAAAAGCATTGTTACCAAATTGCGATGCATTGGCAAAAGTGATGAGAAACACCTGTTTTTCAACCAGTCGGCCATCAATTTCCATCCTCACCTCAACAGGTTTATAAAAAATACTTTCCTGAATGACTAATTGTACGTACTTCAAAAATCCACGGGTCGAAGATTTGCTCATTTTATCAGCAATCAGTGCATCGAAACCAATTCCACTGGTACATAAAAACCGCTGATTATTCAGCCGGCAAACGTCCATGTGCAGATTATTTCCTTCGACAAGTGTTCGGGCGCTTTTGCGAATATTCATCGAAATACCCAATTCGCGCGCCAGGCCATTTCCCGATCCCATCGGAATAATTCCCATAACAGTGTTGGTTCCAATCAGGCCCAATGCCGTTTCGTTTACAGTTCCGTCGCCGCCAACAGCCACAACCTGATTATATCCCTCAGCCGAAGCTTTAGCTGCCAGTTCGGTGGCATGCCCCGGATGGTTTGTAAACGAATAGTCAACAACAAATCCCTTCTTTTTCAAAAAAGGAATTACGATATCTACAGCCTTTTCGGCTGCGCCGTGACCAGCGTATTTGTTTATGATCAGGAATATTTTCTCAGATTGCAATTGCATTGTTGTTTGGGTTTCGGTTTACCAGCGTTAACTAAACGCATCGTTATTCATCATCGGTTTATAAAATCATCGTGCAATACCTGCATATAGGCTTTCGGAAACGAGAGGTCTTCGGTTGTTTTATTAGCAGGCTTCCGAACAAAATCGCGTGAATTTTGATCGAAATAATATTCACCTTCCGGAGTTACATACCCCCAGCCCGAATCGAGCGCATAGAAAGCAAACGGCCGCGAAGTAAAGAAATCTTTCGTAAACTTCGACGAATCGGCTTCCCAACCCAGCTGGTGAATCAACGAAGTTCCGAAATCTGACTGCTGGGTTATGGTTTCAATGCGGCGCAACGAATCGACCACACCACCTGACCAAATCAGCGGAATACGGTACGAGGCTGTCTCGGTAATATCGGTTGGTCCGGGCGAAATAGTTCCATGATCGGCAGTTACAATCAGCAAGGTATTTTCCCAAAGCGGCGACTTACGGAAACCATCGATGAATACACCGAGGCAACTATCGGTATAAGCGACCGAATTCAGGTATTTTTCGTCAACAGAATTACCTTTAATTTTTGAATACGGGACATCGTATGGAGGGTGACTGCTCACCGTATAAATTGTTTTCATGAATGGCTCTTTTTCGGTTTTCAAATCTTCCAGAGCCTTATCAAAAAGATACCCATCGGGAACTCCCCACTTGGTCATTCGTCCAAGTTTTGCCGGGAAGTCAGCCTTGGTAACCATTTTCTCGCATTTGCTTTGCAGCACAAACGTTTTCAGGTTATAGAAATTAATGTCGCCACCATAATAAAATGAAGTATGGTAATTATGACGGTTAAAATACTCGGGCAGCAAAGTCAGGCTTCTCGATTTTTCAGGAGAAACCATAATTGAAGTGCTCAGCAACGAAGGATATCCGCCAATAAGTGCCGATATTCCACGGTCGGAGCGGTTTCCGGTAGAATAGAAATTGGTAAACACTGTACTTTTGGTGCAAAGTGAATCCAGATTGGGCGCAATCCCATGCATTCCTCCAAGCGGAGCAATTACTTTGTTCGAAAAACTTTCGAGTATAACAAAAATTATATTGGGCTGCCTGTCGGGATTTATTTTAATGAGCTGAGGCCTTGAAACAATAGAATCGCTTTTCATATAGCGGTTAAAAAGCTGTTCGCTTTCCTCTTTCGACATATAATTACAGGGATTCGAGAGCCTCTTTCGCTTCTCGACCGATTTGGTAAAATTCCATAAATAATTACTTGCCGCCTGATTGACGTAAAGTTTTGTACTGAAAGCCACCGAACTCAGGTTCATAGGCGAGGTATCAAAACCTCCGCGGATAGGAATAATTAACGTGGCAACCAAAAACAACATGAGTGCCGAATTATACCATTTAGCTCTCAAGTCAAAGGCAATGCCATCAGGAAAGAGCTTTCGGTACAAATATTTAAAAGTGAAAAACAAAAGGATCACTGTAAAAATTCCAAGAAGCACGTCGCTAACTGAAACGGAAGCGCTCATCGCCACCGGATCGTTGATGTAATTAAAAGCAGTGACATTTACCCGAGTGCCCCAATGCGGATACAATCCCAAATCGAGAACTGCTAAAAAAGCAGCAACTACAACAAAAATAAGGGTATAGTTATAAATAATGCGATTGACCAGTTTCGCGGGTAGAAATATCATCAGCGTAACCAACAGGCCTGGAATAACCAACAAATAACAAGCGGTTGAAATATCCATTTTCAGACCGTAAGCAAAAATACCAAATACTTCACCAGCCCCTAAAAGGCTTGTCTGATTGAAATTAAACAGCAGAAATATTGCTTTTGCTAACCAAAAGAATATCATCCAGAAAATGAAATATTTAAAAATCTGAAGTATTTGCTGTTTCAGGAAAGTCATATATACGCGTTATACACAAAATAAAAGTGTGCAAATATAAAAAAACTGCCACTACGAAGCTTTGTATAACAGACAATTGTGTGAAATATTACTGCACCCCTGCTTCATTTCGAAAAACACGGTGACACCTAATTTAGGATGATCTTCTTATAAAAGTCAATCCAAACTGCTACAAAGACTAAATTTTAAAGCTACATCTTTCTTCAAATGCAATTAAAAATCAAAATTCAAAACATTTGTCTAATTTCTTAAAAGATTTCCCCGGAAGATTTTTTCTCAAATCAAATTACATTAATCCATATTAAATCGACAAAACAATCATTTATCTATATTTTTGACACATTAAATATCTTTTTGTCAATACATACAAATAAAAACCATACCTTTTGACAATCACATAGTTATATAGCCAAAATAAAAATTACATTTTTATAATTTTCAAACAATACCCCCTAAATTTTACACTAAATATTCAAAATTTTACATCTTTTTTAGATGCACACCCCATATTTTTACGACAATTCGTTTGTTAATTTATCTTTAACTTCAACACACCCCCTATTTCAAATAGATAAAACTTTCAAAAAATACATACTTTTGAGCAAGCAAGTCGAACAAAAGGGGTCCCCCACAGAAAAAATGTATTTTTTTTCACAACACACCCCAAATCATGACATCTAAAATTGAATTAAAGGAGAAAATAAAAGTTAAACCCTAAAATTGAGAATCATGAAAAAGACTATTACCCTTATGGCTTTTGTTATTATGACTATTTGTTCATTAAACATTAAAGCACAAGAAAGCACTTCGTGGACAACCGGAGTTGATTTGTACAGCAGTTATGTATGGCGTGGGGCCAAATTCGGTTCAGGCCCGGCAATGCAGCCAACCTTAAAATATACCAATGGCGGATTTTCGATCGGTGCATGGGGTAGTTATTGCTTTTCGACCAACGAAGCAACCGAAGCCGATTTATTTGCCTCATACGGAGTAAGCCTTGGCGAAAAAAGTTCACTAACATTTGCCGTTACTGACTACTATTTTCCAACTGCTGAATATTTCGATGGTGATTCGCACTACTTTGAACCAATGATAACTATCGGGTTGGGTAAACTTTCACTTGCCGGTGCTTATATGACCAATGCCGAAGATGTTTACTTCGAGGCAGGTCTTGCTGCAGGTCCGGTAACATTGTTTGCCGGTGCAGGCGACGGACAATACACCAAGGATACCAATTTCAACCTGTGCAATGTTGGGCTCAAGACTTCCAAATCGCTGAAAATATCAGATAGTTTCTCTATTCCAGTCAGTGGTTCTGTTATTCTGAATCCATCAACCGAACAGTTCCACATCGTTGTAGGAATCTCTTTATAGCATTTCAAATTAAAACCCTCAAATAATACAATCATGAAAAAAATTGAAGCCATCGTTAGAAAGACCAAGTTTGAAGAAGTACGTGCAGCATTACATGAAGCTGATATCGATTTCCTGTCTTGGTGGGAAGTAAAAGGACAAGGAACTGCTCGCCAGGGACTTATCTTCAGAGGTATTGCTTATGATGTTAACTCTGTCGCCCGCATCTATATCTCATTTGTTGTTCGCGACATCAATGTCGAGAAATCAATAAATGCCATCCTCGACGCGGCTTACACCGGAGAAAGTGGTGACGGACGAATCTTCGTCAGCGAAGTTGAACAGTCGATCCGCATCCGCACTAAAGACAAAGGCGACGAATCGCTTTACAACAAGTAAGCCCAAACAGACATCAAAAAAAATTACTACAAGAATATAACAATATGAAATCCAAGATAAAATATACAGGACTGGCATTACTAGGTTTAATTGCCCCTACCCTCCTTTTTGCTGAAGATGCAGCAGCGGCTGCACCCGCACCAACTCCATACATCGATTTTGGCAACACTGCCTGGATGATTGTTGCCACAGCATTGGTTATGTTGATGACTATTCCCGGACTGGCTTTATTTTATGGCGGTCTGGTTCGTCAGAAAAACGTTTTAAATATCCTGATGCAATGTTTCATTCTCACTGCAGCAATCACCCTCGAGTGGGTTTTCTTCGGATACAGCATGTCTTTCGGATCATCA
>JAJZSZ010000172.1 GCA_021849365.1 Bacteroidota bacterium | reverse complement strand
CCGCAAAACGCTGAAAATGGCCGACCGGTTTAAAGGCGAAGTGACCATGCCTCACGATGAAAATAATGAGCATGCCTGTACCGGTTGCGGAATTTGTGAGATGAACTGTCCGAACGGTTCTATTGAAATTATTACCGACCGTGTACCAAATGCTGATGGCAAAATGGAACGGGTGATCGACAAACACATTTACCATCTTTCGATGTGTACTTTCTGTGAATTATGCATAAAAACCTGCCCGTCGAATGCGCTGGCCTGGGGTCAGAAATTCGAACATGCTGTTTTTGACCGGAGTAAACTCACCAAAGTTTTGAACCAACCCGGTTCGAAAATTAGAAAGGAGGTTAAGTAATGAATGTATTCATGTTTTACGTATTCTCAGGAATCATCCTGGTTTGTTCGCTTTTAACGATCACTACCCGCCGAATTCTTCGAGCTGCAGTATATCTGTTGTGTGTGTTGTTGTCAACCGCTGGTTTGTATTTCATGCTGAAATACCAGTTTATGGCTGCCGTTCAGCTTACGCTATATGCCGGAGGTATCGTGGTTCTGATCATTTTCAGTATTCTGTTGACACATCATATTACACATCGGTTTGCTCATCCAAACTTTGTTAAACTTCTGATGGGTGTAGGTACCGCATTGGTAGGAGCCGGAATGGTAATTGCAACATTACTTTCGAATCCTTTCCAGGCCGGAACTGCTCCGGAATTACCTGTTGATATGACTGTTATCGGAACACAGCTGTTAAGCACCGAAAAGAACGGTTATGTTTTGCCATTCGAGTTGATCAGTATCCTTTTGCTGGCATCGATGATTGCAGCGATTGTTATTGCTAAAAAAGAAAAAAATAAAAACTCAGAGATATGATTCAGGGAATTCCAATCGAACATTTTTTAATCGTGAGCACTATCATGTTCTTCATCGGTGTTTGCGGTTTCATTATTCGCCGTAACCTGATTACCATGTTGATGGCCGTTGAGCTCATCCTGAATTCGGTTAACATCAATTTCGTGGTTTTCAACCGCTATTTGTATCCCGATCAGTTACAGGGACAATTCTTTTCGCTGTTCATTGTTGGTATTGCTGCTGCCGAAGCTTCGGTTGCCATTGCACTTATCATCAACATTTACAGAAAAATGAAGAACATTGAAGTTGAAAATGTAAATGAATTGAAATACTAAACTACAGAACAATGACAGGATATAGCTATACAATATTAATTCCGATGATTCCACTGGTAATGTTTTTGGTTACCGGATTACTCGGAATGAAATGGAAACCGATTGTTTCCGGATTATTGGGAACTACCGGTATGGGAATTGCCTGGATTCTTTCGCTGGCTACCGCTTTTAGTTATTTCTTTGGCGGTCATCATGCTGAAGGTTTCCAAACCATTATTCCTTTTGAAGTATCGTGGTTACAGTTTACCGAAACCCTGATCATCAAAATGGGTGTTTTACTCGACCCGATTTCGGTGATGATGCTTGTTGTAATTACAACCATCTCGTTTATGGTACATCTTTACAGCATCGGATATATGCACGGTGAAAAAGGTTTCCAGCGCTTTTTTGCTTTCTTATCATTATTTACCTTTTCGATGCTCGGACTGGTTATTGCAACCAACATTTTCCAAATGTATATCTTCTGGGAGCTTGTGGGTGTTAGCTCGTTCCTGCTGATTGGGTTCTATTACCAGAAACCTTCGGCTGTTGCTGCTTCGAAAAAAGCTTTCATCGTTACACGTTTTGCCGATTTGGGTTTCCTCATTGGAATCCTGATCCTTTCGTTTGTAACCGGAACGTTTGATTTTGGTAAACTAACCCAGCCCGGAACAACAATTTTTGGAAGTGCTGCTTCAATGAGTTTTATGGGTATTTCAGCCTTAACCTGGGCAATGACCCTGATTTTTATTGGAGGTGCCGGTAAATCGGCCATGTTCCCGTTACACATCTGGTTGCCCGATGCAATGGAAGGTCCAACTCCGGTTTCTGCGTTGATCCACGCTGCAACCATGGTTGTTGCCGGTGTTTTCCTTGTTGCCCGTATGTTCCCGGTAATTCACTTCCAGGCTCCTGCTGCTCAGGAAATAATTGGTTATGTCGGAGGTTTCACTTCGCTTTTTGCTGCAGTAATCGCAATTACACAATACGACATCAAACGTGTACTGGCATTCTCTACCCTATCTCAATTGGGTTACATGATGCTTGCTCTTGGTGTTTCAGGATATGGCGGTGAAGAAGGTTTGGGTTACATGGCTTCCATGTTCCACCTGTTTACTCACGCTATGTTTAAAGCGTTGCTTTTCCTTGGTGCTGGTTCAATCATTCATGCTGTTCATTCGAACTACATGTACGATATGGGTGGCTTGCGCAAGTATTTGCCAATTACCCACATCACATTCCTGATTGCTTGTTTGACCATTGCTGGTGTTCCGTTCCTTTCGGGATTCTTCAGTAAAGACGAAATCCTGGTTGCCGCCTTGAATCACAACAAACTTTTGTTTGCTATTGAGTTCATCGTAGCCGGTTTAACAGCTTTCTATATGTTCCGTTTATACTTCAGCGTATTCTGGGGAAAAGACAGACACTACCATCACACACCGCACGAAAGTCCGCTGGTAATGACCATCCCGTTGA
The DNA here is from genome assembly GCA_021849365.1 of Bacteroidota bacterium. Lineage (GTDB taxonomy): Bacteria > Bacteroidota > Bacteroidia > Bacteroidales > Prolixibacteraceae > Aquipluma. The sequence goes on along the minus strand of JAJZSZ010000172.1, from coordinate 6,480 downwards.
TGTTCCTTGCTTTTGCTTCAATTTTCGCTGGTTACCTTCCATTCCACGATTTGGTAACATCTGATAAAATGGGCTTCGAAACTGAGATGCACATGGCAGTGGCTGTTCCGTCGGTATTGATTGGCTTACTTGGTATTGCAATCGCCTGGATTCTGTACAAGAAAGAAAGCGATGTTCCGGCCAAAATGGCTAAAAGCTTTGGTATTTTATATACAGCAACCTACAACAAATTCTATTTCGACGAAATTTATCTCTTTGTAACAAAGAAGATCATTTTCAATTATATCTCTCGTCCAATTGCATGGTTCGACCGTCACATCGTTGATGGATTCATGGTAGGAATTGGGCTGGTAACCGAGAAAATTTCATACCAGATAAAGGGTATGCAATCCGGACAATTGCAGCACTATGCATTTATGTTCGTTGCAGGTGCTTTGGCCCTCGCCCTTTCGATGATCTATTTCCTGATGTAGAATTATAACTTATAAAAATATATTCGAATGAATATCCTTACTTTATTAGTAGTAATACCGGTTCTGACCATCGTCGGCATCCTTTTCACCAAGGATTTGAAGGGCGCGAGGGTGGCTTCAGCAATTGGTATGAGCATCCAGCTCATTGTTACAGCGGTGCTTCTGTTCATGTACCTTGGCGCCAGACAATCGGGCGACATGCACGAAATGCTGTTCACTGCAGATTATACCTGGTTTAAAAGTTTAAATATCCATTATAACATTGGTGTTGACGGTATCGCCGTTGCGATGCTCTGTCTGACGTCAATCGTAGTTTTTGCCGGAATTTTTGCCTCGTGGGAAATGGAATACCTCTCGCGTGAATTCTTCATCTCGCTGATTTTGCTGGCGACCGGAGTTTACGGGTTCTTCATTTCGCTCGACTTATTCACTATGTTCCTGTTCTACGAAGTTGCCGTAATCCCGATGTACCTTTTGATTGGTATCTGGGGTAGCGGTCCGAAAGAAGCTTCGGCGATGAAACTGACCTTGATGTTGATGGGAGGTTCGGCCCTGTTGATGGTAGGTATCTTTGGTATCTATTTCAACTCTGCTCCAGATGGGGGTCCGCTCACGTTCAATATCATGGAAATTGCTAAAATTCAAATTCCTGTAAAAGCCCAGATGTTCTTCTTCCCATTTACGTTTGTGGGATTCGGAATCCTTGGTGCTTTATTCCCATTCCACACATGGTCACCAGACGGTCACGCTTCAGCGCCAACTGCTGTTTCGATGCTCCATGCCGGTGTATTGATGAAACTTGGGGGTTACGGATGTTTCCGCGTTGCTATGTTCCTCATGCCACAAGCTGCTCAGGAAATGGCCTGGATTTTCATTATTCTTACTTCAATCAGTGTTGTTTACGGCGCATTTGGAGCAATCTGGCAGAAAGACCTTAAATTCATCAATGCTTATTCATCAGTAAGCCATTGCGGACTTGTAATTTTTGCCCTGTTGATGATGAACCAGACTGCTATGGATGGAGCCATCCTTCAGATGATTTCGCACGGTTTGATGACAGCCCTTTTCTTCGCCCTGATTGGCATGATTTACGGACGTACCCACACCAGAAACGTAATGGAAATGGGCGGTTTGATGAAGGTAATTCCTTTCCTTTCCGTAGTTTATATGATTGCCGGTTTCGCTTCTCTTGGTCTTCCGGGATTGAGCGGATTCGTTGCTGAGATGACTGTTTTTGTTGGTGCTTTCCAACATCAGGATATGTTCCACCGTGTTGTAACGGTTATTGCCTGTTCTTCCATCGTAATTACTGCAGTGTACATTCTGCGTGTAGTTGGTTTAATGTTGCTTGGTCCGATTAAAGATCCGCACCACGAACACCTGGAAGATGCCAGATGGTACGAAAAACTGAGTACCGTTACACTGGTTGTTTCAGTAGCTGCTATCGGTATTGCGCCTCTCTGGTTATCTGACGTGATTTTATCAAGTCTGAAACCAATTGTTGATAAACTTGCTGCAGCAATACCATTTTAATTTAACCTGAACTACAAATACCGAATAATATGGATCTCGGACAATTTTTACTCATGCGACACGAAATGCTGCTCACCATTGCTGCAGTAGCTATTTTGATCGCTGAAGTTGCAACCTCTGAAAAAAACAAAGCCCGCATCATTCCGTTTGCGCTGGGACTTTTTGCCCTGGTAACATTGATTGGGTTTATTCCAACCGAAACCGGAACCCTGTTTGGCGGCTCATATCAGGCCAGTCCACTCACCACGTTCATGAAAAACACCTTGAACCTGGCTGTTCTGATCATCTTTTTTCAGGCTGAAAGCTGGCTCAGGAAGGAAGAAAACCTCGACAAAATCAGCGAATACTTCGTGCTTACCATTTCAACCCTGATTGGGATGAATTTCATGGTTTCGGCAGGCGATTTCCTGACGTTCTATGTTGGACTTGAAACTGCAACCATTCCAATCGCTGGTATGGCAGCTTTCGATAAATACAAAAGCGAATCGGCCGAGGCTGGTATCAAACTGATCCTGTCTTCTGCCCTTTCATCAGGAATCCTGTTGTTTGGACTTTCGATGCTTTACGGTGCAACCGGCTCGATTTATTTCGCTGATATTGCTGCAAAAGTAACGCCTAGCGCAATGATTGCTCTTGGGTTTATCTTCTTTGTTGCAGGTATGGGTTTCAAGATTTCTCTTGTTCCTTTCCACTTCTGGACTGCTGACGTTTATGAAGGCGCACCAATCAACGTTACTTCTTACCTTTCAGTTGTATCGAAAGGTGCTGCAGCGTTTATTTTCTCGATTGTGCTGTTTACAGTTTTCAAAACCTTGGTTACAACCTGGCAACCGCTGATATATACCATAGCCGTGTTTACAATGACATTGGCTAACTTGTTTGCACTGCGCCAGAATAACATCAAACGTTTCCTTGCTTTCTCATCCATTGCCCAGGCTGGATTTATTCTCCTTGGTGTTTTGAATGCAGGAGAGCTTGGTATGACTTCGATTGTATATTTTGTTTTGGTTTATGTTTTCACCAACCTCGGCGCTTTCGGTGTAGTTTCGGCTATTTACGATGCTTCGGGTGTTGAAACCATTTCAGGATATGCCGGGCTGTACAAAACCAATCCAAAGCTGAGCCTGCTGATGACTTTATCATTGTTCTCTTTGGCTGGTATTCCGCCGGTAGCTGGTTTCTTCGGAAAATTCTTCCTGTTCACTGCCGCCGCCGGTGCCGGATATTACATCCTGGTATTGATTGCCGTTTTGAATGCAACCATTTCACTCTACTATTATTTGAGAGTTGTTAAGGCTATGTTTATCGATCCAAATGATCAGCCTATTCCAACTTTCCGCAGCTCGAATGCCATGCGGATTGCTTTGGTAATGTGCGTTGCAGGTGTGTTTATTATTGGTTTCGCAAGCGGTATTTTCGAATACATCCGTAGCATCAGCCAACTCTTTTTAAACTAATAAGACTCTGAGAAATGGCTTTAAATAAAGGAAAACATATTGTAGAAGAAATTGACGGAGTTCGTTGCTCGCTGGTGGAAAAAGGCGTTTCACCCGAACGGACTGAGTTCCTGAAAAAGTTACTCGAAAAAAATAACTATACTGTAAAAGTTGCTGCTGAAGGGGAATCAGGAACTTTCAAAATCGGAGTAACCGATTTGCTCTTTAACCCAGTGATCGATGTTTACAAAAGACGTTTAATCAGTTTTTCAGGTAAAAAAGTAACTCCGGCCTACTGGCTTCAGGAATCGGATAAAGAAACCGAGGCTGAAGTAAATTACTGGACGTTTAAATAACGAACTGATACAGTTAAAATATAAAATGGCTTTAGCCCCGTGGCTGAAGCCATTTTTTTGCCCATATATTTCGCAAAAGATTGTGTTCCTATAGAATTCCGACCTCTACCTTTTCAACTGCTTTTTAAGCCTAATTCCGAATAAAACAGCTGCGGTAGATAATCCACCAACAAAACCCATCCAAACTCCGGAATATCCAAGCTTAAATACAAAAGCAAACAGATAACTTACAGGTAAGCTAACAACGATGTACGAAAAGAAGGCCATAATCATCGGAATTCGTACATCAGCTATTCCTCGAAGTGCACCCAGCAAAACGACCTGTATTCCGTCGAAAATCTGGAAAAATGCACCTACCACCAACAAGCCGGCAGCAACTTTAATAACAGCAGGATCGGATGTAAAAAGAAGAGGCAAATGATTCCGAAGAAGTATGAAAAGAATTCCCATCGTTGACATAAAAGCAATGGCCAGATGCAATGAGGCAAATATGCTTCGCCGTACTTCCAGTTGGTTATTTTCGCCAAATGCGTGACTAACCCGTATCGTTGTTCCTGAAGCCAAACCAAACGAAATCATGTAAGTCATTGCAGCCATGCTAATGGCCACCTGATGTCCCGCAAGCGACTCTTTCGAAATCCAGCCCAACATGATTGCCCCCAAACTGAAAGCCAGAATCTCAATAACCATTTGAATGCCTATCGGCAACCCAATGGAAACGATCCGTTTAATTTTCAATTTGTCGAAAGCAGAGTGAAAGGCCTCAGAAAGATAAACCCTGAACGCAGGTCGCTTGAGCATTACCACCGTAAATATAACTGGCATGATCAGTCTGGCCGTCAGCGAAGCAAACCCCGAACCATTTAATCCCAACGCCGGAAAACCGAATTTACCGTAAATAAGCACGTAATTCAGAATAATGTTGACCAGGTTGATTACAATGGTAATAACCATTGCTATACGGGTATTCCCAATTCCTTCAAAGAATTGTTTGAACGAGAAAAACATCAGCAGAGGAATTAGTGAAGCCACATGCAAAAGATAGAATGGAATGGCTCTGCTCACCACTTCATCACTTTGCCCCATTAGCGGCATAAAAAGCACAACTGAAGTCATTACTGCACACAAAAGCAAGGAGGCAACAAAATTTACAAGCATGCCATTCCGGAACCAGCTTCCGAGGTTGTTTTTACTCTTTGAATTCAGCGACTGGCCCACTAAAGGCGTCAGGCCAAGAGTTACGCCAAGCCCGAAAAGCATTCCGATATGAAATATATTGATGGCAAACGAAGCTGCAGCCAGTTCGGTTGTTCCAAGGTGCCCAACCATAATATTGTCGGCGATATTTACCGTTACCTGCCCGATCTGCGAAAATATTACGGGAACAGCAAGCGTCAGATTTTTCCTGTAAACAGGAATATAGTCAGCGAGTCTCACACTTTTGATTTAAATTCAGGACAAAGAAAGGGAATTATAAAGAAAACCAGTAGCTGAATTTAACCATGAATACATTTTCTGATCTTCCGTCCCAAATGCCACTAAAACTTTTCCAGAGTGGCTGACCCAGTTGATCGGAATAAGCCGAGCGGGTATTGGTCCAAACCAGATATAAAGTCGATCCCGGGCGAAATTCCCAACGACCAACAAAATTTGAGTGAAATTCGCGGTAGTTGAAATCCGGATTTTTGATGGAATAAAGCTTACTTCCATTTTTACTAACCGAATACCGACCATTAGCCTGATCCGTAACCTCTAACGATGAATACCGATCGTCAAATGATCTGGCCGATCCGTTTACCACCTGACGAAAGTTGGAGTAATTACCTACTGAAGCATAAGGGTTTCCATAGTACTGAATGGAAATTTCGGGAGACAGATAATATTCAACTCTCAAAGTTGTTGAAATGGTATTTCGGTCTATTTTTCCCACTAAATACTGTAAGCGTTTTTCTGCGTCGGTAACTCTTGCTGCAAATTTATTATTGTCAATATTTTGGGTAAGAACGGTTCTTGCCATTACATTAAACCGGCTGCTTATTTGCCACTGGAGTTGAAGTTGACCACCAGATCCGGTATAACTATCATCTTTAGCCCAGAAAAATATAGGGCCAAACATTGTCGAGAAATCTTTTGCGTAATTTGACTGTACCGTAAATTGAAAACTATTATACGAACCCTTGTACAACATTGGACCGCCACGCAACTCCCGGGTATCAAACATATTGAAATTTTTCCTGAGGTTAAGGTGCGTCATCCAAAGATTGTTGAAATGAACAAAACCATGCAAATTAAGGCGATCCAGAGTAGTTTCTTTCCCAAAACTCATTTCGTGCAACTGTGTTAGCTGGGCATAATAACTCCGTACTATTCCTCTGGGCTTGTTTACTTTATAGGTGAAATCAGTTGTTTGCTGAATAAGGTCAGCCTGATACAAATAGCCAAGATCGTTAAAATCGAGTCCGGGCGATCGCCAGTTTACCGTACCAATTGCCCTGAACCGACCACTCCGCTTTCCTCCGCTCAAATAACCGCCCCATCCGGATAAACTGGTTCTTTTAGCATCAAATTCCAAATGATCGGCATCCGGTCGCTGATAATAGTGTACCGATGATAACTGCAAATCGGAGATAGCCTCTTTATCACCCCGAATATCACTGAAAAAGCTTTTGAAATCGACAAAAT
>JAJZSZ010000171.1 GCA_021849365.1 Bacteroidota bacterium | reverse complement strand
GTTCAGTGCAGTTTTATCGAGGTATGACAGCACCAGAAAAGCGTCGAGTTTACTCTCGTGGTTTGGAGCGAAGAAACAGGGTCCCTCCGGAATATTTTCCATTCCTTTTCCGTTGAAACTGAAGAACAGTCTGAACGCACCGCGAACAGCATGTACAATCGGCCCCAGAAACACCGAAGTTTTGGGCAGAATAACTTCCGAATCGTCTTTCAGATCGCCTGTCCAACCCGTTTCCTGATCGGTTTTGTGAAACAATTTGTTTTTCTGGATATGTTCGGCAATTTTCCGGATCGACGGAAATTTAAGTAACTGCTCCTCGTCAAGCTTAATCCCGAAGCTTTTATCGATAAAATCGATCAGGCTTAGTTTGCTCAGTGAATCCATCGAAATATCGAACACCAAATGGTGATCGGGTAAAATATCCATATCAACCTGGCTCTCGATAAACGATTTGATTGCGCGGTATTCAATGGTTTCGGGCTCTTCAGCCACCGCTTTCTTCTGATCTTTCTGTTTAACCAGTTCATCGAATTTGTACCGCTGAAGCTTGGCCAGCCGGGTGCGCGGCAATTCGGCATTGACCAGCGTAAACTGCATGATTCGCTTATACGAACTCATTGTGGCATTGAACGGCATAATCACCTCATCGCGGAAATACTGCTTGATGTCCTGCACTCCATTCGCCGACAGGAAACTGTAATCAGGCAAAATCAGGGCATGAAGCATATCGTTGTGCATGAACACACCTGATTCCTTAATGGCCGGCGAAAATCCGTCAAGCTTCATCTCTACCTCAACCGGATTGATATTTTTACCGTTTGGCAAAACGATGATCTCTTTTTTACGGCCGGTTATAAACAGGTAGCCTTCCTTATCGAAGTAGCCCAGATCGCCGGTATGCAGCCATCCGTCTTTAATTACGTCAGCGGTTTCTTCAGGCCGGTTGTAGTAGCCTTTCATGATGCTTGGCCCTTTGGCTACAATTTCGCCGTCGCGGATTTCAACCGCCAAACCCGGCAAGGCCTGACCGGGCGAGCCAATTTTTATTTTACCCGGACGGGGGAAGGTAATCATCGGAGCGGCTTCGGTCATGCCAAAACCTTCCATGATGTCGAACCCAAGTCCGTAGAAAAAGCCGCCAACTTCTTTATTGAGCGCAGCGCCGCCGGCAATCATATATTGCAAATGGCCGCCAAATCCCTGATGCACTTTCTTGAAAATGACCCGGCCCAGTTTGCGGCTTTTGGTTTTCATAACCAGCTCCAACAGCATGCGTGCAACAGCGCTCTGGTCGATTTTTGCCTTGATTCCGCGATACATCAGCTCGTACAAACGTGGCACACCAATGAAAACACCCACCTGGTTCGATGCAAAAGTCTTCATCAGGTCGGCCGACTGCATCGAAGGAGCCATCGGCACAGTGGTGCCCACATGAAACGAAATCATCATCGACCCAACCAGCGGAAATACGTGATGCAACGGAAGGAAAATCATCACCTGCCGATCGGGCTCATAAATTTTGCAATCGATCACTGCCTCCATATTGCACCTGATGTTGGTGTACGAAAGCATCACCCCTTTGGGGCTTCCGGTGGTACCCGATGTATAAATAATTACGGCAGTTGTATCTTCGTTGTCAGGACCAATCCACTGGCTTTCGGGCGTAGTTTCGTCAACCGGGTAATCCTCAAAAACCAGCACTTCAGGAGCGCAGTTTATCTTTTGGGAAATTTCGGCGTACGACTCCTGCATGGCCCGGCTGATAAAAAGTAAATCGGGCGTGCAATCGTCGAGAATATAGGCCACATCTTCGGTTGAAGCCAGAAAATCGATCGGGATAGCAATGCAATTATTCTGAAGGGCTGCGTAAAACGCATAAATCCATGCCGGACTGTTCTCGGCATAAAGCGCAACCCTGGCATAACCCTTGCCACTGAATAAACCGGCATATTGCTGAACGTGTCTCAGCAACTGAGTATAAGTAATATCGCCCTGATCGGTAATCAGTGCTTTTTTCTCAGGATACGACCGGTTTATAATGGCTTTCGTCATGATCATTTTTTATAAATACCCATTGAACAACAATAAATTCAGCTTTCCCAAATGGTTGGGCAAAGTAAATAAATCTCAACAGATTTTCTATTGCTTTGGTTCGAGGCTCGTTGTTCCTTTTACCGGCTGCGCATTCAGCTGGTGCAAATCGAAAATCACGATTTCGTTTTTGCCTTTCTTCAACCACGGCGCAGGGCAATACAGGCGTTTTTGTGGCCCAATTTGCCAGTAACGGCCCAGGTTATGCCCATTCACCCAAACCACGCCCTTCTCCCACTGGCTTACATCAATATAAGTATCGCCTGTGGCTGCCAGTTCAAATTCGCCTTTGAAGAAAGTTCCCGGCTGGGTCTTTTCTCCTGAAGTAAATTTCAGATTTTGAAGATAAGCTTCATCAAACGGAAGGGTGAAAATTTTCCAGTCCATCAGCGTCATTCCGTTAAGCGAAACGCGATCAGTAATCCCTTTGCGGTCGATCATGTATTCGGCAAAATTGATGCGCCCCATGCCTTCAACCAAAATGTCGAGTTGCGGATTTGCCGATTCCGAAGCAGGCAGTTCAATGATGTTTTCGGCTTTGGCCCGGTCGAGTTTGCCAACGTATTTCCCGTCAACAAAAACGGTGGCATAATCGTGCAGTTCGGTAATCCGCAGCTTGCCTTTTTTGTGGCCGATCAGGTTGGTACGGTAAAGGATAAAGCCACCTTTCTGTCCGAACATTTCCATCGGTTTAGGCTGTGGCGACAAAATGGCCTCAGGAAGGTTGTCCCAAACCGAAGCTGTGGCAGTCAATTTGATTTCAGGAATTTCGATCACCGGAATAGCTGCCGGAACTGCAGGCAGTTTTTGTTTCGGCAGAAGATAGCTGGCCATCAGTTTGCGCAATGCATCGTATTTGGGGGTAGCCTGCCCTATTTCATTGATGGGGGAATCGTAATCGTAGCTGGTTACGTCGGGCTGGTACTGCGTTGGGCTAAAAGCATTCGCTCCGGCCCACCATGCAAAGTTGGTCCCACCGTGAATCACGTAAAAGTTGAACGACTTTTTGTTGTCCATCAGCCATTTTACGTCTTTCATAAGGCTTGCCGTATCGGGTTTTTGCCATTTTTCGCCCCAGTGGGTCAACCATCCGGGGTACAACTCGCTGCAAAACGAGGGCACATTGGCGTTGGCTTTGGTGGCTTCAGCAAAGTTTGCGGCATTCGAGCCCGGGTCGAGTCCGATAGCGGCATCGGGCAGCGAACCGGCTTCAAGCATAAACGGTGTGGCTCCGTCGGCAGTATAGAATGGTACTTCAATACCATTTTTCTTCCATTCGTCCTGGACCCATTTCATATAGGTACGATCATTTCCGTAACTTCCGTATTCATTCTCCACCTGAACCATTACGATAGGTCCGCCTTTGGTCACCTGGTAATCCTTCACCTGAATGGCCAGCGTTTTAATGTAGCGGTCAACAGCTTCGAGGTAGCGTGGGTCCATACAGCGAACTTTAATATCCGGAATGCTGAGCAGGTACGAAGGTAATCCGCCAAAGTCCCATTCGGCACAAACGTATGGGCCGGGGCGAAGCATCAGCCACATGCCTTCTTCCTGAACAATGCGTATAAACTGTGCGATGTTGTGGTTGCCGGTTTGAAAATCGAAAACACCCGGCTCTGTTTCATGGTAATTCCAGAAAACATAGGCCGCAATGGTGTTACAGCCCATCGCTTTTGCCATTTGGATGCGATGGCGCCAGTATTCGACCGGGATACGTGCCGGATGCATTTCTCCGGAAATAATCTGGAACGGTTTCCCATCAAGTAAAAATTCTGATTTTTCGAGTTTGAACGTATGAGTTTTCACCTGGCTAAACGCAGGAATACTCAGAAACGCTACAAAAAAGATGAAGATAAATACCTTTTGCATAGTTTTTTAAGATTTGTTGGTCGTCAAAAGTATGAATTTACCCGAAAACTTTTGGTATAAGAAGTAAAAACAAATATTTACCGGATTCTATGAAGCACTATTTCAATCGATTGCCGGTAAGATATTGTAACTTTAAGTTTGAATATTAAGGCTAAATTAATTGGCTTGAGCAAATCAATCATATTTCGACTGCAAGACAAAAATGTTCTATAAAATTAGTTTCTTTGCAACTGTAAAAGTTTAGTCATGAAACAAAATGCAAGAATAATTTTACTGTTGGCCTCTGTCTGCATGGCTTCAGGCGCTTACTCCCAAAACAAAGTTCCGCTCACGTTTCCCGATGCTTACCAGCAAATGAATGTGAATAGCCATGTGTTGAAACAAGTCAATTTTGAAATTCGTGAGAAAGAAGCGGATAAAAAAGCAGCTTTTGGCTTGCGTGCGCCCAAAGTCTTTGTTTCGGCAACAGCCGTTCAGATGGCTGATCCGCTCACCCTGGATTTAACTCCGGTGCGCGATGCGATTACGCCGCTGTACGAAACCCTGGGCAAATATGGAAACTTCTCGGGAGTTCCGAATCCCGACCCGGCAACTTCGGGCGTGATGCCAACTTTACCCGACAACGTGAGTACCAAAGTAATTCGTGGGAAGCTGCTTGAAGGTGAGGCTGCTATAAATGCCGCCGAATGGGACAAAATGATTCAGGAAAAGCAATTTGCGTCAGTAAATGCCAATGTGGTTTGGCCACTTTATACCGGAGGAAAAATAGATGCGGCCAACAAAGCGGCTCAAATAAACGCCGAAGAGGCCGGCCTGAAAGAGAAGCAGAAAGAAGGTGAATTACTGAGCGAATTGGCTACCCGTTACTACGGATTAGTTTTGGCAGAGCAGGCGTGTAAAGTTCGCAGTCAGGTGGCCGATGCCATGAAAAAGCACTTGTTCGACTCACAAAAACTGAGCGAACAAGGGCAAATCGCCAAAGTTGAATTCTTGCATGCACAAGTGGCCAATTCGGATGCCGAGCGCGAACTGAAGAAAGCCAACCGGGAAGTATCGATCGTTGAACGCGCACTCTTAAACACGCTTGCGGTGGAGGATACTACCGAAATAATGGCTGCCAGCAAACTGTTTATCCTGAAAAATATCGAGAACGAAGAATTTTTTATCAATCTGGCTTTACAAAATAATCCAATGCTTCAGCAGGTTGATTCAAAAAGAGAACTGGCTGCTACCGGAGTAAAATATGAAAAGAGCAATTACAAGCCAACGGTGGCTCTTACCGGAACATACACCATGGCCGACCATGATTTGTCGCCTTACGTTCCGCAGTGGATGGTTGGCGTTGGCCTGAACTGGTCGCTTTTTGAAGGGAATGCCCGAAACAAAAAGCTTCAGGCGGCACGGTTTAAGGAAGATCAGGTAATGGAAGCAGGTCTCAAAGCCGAGGAAGACATCAAAACAATTATCCGGAAACTGCACCAGCAATTGGGCATGCAAGTGGAGCAGCTCGAAGAGCTTGACAAAACGCTGGAGTTTGCCCAAACTTACGTCGACAGCCGAAACAAAGCCTTTCACGAAGGTTTGTCTACTTCAACCGAATTGGTTGACGCTAATTTGCTACTGGCCAAAGTGAAGATTGAACGGCTCCAGGCTTTGTACAACTACGATGTGACGTTGGCGACTTTGCTTCAGGTTTGCGGCAGTCCGGAAATGTTTTTGCAATACCAGGCCAGCGCCCAAGTAATCACCGAATCGTTTTAAGTAAAACAATCACCGAATATTAAAAACACACGATACTATGAACAAGACAAGAAGTTTTATTATCGGCACCTTTTTTACCGCCCTGTTAATCTTTTTGCTTTACACCACCTGGTTGATTACCCGTCCGCTTCCGTTGGAAATTCAGGGCGAGATTGAAGCCACACAATTCCGTGTAGCCTCGAAAATTCCGGGACGAATCGACAGCATTGCGGTGAAAAAAGGACAGCAGGTACGCAAAGGCGATTTCCTTTTTTCGATCAATAGTCCTGAAATCGACGCCAAAATGTTGCAGGTTACGGCCATGCGAAATGCGGCACAGGCGCAAAGTCTAAAAGCGCAGAATGGCGCACAGGCTGAGGATATCGCTGCGGCATATAACCTTTACGTGAAAGCCGAAGCTGCCGCCCGCCTGTATGAAAAGACGTTCGAACGGGTTCAAAACCTGTTTAAAGACGGTGTAGTTTCGGAGCAAAAGCGCGATGAAGCTGAAACGCAGGCCAAAGCTGGTCGCGAAACCGCCAACGCCGCCAAAGCGCAATGGGAGAAAGCGGTGAAAGGCGCTCGTTTCGAAGATAAACGTGCGGCACAGGAACTGGTTAATCAGGCAGAAGGAGGAATTAAGGAGGTGGAAGCCTATCTGGCCGAAACGCAGGTGAAAGCACAGAATTCGGGTGAAGTAGCCAATATTATTTCTGAAAAAGGAGAACTGGTTCCGACGGGATATCCGGTGATTACGCTGGTCGATTTAAACGACTGCTGGGCGACTTTGTACATTCGCGAGGACTTAATGGCCAACGTGCGCATGGGTAGCGAAATCAAAGCAACTATTCCGGCGCTGGGCAACAAGGATGTAACTCTGAAAGTGAATTACATTAGTCCGATGGCCGATTTTGCGACCTGGACGGCCACCAAAAGTTCAGGAGGGTTCGATATGAAATCGTTCGAGATACATGCAGTTCCAACAAGTCAGCTTGAAGGACTTCGCCCCGGAATGAGCGTATTGGTCAACTGGAAACAATTCGGGAAGAAGTAGTCCGTTTTCAGTCGCAGTATTCAGAAAAAGTCATCCATGACAAAACATAAGAAACATACCATTAGGGAATACGAGCAGACGTTTCTGCGGAAGAATCCGTTCTTCAGGGTTTTTCTGCGCGAAATCGACCGCATGACGGGATCGACCATCTATCTGTTTACCACCCTGATCGGGCCGCTCATTTCATTCATCATCCTGCTGTCAGTTTTTTCGGCCGGAGTTCCGCACAACATTCCGGTGGGCATTGTGGATATGGATAATACCAATTTGTCGCGGAAAATCTCGATGTGGATTAATGCCACTCAGGAAGCAGAGGTGACGATGCAACTCCCTAATCAGGAAGAAGCGTATCGGCAAATGGCTGAAGGGAAATTGGATGCGGTGATTGTTATTTCGGAAGGAACTGAAAAAAATATTCTCAAGGGAGTTGGGCAACCGGTTTCGGTGTTCATCAACAACACCAATCTGCTGAAGGGTGGATACCTGCAGAAAGGAATTTACAAAGCGCTGGCAACACTTTCAGGAGGAATAAAACTACAGGTGGCCATGAAAAGCGGACTTCCGGAGCGACAGGCCAAAGCCAAAATTCAACCGGTTAGGTTGCAGCAGCATGTATTGTTTAATCCTTTCGGAAACTATTCGTACTTTCTGTTGAGTGCACTTTTGCCGCTGATGATTGTGATATTTACCTTGTTGTCGAACGTTTTTGCAATTGGCACCGAAGTTCGCGAAGGAACCGGACCCGAGTGGCTCGAACATGCCAACGGCAGCCTGATCGTGGGCCTTGCCGGAAAACTTTTGCCTTATACCATGCTGCTTTCGGTGGTTACCGTCGTGATGAATGTGGTGCTTTTTGTGCAAATGGGTACACCGCTTCGGGGAAATTTTGCTTTTATCGTGATGGGCGAGTTGGGAATGATAATAACTTACCAGCTGCTTGCGGCGCTGCTTGTGGCAGTTACGGCTAACCTGCGTCTGGCGCTTTCGCTGGCTAGTGCCTATGCCATGATGGCGCTCACTTTCTCGGGACTCACGTTTCCGCAATTTGCCATGCCTTTGGTTGCCAAAGCATTTTCGTACCTGTTCCCGTTTACGCAGTGGGTGAAAATCTTTATATCGCAGGCCATTCGTGGCGAAGACGCTGTTCATGCTATTCTGCCTATGACGATTTACGTGCTGTTTATCGGCTTATCGGTTGGCTTTTTACCTCGATTAAAAAGAGTTTTGATGGAAGAACGCTTTTGGGGAAAAATATAATCATGTAAAGATGCGATGCATCGCGTCTTTACGATATTCATTTTGAAAATGATCATGTTTAAAAAAATAGCAAAAGGGCTTGAAATGACGTTCGATTTTTTCCGGATCGAATTCAACAACATCCGGAAAGATAGTGGCGCCATCCTGATTTTGGTTGGTGCGCTGGTCATTTACCCGATTGTGTATGCCATCGCGTATAAAAACGAGGTGGTGCGCGAGTTGAAAACCACCATAGTCGATCTCGACCGCACCAATACCAGCCACCAACTGGTTAAAATGCTGAAAGGTGCAGAGCAAATCGAAATTAATCGTGTGGCCATGAGCCTCGACGAAGCTAAAACCGATTTTTTTGAAGGCAATTGCGGTGGAATTTTGGTTATTCCTGAAAACTTTGAGAAAGATATCCTGAACGGAAAGCAAACCAATGTAGCCGTTTTTGCCGACGGAAGTTATTTCCTGATTTACCGTCAGTTGTTGGGCGGAGCAGTGAAAACAGTCGGTACTTTTTCGGCTGGAGTTGAGATAAAAAAGCTGATGATGGAAGGGAAAAGCTACGATCAGGCGTTTGTTCAGCGCGATCCATTGCCATCCGATATTCATTTCTGGTTTAACTCGTCGTCGGGTTACGGCTCGTCGATGATGCCCGGAATTATCATTATCATTCTGCAACAAACTCTCCTCATAGGAATTGGTATGGTTGGCGGAACTTCCAAAGAGAATAAGCAAGATAATTTTATGGTTCCGGTGGCGTTGAAACCTGGTGGAGTTTTACCCATTTTATTCGGCAAAACGTTGGTGTACCTCACGATTTATGCAGTGAACAGCATTTTCACGATGGTGTGGATTCATTCGTGGTTTAATTACCCCAGCCGTGGCAGTTACCTGTCGGTTTTAATGCTGACATTACCCTTTTTGCTGGCCATCATTTTCATGGGAATTACCCTATCCGTGCTGTTCAAACGACGCGAGTCGTCGATCATTTTCATGGTATTTTTGTCTCCCATCGTCATTTTCCTGAGCGGATTGTCGTGGCCTAGTTTGTCGATTCCACCCGTTGTTTATAGTCTGGCACATCTTTTCCCTGCTACGATAATGGTTCCGGCGTATTTGCGCGTCAGAA
>JAJZSZ010000170.1 GCA_021849365.1 Bacteroidota bacterium | reverse complement strand
TGTTGCTTGTATTCCTGGGTTTTATAGGGCTACAAGTTATCTTCGCACAGACCCGTCAAATAACGGGTACTGTGACTTCGGGCGATGACGGCACCTCAATTCCGGGGGTTTCGGTCGTTGTGAAGGGGTCAACACTTGGAACCATTACCGACATGGATGGTAAGTTTTCCCTCAAAGTTCCGCAGGGCGCCAAAGCGCTTTCCGTATCTTTTGTAGGCATGACTTCTGCCGAAGTGCCCCTGACATCGGCAAGTAATTATAAAGTAGTTCTGAAGTCTGAGACCGTCAGTGTCGATGAGGTCATCGTAACTGCTATGGGTATCAAGAGGAAACCAAAAGAGATGGGGGTTGCTACTGCAAAGGTTGACAATCAGGAACTCACCGCTGCCGGTGCCTCAAATGTGATGAATGGCATGGCCGCTAAAGTATCTGGTCTGCAAATCAATACCATCAACAACGGGGTTAATCCTGAGACTAAAATCACCCTTCGAGGAAACCGCCACTTCCTGGCCAGTAACCAGGCATTGGTAGTTTTGGATGGAGTACCGGTAAGTGCAACTTATCTGAACTCTATCAACCCGAACGATATCGCTGATGTAAACATTCTGAAGGGCTCCTCGGCAGCCGCTCTTTATGGGAATGATGCTTCGAACGGGGTTATGATCGTTACAACTAAAAAAGGGGAAAATGGAAAATTGACCGTTAAAATTAGTAACATCACCACTTTCGAACAGATTTCTTATCTTCCCAATATGCAAACCAGATTCGGTAGTGGTTCCGGTGAGACCATTTACAATTCAGATCCAAACTATACTATGTGGATTGGACCAGGAAGGAACACCGACCCTTATACTTCATACGAAAACCAAACTTATGGACCTGAATTTAATGGTCAAATGGTTATCCTGGGTGGTAAATTGGTAGATGGTTCTTACCAGATGGTACCTTATAGTGCTATTAAAAACCAGAAAAGGGATTTCTTCAACACCGGCGTTACTATGCAGAATGACATCTCTGTTTCAGGAGGTGACGATAAAAGTCATTTTTACCTTTCTGCACAGGATGTGAAAAGTACCGGTACTATTCCCGATGATACCAACAGAAGGACTGGTGCCCGTATGGCTGCCGGAAGAAAATACGGTATGTTTTCTGCTGATTATTCAATCTCTTTTACCAGAACCAGCACAAGTACTTCAGGTGGTGACATGTATCAGGGACGCGGGGTTTACTGGAATGTCCTGAATACTCCTCCTCATGTTCCGCTTACCAAATACAAAGACATCGTCAACAACCCTTTTGCTGCTTTGGATGGTTATTTCAATGCCTATTATCCAAACCCTTACTGGCAGATTAAACACGCACGGAACAATCAGTTGAGAAACGATGTTTTGGGTTCAGTTAATTTGAACCTTAAGCCAACCAAGTGGTTGGAACTTGCCAACCGTTCAGGTATCGTTTACAATGGCACAAACAATCATAATTACAAGGACGAAGCTATTTATAGCAGTTATTCCAAATCTGATCCATGGAGCCAGGGACACATGGGGGTCGGTTCTCCTTATGCCGGAAACTCAAGCGATCAAATGCGTAACAGCATTATCCTGACCAACGACTTTACGGCTACTCTTGATCATAAGTTTGGTCTTTTAAATGTAAAAGCAGTTGTTGGTAATTCAGTTTACTCAAACTATTATGAATCAAGCTATGATGCTGCTAACGGCGGATTAGTAGTTCCTGGTTTATACAACATCAGCAACCGTATCGGGGAGGCAAACGTTTCACAAACAACCCAGAAACGCAATTCAATTGGGGTATTTGGGGATTTCACCCTTGGATACAAAGACTATGCTTTCTTGCACTTTTCTGGCCGTAATGACTGGGACTCAAGATTGACCAAGGCCAATCGCTCGTTTTTCTACCCGGCCGCTGACGCAAGCCTCATTCTGTCTCAGATGTTCCCCTCTATTATCAGCAACAATGTTCTTTCTTTCCTGAAAGTACGCGGGGGCTGGTCTCAAACCGGACAAATTTCGCTTGGCGACTGGTACGGAACTTTACCGCAATATAATCCTGCAAGTGGTTTCCCATACGGGAGTACAGCTGGCTTCAGCCTTAGCACTACGCTCAGCAATCCGCTGATCAAACCTGAAAAGACCAATGAGACTGAACTTGGTGTTGAAATGAGCTTCCTAAAAAACAAGGTTCACCTGGAAACCAACGTTTACCAAACAAAGACCCTTGATCAAACTATTCCAGCAGATATCTCTGCATCAACAGGTTATTACAGCGCTTTGATCAATGCCGGAGAACTCGACAACAAAGGTCTTGAAGTGGATTTGAAATTTACCCCGCTGCTAAACTTAGGTGAGGTTACCTGGAATGCTTCTGTCAACTACTCTTATTTAGAGTCAAAAGTTGTCTCAATTTTCCCGGGATTGGATGAGATCCGGATTGTGACAGATCTTAATACTCCGGATGCTTCTTATGTGAAAGTGGGCCAGCAATTCCCCGCAATCAAAGTGTCTGATGTTAAAAGAACACCTACCGGTCAAATTATCGTTGACCCAAATACCGGTCAACCGGTGAAAGACCCTGCCCTTCAACAGGTTGGTCACGGTAACCCAAATCATATCTTAGGTATTTCTACCGATTTGAACTACAAAGGGTTCCGTCTTTCAGCTACCGCTGAATACCGGGGTGGAAACGTAATTGTGAATGCAGTAGGTAATGCACTCGACTTCACGGGTGTATCCGAGCACTCTGCTCAAAACGGTCGTCAGCCATTCGTGATCCCAAATTCTGTTATCCAGACCTCTCCGGGTGTTTATACTCCTAATACCAATATTTTGATCAGAGACGCCAGCCGTAATTTCTGGGTTAACTCCGACTACCATAACGTACAGCGGACCTATACGACCAGTGCTGCTTTCTGGAAATTAAGAGAGGTTGCACTTTCATACGACATTCCTGTAAAGAAACTATTTGGAGGCAATACTATTCAAGATGCCCAGGTTGCCCTTATAGGAAGAAACCTCATCATGTTACGTCCGAAATCCAATGTTTGGACAGATCCTGAATTCAACACACAGGCTCCTACTAACAATGCTGTCGGTTACACCACAGAAGACCAGACACCTCCTACCAGAGTTTATGGTTTTAGTGTAAAACTTACTTTCTAAAATTTAAATGAATACTAAGATGAATAAGATATTTTTAACGCTATTAGTTTCTCTGGTCCTTTTAGGAAGTTCCTGCTCCGATTTTCTTACGGTGAATGAAGTCAATCCGAACAGTGCTTCACAAGTTCCGGCCAAGTTGTTGTTGCCATCGGCGCTTAACAACATTGCTTATACTATGAACAATCCCCGTCGGTTTGAGTTTGTTTACCTGTGGCACGGACTCTGGTCTATCAGCACAGGTTATACCCAACCGACCCCTTTGACACAGTACAATTTGCAAAATACCAGTTATCAAACTGCCTTCAACGAGATGTACACCTATGGTCAGAACCTTACTGAGATTGAAAGAGCCTCTTCTGATCCAAAAGAGAGCAACTATCTGGCTATCGCGATGATCCTGAAGGCATATATCATGCAGAATCTGGTGGATGTTTGGGGCGATGTTCCCTACAGTGAAGCCTTCAGTACAGAAACAGGTATCCTGAAGCCTAAATATGACAAGCAAAAGGATATCTATGAAGATCTGGTTAAAAAACTGGATGCAGCAATCAAATTGATTCAGACTGCACCAATAGGGTCAACGGAAATTCCGGCCAACAGCGACATCATGTATGCCGGTGATATGTCTAAATGGGCTAAATTTGCCAATACACTTAAATTGAGAATGTTGGTTCATCAGTCCGGTATGACCGGTCGCGATACTTACATCAAAGCGGCAGTTGCAACGACTGCATCTGTAGGCTATCTTGGCGCAGGAGAAAGCGGGTTGGTAAATCCTGGTTTCCTGAACTCTCCGGGTAAAATGAATCCCTTTTATGGTACCTATTACAAAGCAGATGGTACTCAACAATCTGACGGTGTTTCCTATCACATGGGGGGAATGGATGTAATTAATTTTATGAAAGATACCAACGACCCGCGTTTGGGCCATTTCTTTAATGCTACAACTGCTAATCCTACTCAATTTGATGGCAACTACCTTGGACAGGATGCATCGGTTCATCCTCCGCTTCCTCCAACCAAAACCTCTTATTTAGGTTACAAAAGTGGCAGTGAAGGTTATATGATTGGTACTTTTGATAAATCCGCCCCTCTCTTAACTGATTTTGAGAGTCTGTTTATCCAGGCTGAAGCGGCTGAAAGAGGCTTTATCACTGCTTCCGGTAAAACATTGTACAATGCAGCCATGACCCAATCCTGCATTTACAACGGGTTAACTTCAGATGATGCAGCTACCTTCCTTTCTTCTGCTAAAACAATGGTTAACTATGACTTGGCTCCAAATAAAATTAACCTGATCCTTCAGCAGAAATGGGTTTCACTCGATGGGATCGCACCTGTTGAGATTTGGACAGACTATAGAAGATCTGGTATTCCGTCAAATATCCACTTCTCGGAGGATCCGAATAAATTGAATGATACTCCTCCAATTAGGTTGCTTTACCCCCAACGTGAGATTTCTGTAAACAATGACAATCTTGTCGCAGTTGGTCCTATCAATGCATTTACTTCCAAGATTTTTTGGCAGAACCGCTAACGATCGAATGTATCAATTTTAAAAAAACAAAGTATGAAAAATAAAATATCATTGACCCTCTCCTTTCTTGCAGGCATTTTTCTTTTGAATTCCTGCCTTAAAGACAACGTGGGAGAATACTGGAAGGATGATCTTGCCGGTAAAATGTATGCTACCGTCGCTGTTGCCACTCTTCAACAAATGGCATTGAAACCGGTTCCCGGGGAGGTCACTTACCAATTCTTGGTTAACATCGCAACAGATGCACTTCCTACGGAAGACATCACTGTAACCCTGGCTGTAGATGCGCCTGCTGTTACCGCGTACAATACAAAGTTCGGCAAGAGCTACAAAGCATTTCCAACTGTGGCACTGGTTACCCCAACTTTGCTTATCAAAGCAGGAACCAGAAATGGATATGTTTCGGCAAAAGTTTGGGGAGCGGAGACCCTTAACGCCTGTGACAATTTCATAGCTGCGATCTCGATCTCATCAGCCAAAACTGCTTCAGGCAAAGACATTCCGATTGCGGGAAACATGAAGACCTATTTCCTGGCGCTCCCAATTTCAAATCCTTATGCAGGAGATTACCATGTAGTAGGATACAGGATCCACCCGACTTTAGGTACATTTACCGTGGACAAAACTGAAACAGCATCAACAATTGACTGTAAAACTATTCGCAAAGGTCTGATGGGTGATTATCCCTATATTTTGGATATTCAGATTACTGCCCAAACGATGGTTGTAGATGGTGTGACGGTAAATAAAGTGCTTCTATCTACTCCTGATCTTGCTCCTGAAGATTTTGGCATGTACAGTACCTATACCGGAGATCCAGCAACTCCTCCTGCTCCTCCTATTATAAGTACAAATGTGAATTATTATAATCCTGTAACAAAGGTTTTTGTGTTGAATTATTATTATCTTTATTCAGGTGCTGCCCGTAAAATATATGAAATAATGACACGATTATAATTATATTTGATTTTCGGTATTGGGCTTTATCTTAAATTAGAATTTTGTAAACTATTTTGGTTGAGCCTGATAACACGAATTAAATGATTCATTAATAAAGAAAAATTAAATATGAAAAGAAAAAATATAATTCTAGTTATGTTGGTTGTCCTGAGTAGCATATTTGCGCTACAAAGCTGTAAAAAAGACAATACCACGTTTACTATTTACAATGCTTTCACGGAACCGACTGTTACGGCTCCGCTGGATGGAGCTACCATTAAGATTACCGGTTCGACCGTTGATTTAAAATGGGCCACTACAAATAAGGATGGTGCTTCGCCGATTGCGGATGTTTATTTTGGCACAAACAGTAAGCCTGCGCTATACAAAGCAGGTGCTACCGGATTATCCATTACCGTTCCTGTAATGCTGGGTGCTACCTATTATTGGCATGTTACCATGAAAGATGCCCACGGTGTGATGACCTACAGTCCGACCTGGAGTTTTACCATTTTTGAACCTGTAGCTATTTTTGTGGGTGATTTTAATTGCGATGAGCCGGCTGAGGATTACAGTTATGATGTATCATTTGTTAAAGGAGATGCAACATCGGTAATAACTGACAACTACTGGAATTCAGGTTGGACAGCTACCTTTACACTTGATTTTACTAAATTAACCTACTCGATGCCTTTGACGACATGGAGTAATTATTCAGCTATTGAATCAGGTACTATCAATGCGACAACCGGTAAAATGGTGGGAAATTATACTGTCTACTACAAGGGTAGATCTATTGAGACGGGTGTACATACTTATACCAAAAAGTAATCACCTGGTAAATAACTGACAGGTTCCTGTTGGTATGAAAATAAAGAGAGTTTCCCGAAAGGGTGGCTCTCTTTTTAGTTAAAAATTAAAAATACAAGAGGTTTAAAGTTTGGGCTAAAAATTAGGGTATAACTGCCGGCTATTTCCTAAAACTAACCGTCACTATCAGGCATCCATTAAAGTGCGATGGACATTAGTTCGGATCCTAAGCTGTGCAATGCTTTTTCAATTTTTTCAACTTGTTGTCTTCGCAGCTTTGAGCGACCGTGCAAATAATTCCACAGTTGCTTCTGATGGATCCCCGACAACCGTTCGAGTGCGGCAGGCGTAATTACACCCGCATCATATTGAAGCAAACTTTCGGTATTTAATACCCATATCGTCCTTCAATTATTCCGGTAACAAAGGTCTTCGTCGAGGTCAGGCCAATGTAAACCGGTACCAATTTTCCATTAGATGCATCCGTGGTTTTAGTAATTTTTCAAAAGTTTTAATCCTCTAACCCTGGAGAAGTGTTTAATATTAATGGTTGCCAAAGGTATTTTATGCGATTTTGCAGTTGCTGCAATCAATAAATCCGCTAAGTCTATCATTTTATTTGATCTTTTTAGTTCTTTATAGATCAACACCGCTTCTTTTGAAGAACCGGTATCAAAAGGTAAAACTGGAATTATCCTTAAAAAATCTTTCCAATAAAGATCCTGACTTGCATCGCTGCCACAAAAAATCTCATAATGGGTTATTGCAGAAATTGCAAAATCTTCATTCGTCTGTGACAATTGATAAAAAAAACATTGTTGTTTGTTTTTTTTTACGAAACATCTCAATTATAACAGAAGAATCAAGTAAGATCATGACATTCTGGAATTATTAATGTAGTCTCTTACTGATAGATAATTTGACATTTCTTCATCTGTCCACATTGGGGAATTTAAGATTAAATCAGTTAGTTGCGATTTTTTATCCTTTTTCGATTTATCAACTAATTCCCTGTTAATAGAAATTGTCAATTTTTTAATATCAGATTTTGGCAATTGTTTAACCAGATTATACACTTCATCATAGCCAATATTAATCTTCAGTTGCATAGTAAAGTATTTTATACAAATGTAGTGAATTTTTTCAATCCTGATAATAAGGTAATTGTTGAGCCTTCTGTCAATGCACCGTCTTCTTATTAATTCCTAAAAGGCATTCCGATCAAAGAGCAATCAACATGAGCTCATTGCCTAAGCTGTGCAATGCTTTTTCAATTTTTTCAACTTGTTGTCTTCGCGGCTTTGAGCGACCGTGCAAATAATTCCACAGTTGCTTCTGATGGATCCCCGACAACCGTTCGAGTGCGGCAGGCGTAATTACACCCGCATCATATTGAAGCAAGCTTTCGGTATTTAATACCCATATCGTCCTTCAATTATTCCGGTAACAGAAACTCAAGTACTTTGCAAAACCTCCGGCTTTGCGGACATGAATGTGCATCCATTAGATTTTTACTGATAATTCTAAATGTCCGCCAAAACCATGTTCAATGATTTTTTGAAGTGTCGAAATCCGAGCTTCTTTAATGTTATTCTCGATTTTAGAAATGTAAGACTTTGTAGTTCCTACCTTTTCTGCAAGTTGTTCCTGTGTCATACCCATTTCAACACGAGTGTCGTGAATTAAAGCACCAATTTTGAAGTTTTCATAACCCTCTTCAAGTTCGTCACGCTCTTTTGTCCCACGTTTGCCGTAGTTTTTTACTTTAAACTCTTCAAGAGTCATCAGGTTTTTATTTTTCGCTTTCATATTCTGCTTTTATTTTAAGTGCAAATTCAATTTCATTTCTCGGTGTCTTTTGCGTTTTCTTTTGAAAACCGTTCGCCAAAACCACTAATTGTCCGTGGTCAAAAAAACAGAAAATGCGAAAAATGTCACTTCCGAGTTGAACTCTAATTTCATAAAGTCCTTCCGTGTTCTCTATGTGTTTCAGATATGTTTCCGGAACCCTTTGCAAATCCTCAACCAAGTCAAAAGTCCAAACAATTTTAGCTTTTACTTTTTTTGATTGTTTGTCAAAGAAGTCTTGGAAGTAGTTCTTGAAAAACCTAATTTTTCTATGTTTCTGACCTTTGTTCACGGTGCAAAGATATAAAAGTTTCCCTAAAGTGAAATATAATAGCCCAAAAAAACTGGTAAGTCAGCAGTGGCGGGCGCTTAAAATCGCATATGACTTTACATTGACCGGATCACCTTTCAATTGCCTTAAAATCAGAGTGCGATGGACATTAGTTCGGAGCCTAAGCTGTGCAATGCTTTTTCAATTTTTTCAACTTGTTGTCTTCGCGGCTTCCTGTTTGCCTGACAATAATCCAACCGTTTTTTAGGATAAGCCGATGCAGTTCGTTGTACTTCTTAAAACGGAGTTTCATCAGCAAAGCTGGATCCCGGCCTGCCGAAGTCAGATTGGCTCCGGTCACTCTCAACACCCGACATTTCGGCATTCATTTTGGAGTGATAAATATTCCTTCCTTTCGGATTGTGCAGGTCGCTGATGGAACTCTCATCAATGGCCGATTCAAGATCACTGAAACGGGCAAGGTGTGCCTTGAACGAAAGATGGAACTCCCCGATAGCCCCGTTGCGGTGCTTGGCCAAAATGGTAAGGGCA
>JAJZSZ010000169.1 GCA_021849365.1 Bacteroidota bacterium | reverse complement strand
ATAGTTAAACTTTCGATGTCGTTTGGCGAAATATTGTTGAACTGACCGGCATCTTTCTGAATACCATCGATAACGTACAGTGGATTACCCATGTTACGAATCTGGATGGTAGCCGATGAACCCGGACGACCATCAGGCATACGGAATGAAACCCCTGCCAGTTTACCAGCCAGTGCCGAACTAACAGTTGTAGCATGTACACGGTCAAGGTCTTCAGAGTTCACTCCTGAAATTGCACCGGTTAACGATTCTTTCTTTTGAACGCCGTAACCAATAGCAACTACTTCGTCAATACCAATCGTATTTTCCTCCATGGTAACATTAACTTCGGACTGATTGGAAATAGTGATTTCCTTGGTTTCCATCCCTACGAATGAGAAAACCAGGACTTTGGCATTGGCATTAACAGGCAACGAGTAGGTACCGTCAACATTGGTAATGGTTCCTCCGGTTGTACCTTTAAAAAATACAGTAACTCCAGGCAATGGCTGGCCGGTTGTATCGACAACTTTACCTTTAATTGTTTTGTTTTGGTTAACAGGTAGCTGAGTCGAGTTCTGGCTGGTTGTTAATACAATTAAATCGTTTGGCAAAACTTTGTAGCTGATTTCTGAATTCATAAACAGCTCGTCCAGAATAGCTTCAACGCTCACATCTTTAACATCCAGGTTTACTTTTTCGTCGATCAGTTTGAAATCGTCGTTAAAGAAAAAACGGAACCGACTTTGACTTTCGATTATATTGAAAACCTCTCTAACAGTTTTTCCTTTAAAATCAAGGCTGAATTTGGTGCTTTGAGAGTACACCGTAGCGCTGAGATGCAAGGTAAAAACCAAAAGCAATACAGTTGTTAATTTCATAATTAAGAATAGTTTTTTCAGTTTTCCTCTTCCAGGGAAAATCAACCCAATTAGATTTTTTTTCATACATTTGAAATGTTAGATGTTTGACTGCAATGCCAGCATTTCTTCGCGGGAACTGACATTGATTTTTGTTTAACACTATTTACTGACAGGGGATAGGTTCGGCAAAACCTACTCCCTGTTTATTTTTCTCATTTACTGTTGTTTATAAAGTTTTTTAAAGTCCTGAATACGGGCATCGTTACGCGAAATGATCACTGTTTTTCCAACAATTTCGTAATCGATTGGCGAAGTAATTTTTATCGCGTTCATTACCTGTTGCAGGGTTTCATCTTCAAGAGTTCCGGTGAAACTGAAACGTTTGATGTCTTCAGAGCGGAATTCGAAATTGAAATTGTACTTACGGCTTAACTTTTCAGCCAGATCGCCCAATTGTTCGCGTTCGATGATCAGCCTGTTTTCTTTCCATGACACAATCGATTTCGGATCGATGCGCGGAGCAATAACCAGCCGATGCTCGGGTATGTAATTCAATTCTTCTTTCTTTTCTTCGATTTTCTTTAATACTTCAACCGTTACGTATTCTTCTTTTTTATAGAAAGTTGCCTTTTGGTTGGGTGTCAGGTAAACGCCATCCAGAATATCTTCCGACGAATGTTGCAAGGTAACTTTACCTTCAACCATGGTCGTTTCAATAATGGCATCTTCCTGGTAGGCCTTAACATTAAACTCGGTTCCAACTGCTTTTACTTCGAATCCGAAGGCATCTACAACAAAAGGAAGTTGTTTGTTTTTGGCCACCTTGAAGTAACCTTCGCCTTCGAGATACAGCAGGCGGTCTTTTTGGTTAAACGAGGTCGAGTATCTGAGTTTACTTCCGGCATTCAGCCAAACCCGCGAACTGTCGGGCAACACAATTTCTGAAGTTGAGCCCAGGGGAGCAGTAACTTCGCAAAATGATTCTGCCGGTTTTACTTTTGGGGTTACAAGGAAATAGGAAAGCGTGCCACCTAGTACAAAAGCCACAACAATGAGAGCGGCTATACGTAACCAGTTGAATCTTAAATTGATTGTTCGACTGGCTGTTTGTTGTTCGGCAATGAGTTTCCGGATTGACTGGAAAATACGGTCGTAATCAACGTCGCTTTTAGTGGTTGTCGATTCGTAGCCCGAAATCTCCTGAAACATGGCGTCTTTAATGCTTTCCGAAGTGTTTTCGTTCAAAAACATTCCTTCCAGCCGGCGCAGTTCTTCAAGGTTACATTGTCCTGAATGAAACTTTTCGATCAGGCTTTTAAATTCACTATTTATAAATTCCGGATTTCTCATTTCACGTGTAATACAAGATTAAGGAATACACTACTCACTTAAAAAGTAAAATTTTTTAATGAGAGTGGATAATATTTGTTAGAAGCAGTGATAGCCAAATATAATTAGCAGTATAACAATAGGATAGTCGTCGTTCAGATGAAGCTTGATAAATTTGGAAGCGCGGTAAATTTGGTTTTCGACGGTACGGATGGATAAACTTAAACTTTCAGCAATTTCGGTATTCGAAAGACCCTTCCACCGGCTCATAATGAAGATGTTGCGTTGCTGCTCGGGAAGCTGGTTCAGTAAATGTTCTATTTTTTTATTGAGTTCCTGAAACTGGATGGATGATTCGGGAGTTTCGCCAGTAATTTCGTCAAAGTTTAACGCATGTTGCTCGTATTTTTGCTTGACAACGCGGTGCTTTAGTTCATTAAACACTTTGTTTACGGTGATGCGGTACAGGTAACTTTTAAACGACTTTTGCTCATCGGCCTCGTCGCGTTTCTCCCAAACCTTCAGGAAAACATCCTGAACGATTTCTTCAGCTTCAAACGAATCTTTCAGGTACGAATAAGCGAAGCGATACAAGGGTTCACAGAAAGATTCGTAAATCTTCCGAAAAGCCTCAATATCTCCTTTTCTAAATCTCGCAATCAGCTTCCCGTCAATATGTTCCTCTGGTTTGGTCAACGTGTTTATTTCAAGAAAAAGAACTTAAATTTAAGAGGCCGTAAATATAAATTTTAAAATTCAGATTAAACTACAAAGGCCAAATAACATGTCTGAGGTAGTAATTGCCAATAATTTAGGTGTTTACGGATTTTCGTATTGATGAGAAGACCTTATTTCTGTTCGAAATCAATAATACCCTGATATGCAATTCTGTACAAAATTATTAAAGGAGTTGTGAGCGTTTCAGTGCGGAAAGGTGTATTATCAGGGAGGAGAATAAAAATATTCATACTTTTAGAAAATGCTAACATTAAAACAGCTATCCAAAATGAAAAAACATGTTTTTCTGATTGTCCTGTCATTATCGATTCTGCAGGCGCTTGGCCAGTGGAAACCTGCCGGCGACAAAATTAAAACCCCATGGGCCGAAAAGATTGATGTAAAAAATGTATTGCCCGAATATCCGCGTCCAATAATGGAACGTACCGATTGGATGAACCTGAACGGTTTATGGGACTATTCGATCCTGAAGGCCGGAGCAGCCGAACCTGCGGCTTTTGATGGTGAGATTCTGGTTCCTTTTCCCGTTGAATCGAGTCTTTCGGGAGTGATGAAAACCGTTGGTGGCGAGAACGAAGTTTGGTACAAACGCATCTTCGAAGTTCCGGCCAAATGGAAAGGCAAAAATGTGTTGCTCAACTTTGGTGCGGTTGACTGGAAAGCCGATGTTTGGGTGAACAACGTAAAAATTGGTTCGCACACAGGCGGCTACACACCATTTTCGTTCGATATTACACCATTCCTGAATAAAACCGGTGCACAAAAACTGGTTGTACGCGTGTGGGACGGAACCGACAAAGGATTTCAGCCTCGCGGAAAACAGGTGAGCCGCCCCGAAGGAATCTGGTATACTCCGGTAACCGGAATCTGGCAAACGGTTTGGCTCGAACCGGTGGCTGCCAAACATATCGAGAATATTCAGTCTGTACCCAATATCGATAATGGACAACTTGCTGTTTCAGTGAAAACAGCTGGTGCTGCTTATGGCGATTTAGTTGAAGTGAAGCTTTTCGATGGACAGAAAGAAATTGCCTCAGCCAAAGCCGTTTCAGGAGAAAAATTTGAACTGACAGTTCCGGATGCAAAATTGTGGAGCCCCGAATCACCTTTCCTTTACACCATGAAGGTAAGTTTGCTAAGCAATGGCATGGTTACCGATCAGGTAAACAGCTATTTTGCCATGCGTAAAGTATCGACCAAACGCGACAAAAACGGTATTGTTCGCTTGGAGCTGAACAACAAAGCGTACTTTCAGTTTGGCCCGCTCGATCAGGGGTGGTGGCCCGATGGTTTGTACACTGCTCCAACCGACGAAGCACTGAAATACGACCTTGTTAAGACCAAAGATTTCGGGTTTAACATGATCCGTAAACACGTGAAAGTGGAACCTGCCCGCTGGTACACTCATTGCGATCAGCTCGGTATTTTGGTGTGGCAGGATATGCCAAGCGGCGACCGCTCACCACAATGGCAAAACCACAATTATTTCAACGGAACCGAAATGAAACGCTCAGCCGATTCGGAAGCAAACTACCGCAAAGAATGGAAAGAGATTATGGATTACCTGTATTCAAATCCATGTATTGTTACCTGGGTGCCTTTTAACGAAGCATGGGGACAGTTTAAAACGCAGGAAATCGTAGAGTGGACCAAATCGTACGACCAAAGCCGTTTGGTAAACCCGGCCAGTGGTGGAAACCATTATCCGGTGGGCGATATGCTCGATTTGCACAACTATCCCGGACCAGACATGTATTTGTATGATGGACAGCGCGCAACCGTGTTGGGCGAGTATGGCGGTATTGGGTTGGCACTGGACGGTCACCTCTGGAAAACCGATAAAAACTGGGGATACGTTCAGTTTAAAAATCAGAAAGAAGTGACCGACGAGTATGTGAAATATGCCGAGTCGCTGCTTAAATTTATCAAAGCAGGATTCTCAGCCGGGGTTTATACACAAACTACCGATGTGGAAGGTGAAGTAAATGGCTTCATGACTTATGACCGGAAAGTAATTAAAATGGAAGAATCCCGCGTTCGCGAAATCAATCAGAGAATTTGCAACTCGCTGAATGAGTAGGAAATATTATCTGTTGATCGGATGAGTTAAATTCATCCGATCAACACAGCATCAGGCCGGATGAACATTGCTTCATCTGGCTTTTTTTATGATATGACAGACTAAAACCATTGTCCGGCTCGGTATAAAGAAAGGTTTTTATACTTTTATCCGTCCAAAACCTAAACCAAAACCATGAAACGTCTCCTGCTTTCTATCTGCTTTTTTGTTGCAATTACTGCATTTGCCCAGGAAAAACTGACTATTACGCATGGTCCGTACCTTCAGCACCTCACTGATAACAGTGTAAATATCATCTGGACCACCAGCAGTGATGCTGTTTCTTGGGTGGAACTGGCCCCAAACGATAGTACCCATTTTTACCTGAAAGAACGCCCTAAATATTATTCGGCCGAATACGGATTTAAAGATGTTTCACGCCTGCATATCATACGTTTGACCAATTTGACTCCGGCGACAACCTATCGTTACCGTGTTTATTCTCAGGAAGTGCTGAGCCACGAAGGAACCAAAGTTCAGTACGGAACGGTGGCGGCAACCAATGTGTACAGCGCTAAACCTCTGAAATTTACAACTACCGACCAGTTGAAAGAATCGAAAACTTCGTTTGTGATGGTGAATGATATTCATGGACGCAACGACCTGCTCGAAAACCTCTTGAATAAAGCCGATTACAAAAGCGCAGGGTTCATTTTCTTTAACGGCGATATGGTGAGCGACATGCGCAGTGAGGAACAATTATTTGAAGGATTCATGGACACGGCAGTTCGCCTTTTTGCCAAAGAGAAACCCATGTATTATGCCCGTGGAAACCATGAAACGCGCGGTAATTTTGCCAGCACTTTTCCTCAATATTTTGCCTCTCCTTCAGGAAAAATGTACTATCTGTTGCGCCGCGGACCGGTGTGTTTTGTGGTTCTCGATTGTGGTGAGGACAAACCCGATTCGGACATTGAATACAGCGGAATCGTGGCCTTCGACCAATACCGCGATGCCGAGCGCAGCTGGCTTCAGGAGGCATTGAAAAGCCCTGAATTTAAGGACGCGCCGTTTAGAGTTTGTGTAATTCATATGCCTCCTTTTGGCGGCTGGCATGGCGAAGAGGAAATAGCAACGAAGTTTGTTCCTCTGCTGAATGAGGCTAAAATTGATGTGATGCTATGCGGGCATCTGCATAAATACCTGAATCAGAAACCTGCAAATGGGTTGAATTTTCCGGTAATTGTCAATTCGAATAATACGGTGCTGAAAGCTGAAGCCACTTCAGAACAGTTAACGATGAAGATTCTGAACGAAAAAGGGGAGCAGGTCGATTTGATTCAGTTGAAGAAGTAAGCCAATCACTTACTTCGTTTAAACCTCAGTTTATTTTCCGAAGTCATTTTTTCGCAGGCATACTGAATGATCAGTCGCGGTGCGGTGTCCTTGTATTTCAGCAAGAACGATTCAACTTCGGCTGAGTTAATTTTCCAGGCTTCTCGCAGAAACCAGCCCATTCCCTGATGAACTTCGCGTTCGGGATCGCCCATTAATTGCTCAACAAACAGAATTGAAGGCATTACTTCGCGCGTCTTTTTCATGTGTTTAATCAAGGTCACTGGCACACAGCGGCGCTGAAATTTGTAGGGAGAATCCAGCCATGGCGCGAAATCGTTCGTTACAAGAATCTTTTTATCCAGAAATTTAGGCAGGATGAACATTCCCAGCACATCGGCATGTGCCCAGTTCGAAATGCTGAACGAGAACCAGCTTGCAATGCTTTGAAACGTTTCCGGAGTGAATTTTTTCCACAGGCCATCGAGCAGCAACAGAATGATCGAAATTTCTTCGTACATGCCGCCTTTCATCAATATTGGTGCGGCTTCCAGCACAGTGGGCAAATCAAATTTGCCCTCTTTTTGCAGCTCCTTCACTTTCAAATAAAGCTGTGGCGCAGTTAGTCCGTGTCCCACAAATTCTTCTTTAAAAAAGCGCTGCGATTTCTGAAGCCGCTCTGCATCGGCATTGGCAAGGCAGTATGATTTGATTTCCTGAATAAGTTCGGTTGTAGTCATGGTGAAGGTCTTTAAATTATTTCTGATCCGGCTTTTTCTTTTGCTGTAATTTTTCGATGAACGAAACGAGCCGGTTGGCGCGGGTTTCCTCTTTTTTCGCCGAGGTAATCCAGTTTATATATTCTTTGCGGTGGGTGTACGACAACTTTTCGAAATAGGCTTTTTCTTCCGCATTCTCGTTCAATAAAGCCTGAACGTCCTCCGGAATAACGACCTCCCGAACGTCCAGATCACGTTCCAACTCCACTTCAACCAGGTCGCCAAATGATTTCCCAAGTTTGCTGCGGATTTCCTGTGTCAGTCCGAGGGTATGGCAGTTTCGGCCCATATTGGCCAGGCTTCCGCGGTATTCCACCTGATTGTCGAACAGCGCTTTAATTTTTACTTGTCCGCGTGTTCCAAACAGTTCTTCCACATTAAACGGGA
The DNA here is from genome assembly GCA_021849365.1 of Bacteroidota bacterium. Lineage (GTDB taxonomy): Bacteria > Bacteroidota > Bacteroidia > Bacteroidales > Prolixibacteraceae > Aquipluma. The sequence goes on along the minus strand of JAJZSZ010000169.1, from coordinate 1,687 downwards.
ATTCAACATAGGCGGCATTCATTCCTTCAACCTGAATAATGGTTTCCGTAAACGAAATTCTTTGTGTAGTTGTCATTTTGTGCCTGATTTACTGTACTCAAATGTAATATTTTACGCTGAAAGGTCGGTAAATCATTGTGATAAACCGACCTTTAGAGAAAAACAAAAAGCAGGTAACCTGGAGCTACCTGCTTAAATTGACTAGCTATTTATTGAACCACACTAAATTTGTAAATGCTTTGGGTTTGGTATGTTTCTCCCGGGTTCAGGATGATTGACGGGAAATTGGTGTTGTTTGGCGAATCGGGGAAATGCTGGGTTTCCAACGCGATTGATTCGCGGTATTTGTAAGTTTTACCGCTTTTGCCGGTATCGGCTCCATCCATAAAGTTTCCGCCGTAAAATTGCAACGCAGGTTCCTGAGTGAAGATTTCCATTTTACGTCCGCTCACCGGTTCAACAACGGTTGCAGCCCAGCTCATTTCTCCTGAAGTTGTTTTGTTCAGGGCAAAATTGTGGTCGTAACCCGGACCATATTTTAGCTGTGTGTTGGTTTCAATCTGTCCCAGATCGGCACCAATAGCTTTGGCTTTTCTGAAATCAAACGGAGTACCTGCCACCGGTTCGTTTCCGGATAATGGAATCAGGGTTGAATCAACCGGTGTATAATTGTCGGCGTTGATGGTCAGGATATGATCGTTGATGGTTCCGTTTCCTTCGCCTGCCAAATTCCAGAAGGCATGATTGGTGAGGTTAACCGGAGTGCTTTTGTCGGTAGTGGCTTTGTAGCTCATCACCACTTCGTTTTTCGAATTCAGCAGGTATTCCATTTCAACATTCAGATTTCCGGGATAACCCATTTCTCCGTCTTTCGACAAATAAGTCAGTACGATAGATGAATCTGTTGCAGCTTTTACATCCCAGATAACATTGTGAAATCCTCCCGGACCGCCGTGCAAATGGTTTACTCCATTGTTGCATGGCAGGGTGTATTCTTGTCCGTCGAGCGTGAATTTTCCTTTGGCAATGCGGTTTCCCACGCGGCCAATCAATGCGCCATGGAATACTTCCTTGGCTTTCAGGTAACCGTCGATGCTTGAAAATCCTAGCACAATGTCGCCCATTTTTCCGGTTTTATCCGGTGTGCAAAGACCCACAATACGTCCGCCGTAATTGGTAATGGCAGCCTGGATATTCCCGTTTTTCAGGAAATACAGATTGGTTTGTTTTCCGTCGATGGTTTTCTGAAAATCTTCGGCTTTCAGTGTGAAACAATTTTCGGTTTTGGCTGGTTGTTTCGGTGCACAACTGCTGAATGCAAAGGCGGCTCCAAGAACCAGTGATAAAAAAGTAATCCGTTTCATCTTATTTGGTTAGCGTTAAACTCTTGATTAAATCTACTTCTTCCTGTTTGTAAGGTTTTCCATCTGGGTGGAAGATTTCATGAAACCACAGTTTAGGTTCCGACCCATCGGCGATAGGCTCGTCCCAGGCGTATTTGGTATTCGATTTTCCGGCGACCAGGCCCCAGTTGATCGCTCCAATGTTTTGCGCTTTCAAAATAGGCATGATGTTGGTGAATAAGCTGTTGTTGCGGCGGGCCATGTATTCGGTACACACCATCGGACGACCGTAACGTTTCAGTGTATCGATGGCTGCTTGGTGTTTTTCAGGACTTTCGTAGTTG
>JAJZSZ010000168.1 GCA_021849365.1 Bacteroidota bacterium | reverse complement strand
AGTGCCGTAACAGTGTTACTGGTTGACTCTATAATGGCGTTGACATACATTCCGGGCAATACATTCTTACAGGTTCCGGTAACACTTGCATAAACCTTATAGGTTTTATCCGAATTGACTGACTTCGCGGTCTGGTAGATCACAGCTTCGTGCTGCTCGGTTTCATTATTGATAAAAAACCTGATTTTCTGACCTTGAGAAACCTTATCGGCATCTTTTTCAAACAAGGTCAACTCAAGGAAAAGTTTGTCGCCGTTAACAATCTCGAACAATACATCCGAAGGGGCAACAAATTTGCCAATGTTCACATTTACTGCTTTTACAAAGCCGGAAATAGGTGAAAGCAAGGCGACCGAACTGCTTATATCATCTTCGTGCAGGTTGGCGGGATTGATTCCGATCAACGACAGTTTTTGCTCCAAAGCTTTTACCTGCGATTTAAGGCTCTTGTACTCGGTCGTAACCTGTTGCATGTTTTTTTGTGAAGAAACATCGTTTTTGTACAATTCGCTTTGCCTTTTATATTCGGCCTCCGAATATTCAAACTTGCTTTTTGCTTCCAGATAGGCTTGCTGAATATCGACAAATTCCTGGTTTTCGAGAATCGCCAGGGTCTGCCCTTTGCGAACCGAATTGCCCGGCAGCAGAGATGTGTTTTTAACAAATCCGCCCAATGGCATACTGACAGTAGCCAGATTTTGAGGAGCAACACCAATTGTACCGCTAACTTTGAGTGTCCCGCTAAGGGAGCGGGTTTCAATTGCTCCGGTTTCGATATTGGCTAATTTAACCTGATCAGCCCGTAACTCAACAACATCTTCAGGGATTATTTCTTCCTCCTTGCTCTCAACAGTCTTTTTTGTTCCTCCATTGCACGATATTAAGGCAATAAAAAGGGCTAAAAGTATTGCTGGGAATATAAATTTATTTTTTGTCATGATAATGATTATTAATATATTTTACCTGTAATAAAGTCAATTGAAATGATGGTTTGGTTGTAATTATTCAGTGCATCGAGGTAGTTTTGCTTGATACCCAATGCCCGGTTAAGCGTGAGAATATAATCGAGATAATCCAATGCTCCGGCTTTATAGCTCAGTGTAGCCTGATCGATAATCAGATTGGCCTCAGGAATAGCTTGCTTCTCGTAATAGGACAAACTGTTGTTGTATTTGCCATTTTCGGCAAGCAACGATTGATAACTACCCGAAAGCGACTTGTTGTAATATTCGGCATTTGTGCTGGCCACCAGTTCCTTCAACTTTGCAGCTTTTGTTTTTGCAGTATAAGGCCCAAACCAAAGAGGAATAGCAATCCCCGCCTGTACGCCATTAAAACGGTCGCCGGCACCGAAAGTTCGGGGAACACCGTTCACCTCCTGCGTACCTTTTATGGTTTGGCTAAAATAACCGACGTTAAAATCAGGCATCATCCGGCTGCGCTCCAGATTTTTTTCAAAGCGCGAAACATCAACCTGTTGTTGCATGTAACCAAGCGAAGGGTTGGCAGCTAAGGCCGAACTTCCTGGTATGGGAACCGATTCGAGGCGGTGAAGCGTCGTGTCAGCCGGATACAGGGCAATTTCGGTGTTCAACAATGTTTGTAATTTTTGCCTGAAAATTCCCACATCTGCGATTGTCTGTTGCAATTGGTTTTTCACTTCGAGGCTTTGCGAACGGGCTGAAATCATTTCGAGATGATTCGTTTCACCTGTTTTGGCACGGAGTTCGGCAGCACGGAGAAAGCCCGAAAACAAACTATCCTGGTAAATCAGTAGTTTTTTCTTCGAATACAGGTAGGTTAATTGCCAGTAAACCTGTTTTACGCTTGTAGAAATTTCAAGCTGTGAAGCCTTTAACTGCCATTCACTGCTTTTGATATTGGCATTTGCCAATTTTCTTTGGTTGATGTAAACTGATGGAAAAGCAATTGCCTGTGACAAGGTAAAACTGTTGTCTTTGCTGTACGAATTAAACTGACCAAACTCCCCGTCAACCGCTGTTTTTGGGATGTCCCACGACGCGTCTTTTAACGCTTTCTGAACATCTACTGAATAAACCGAAGAACGAACCGAAAGGTTGCTGTCCAACGCCATCTGTATCGCATCGTGCAAATTGATAACCTTTGTTTGCTGTGCCTTTGTGGTATTTAAAAATGATGAACTAATAAACAGCAACAACAATAAAGACATTGCATTTACAGATTTCCGTTTAGATGAAAGCCTGAATTTTCCTGAAGAAAAGAGGATATAAAAAACAGGCAAAATCACCAGGGTCAGGAAAGTGGCAGAGATCAACCCTCCAATAACCACTGTTGCCAAAGGCTTTTGAACTTCAGCGCCCGCTGATGTTGACAATGCCATTGGGAGGAACCCCAATGAGGCCACGGCAGCCGTCATTAAAACAGGTCGCAATCTTGTATGCAAGCCTTGACGGACACGTTCGTAAATGTCTGAAACGCCTTCTTTTTCGAGGCGGTTAAACTCGGCAATAAGCACAATGCCGTTAAGCACTGCCACACCAAACAACGCAATAAAGCCAACTCCAGCAGATATGGAGAAATTCATTCCCCGAATCCAGAGGGCAAACACCCCCCCAATGGCTGACATCGGCACTGCTGTATATATCAGCAAGGTTTGTTTTACCGAGTGGAAGGTGAAATACAGCAATACAAATATCAGAAGTAGGGCAACAGGAACTGCAATTGCAAGCCTGTTTTTGGCAGCTTCGAGGTTTTGGAATTGGCCGCCGTATGTTACATAGTAACCTGTTGGCATTTTTACTTTTGTGTCAATTTGTTTAGAAACTTCTTTAATAACGCTTTGCACATCGCGGTTACGAAGGTTAAACCCAATGGTGATGCGTCGCTTTGTATTTTCGCGTGAAACTTGTGCAGGGCCTGATTTAATTTTGATGTCTGCAATTTGTTCAAAAGGTAATTGCCCACCGTTTGGCAGCGCTACCGAAAGGTTTTTAACATCGTCGAGGCTTTGGCGGTAATCTTTATCTAAACGGACTACCAGCCCGAAACGTTTTTCTTCGTCAAATACAATCCCGGCCTGACTTCCTGCAAAAGCAGCACGTAACACCCGGTTAACTTCTTCGACAGAAAGGCCATACTGAGCCAGCCGGTCACGGTTGTATTCAACGTGTACCTGTGGTAACCCGGTGACTTTTTCGATATTAATATCTTCAACCCCTTCAATGTTTTTTATGATTTTCTCAACATCTTCGGCTTTTTCTGCCAATGTGTTCAGGTTATCGCCAAATATTTTAATAGCAATATCCTGTTTCGATCCTGTCATTAGTTCATTGAAGCGCATTTGAATAGGCTGTTGGAACTCGAATTTCACCCCAGCTAATGGGATTAATGCCTCTTCCATTTTTTCAACAAGTTCTTCACGGGTTTCGGCTGAAGTCCATTCATTTTTTGGTTTGAGGGTAATAATATAATCGCCTGTTTCCATTGGTGTAGGGTCGGTTGGTATTTCGCCAGCGCCAATTTTGCACACGGCATGTATAACTTCAGGGAAATTATCGAGTAATATTTTATTGGCTTTTTCGACCATGTCAACTGTATTATTGAGTGAGCCTCCCTGTAATGTAATAACACCTGCTGCGAGATCGCCTTCTTCAAGTTGGGGGATAAACTCGCCTCCTAACTGACTAAACAGAAACAAACTAGACAGGAACAACACAATGGCCGAAACAGAAACCAGTAATTTGCGACGGAGTGCAATTGCAATTACAGGGTTAAAGGCTTTGTGGAAGCCATCCATCAACCGGTCTGAAAAATTACGCTTGTGCTGAGTCTTTTTGCTCAAAAACAAGGCTGAAATCATTGGGACATACGTAAGCGATAGGATAGCTGCTCCCAATAATGCAAAGGCTACTACCTGTGCCATTGGTCGAAACATTTTCCCTTCGATCCCTACCAATGCCATGATTGGCAAGTAAACAATCAGGATGATAATTTGTCCGAAAGTGGCCGAGCTCATCATTCGCTTGGCCGAATCAAGAACGTTCTCGTCCATTTGTTGCTGTGAAAGCTTTGTAATTCCCTGATGATGGTGTTTGCTCATTGTAATTCGGTGTACCACGCTTTCTACAATGATAACAGCACCATCTACAATCAAACCAAAGTCGATTGCACCCAAACTCATTAAGTTTCCCGATACCCCAAAGAATTGCATCATAGAGATAGCAAAGAGCATGGCCAAAGGAATTACCGAAGCTACCACAAGGCCTGCCCGAAGGTTGCCTAAGAGCAAGACGAGAATAAATATCACGATTAAAGCCCCCTCTATAAGGTTTCTGGATACTGTACCAATTGCCCTGTCTACAAGGTCAGAACGATTCAAAAAAGGCTCGATTTTAACACCTTCGGGCAATGACTTTTGAATAGACTGTATGCGGGTTTCAACGTTTTTTACCACTTCATGGGCATTTGCACCCTTGAGCATCATTACAACACCGCCAACGGCTTCGGTTGTATCTACAACAAATGCTCCGTATCGTGTAGCACTACCATATTGCACCGTTGCCACATCACGGATTAATACAGGGATGCCGGAAGGGGTGCTTTTGACAACAATTTTTTCAATATCTTCGATAGATCTAACTAAACCAATACCGCGGATAAAATAAGCGGTTGGCTTCTTATCAATATATGCACTCCCTGTGTTTTCGTTGTTTCGTTCAAGAGCTTCAAAAATATCGATAAGTGTAAGGTTCATACTCCTGAGCCTTTCAGGATTTAAAGCGACTTCGTATTGTTTGACAAAACCGCCATAACTGTTAATGTCTGCTATACCGGGAGTACCCAGCATTTCGCGGCGCACTGTCCAATCTTCAATGGTACGCAGTTCCATTGGCGTGTATCTTTTTTCAAAGCCTTTGTCTAAAGCAAGGCGATACTGATATATTTCACCTAAACCAGTAGAAATGGGAGCAAGTTCTATTTTGGCAAGCCCGGCAGGTATATTGTCTTCCGCTTCTTTGAGTCGTTCGCTTAATTGTTGCCTTGCCCAGTAAACATCAACACCGTCTTTAAATACCACGGTTACAACCGACAAGCCCAAACGGGATATGGAGCGAAGTTCAATAATATCGGGTATATTGGCAACGGCAACTTCAATCGGTGCGCTAATGAAACTTTCAACCTCCTGCACTGCCAACGAAGGGGCAACAGAAATAATTTGTACCTGGTTATTTGTAATATCGGGAATTGCATCAATAGGCAATTTGGTTAAAGAATAACTACCCCAGCCGATTAATGCTAACACAAACAGCCCAACAATAAACTTATTCTTTATTGAAAAGTGAATGATACGTTCTATCATAAAATGATTGTTTTTAAAAAAATAATACAACAATTTCGGGATTTAACTTTACAGAAAAACCCGATAATAAAGGAGTAAATTAAATGCTTGTATTAGCCTATTTTAGGCGGCTGCCAGATGGCTGAAGAAAGGTTAGAAATGTGATCAGATTTATATTCTGCAAAGTGTTTTTGCGAGTATGAAAAGTAATTAAACTGTAGTGTATAAGCCTGAGAAATTACGGGAGTAATGCAAGTACTGCATGGCCAGAAAGGAGAACAGTTATCTGTATTATTTTGGTGGTTCCCGTTTGTATTTTGACCTTGTTCAATTTTTTGCAGTAAATTATCCTGTGGGATATCAATGCAGGGAATGGCAGTGAGTACCAAAATGTAAAATGATAATATGTAGGCTATAATCTTCATTGCGTAATACTAACGACAAAAATAGCACAAAGTTCATGCAACTAAGTTGCAAAGTTTTTATTTACAGTTGTGACACTTCCCTTTTACAACCATATTGATGGTTTCGAGTACAAAGTTATCAGGAAGGTTTATTGCAGGGATAGGAAGATCATTTAAGCAATAGGTATGAAGGCATTTTGTGCAAAGAAAGTGGACATGTAACTCATTTGGGTTGCATAGACAACTGTCTTTGCATAAAGCATATTTTACCGAACCCGTACCATCATCAATGCTGTGGATAAGTTTATTCTCCTCGAATGTTTTGAGTGTCCGGTATAGGGTAACCTTGTCTGCTTTCTCAAATTTTTGTTCCAGATCAGATAAACTAATAGCGGCAGTCTGTTCACTTAAAACCTTCAAAACCAACTCTCGCATAGCGGTTGGCTTAATATTACGGGTTTCGAGCTTCTTTTCAGAATCACTTTTCATGAAAATTCATTTTTGATGCAGTAACGTCAAAGATAACGATACTGGTAATAAAACGCCAGATAGTAAAAAACAATCTGTTACAGAAATAAAAGTCGAGGGCAATATAAGCATTGAGATTATTTGCCCCCGAAGACTAAATAAGAGATAAAGTCAATTTACTTGTTGACTCCTGGAATTTTCCCAATTAGTGGCACCCTCCAGAATTGGCGTTTAGTACATGATTAGCCGTTTCAATTTTTGCGTGACTCATGTGATTCAGACCCATACATCCGCTTAAAGACAAAACAAAGACAGCAAAAATAACTGAAGTAATAATGTGTTTCGAATAAACTACTTCCAGAAATAAGTTGCTTAAATTGGATTAATCGCGGTTTAGTTGGAATTCGACATATTTAAAATAATTTACTTTCAGGTCTTTGATGCTGTGATGGGCAGACTGAACCACGAGGTTTTTGATTTTTTTGATGATAGGGGTTTTCGTATCAACAATCAGTGGAAAACCTAAACCCGCCATTGTTTTCCCAGCTTTTTCAAATCACCATCTGAAATAGGATTTGCAGTTTGTACGTTGGTCAATGAAATACTGACAGACCTAAGCCCCACATTTTCGAATGCCAGATGCACCACCATGACACATCGGTAATGGACCATATCTTTGATAAAATTGTGTATGCCTAAATCTTATAGAATTAATCTAATCACAAACGCTGCAACTCTCCATTTGCTGTTTCAAAATTCCTTAAAAATAAAAAACTGATTATCAATAATTTAACATGCTGCCAAAATACAACATTTTATCGGTACACGAACACAAGTCTACCAGAACCACTACTTTTTTTACCGTCTTTGGTTGTGGCACTAATCCGGTAAATATATACTCCCGGTGTCATTTTTATTTGTCGTTCTGCAGGAATCCATTCCAATGGCAAACTTTCAATGCCCTGTGAACCAATTTTCGCCTTAACAAAATCTAAACGGGAACCAGTCGATTGAAAGATTTCAAGTTCAACGTTAAAAGTTTCATCGGGTTGATTGTGTGTAAAAATAAATCGCGTTTCTCCCTGCATTGGATTGGGGTAGTTGGATACCGACTCAATCCTGAAATCATCTTTCACAACAAACCGGATTTCTTTTTCGGAGGAGTTATTTAAAACATCCCAAACTTTGATTTTTATTACGTGCTCACCTTCAGATAGTCCGGTTAACGGGAAGACAATCTTTCCACTGGTGTAACTGTTCATATCTGATTGAAAATAGTCGTTCAAAGCCATAATATTTGAATTGTCGTCGTCGAGAACGGCAGTAATATCATGTCCTATACCAATGCCGGAAGTATTTATACCGGAATCATCTCTTAAATTGGCCAATAATACTGAGCTTGCGCTTACTGTTCCACCGTCTTTGAACGATTCAGAATTCATAAACAAATCAACTTCGGGTCCATTATTGTCGGTAATCGATGAGCTGAGGGAACCCCCAAGGTAAAAGTTATCGAAATACCCACTCGCATCAACATACTCATTGTAAGCGTAATACAAGATTTTCCCTTTGCCAACTTTATATGAAATTTCCTTCGGTACGAAAAATGAAAATTCGAATTCACCGTTTTTAACGCTCGCTAAGCCTTTATAAATAATGTTATTCTGGCTTGTAAAGTTCGTAGTTTCTTGTCCTGCATTACCTAGTGTTTTAAGTTGCATTTCTTTGTCGTAAACGGTAGGCACAATTTCCCCGTTAAAGGTCGAGAGTTTGGTCCCTTGGCTATCCGCAACGTATCCTTTTACTGTTACAATAGAAAGCGTATTAATAGTGTCGGTTTCTATTTTAGCATCGTTGCCATTGATGCTGGTGGTGAAAACCTGATTGTTCGGATTTGCTAGCCTAAGAGCCGGATCGGCAAGCAAAGTAAAGTTTAACTGGTTGGTACCTGTATTAGCCGCAGCTTTTGCCAACCGCATCACATCGCCCAACCGCAGGTTATTGCCCTGCTGGTCTTTTTTGAAAATGTATTTAAAGAATTCGCTGTTTAATACAAAATTAGCCCCAGAATAGACTAATCTAGTTGTTGAAAAAAGTCCAACTCCTGCACCGATAGGGTTAAACAAAACATATTCACCAGCCGATGTTTCGTCGTCATCAAAACGGCTAAATTCACAGGTTGCAGTCACAACTACCGCAAGACGATTGTAATTGCTCCAGGAATTGATTCCAGCAATATCTATAACACTTTCGTCGGCCAATCCTTTTGCATTGCCGTGGCCGGTATAATTCAGAATCAAAGTTCCTCGTTTTACTCGGTTATTGATGGCCACATTCACGTCCGGATATTTTTCACCACCAGCAGTCAAAACCCGTTTGTATGTGTCGAGATAGATTCTATCGGTAAAGAACGAAGGATAGTTTCTATTCACGTAACGGGCAAGACTTTCCGCCTGATCGGTATGGATTGTTGTATAGCCATCCGCAGTATTTCCGTCGTCTGCAATAAAGGTCACTACATTCCGCCAGTTTCCCATACTTTCCTTTGTTTGGTATGTTTTAATTTTATCCAGGACGATTTCGGCTTCTTCTACTGTTCGTGCGGGAATTCGGCCTATTCCCAGATCAACAGTTCCATAAGAACCACCTTCTCCCTTGTCCATAAAAACAAAAAAATCGTCGGTTACAAAAGACTCGGTGGGCGAATAGGAATTATCAGATTGAAAAGTGGGAAGAAGGTTAAAATTTTTACCCCGAATATTCCGATTGTCAAAGCTTCCATCGCCCATCAATAAAATGTATTTTAAAGTGTTTTTACCGCTTTGTTTGCCCCGGTCGTAACACATCCTGAAATAATTTCTGAAAGCTGCCGGATCAGGTAATCCCCCTGAAAACTCATTATATATTACATCAGGAGTAACCACCTGAACAGCCATTTGATCTGAAGTGCGATGAAGGTCCGCTATGTCATTTGCCACTTTCA
>JAJZSZ010000167.1 GCA_021849365.1 Bacteroidota bacterium | reverse complement strand
TCGTAGAAATAAACGTCGCGTTCGAACCACGAGCCATCAGTATTTGTGACCGGCTCGGTTGGGTTCCTGATAATTGCCTGACGATATACGTAGTTGTTAAAGCTGTAACCATCGCCGCCTGTCCAGTATTTCTGTTCGCTGATGATTGTTCCGATATCGGCAACCAGCTTTCCGCCAAACATGCTGTGACTAACATCAATACGTCCTGTATATTTTTCGTTGTCCGACTGGATAAAAATCCCCTCATTGCTCTTGTAGTTCAATGAAGCTGTGAGGTTTGTATTTTTGCTTCCGCCACGGAAAATAATGTTGTGCACCTGGCTGATAGCAGTACGGGTAATCTGGTCGAGCCAGTCAGTATCCGAACCAAAGTCTTTCAAATTGGCACCTGTGAATGTATATCCCTGGTTCCATTTTTCACGCAGCTGAGAGGCGTCCATAAAATCGAGTTTGCGGCTAACTTTTGCACTCGAAACATAACCCGAATATTCAATGGTAGGAGCCATTTCGTTGCCACTAGCCTTGGTGGTGATGATAATAACACCGTTTGTACCGCGTGTACCATAGATAGCCGAAGCCGATCCGTCTTTCAGCACATCAACCGATTCAATATCTTCCGGAGCAACCGATTCAAGACTTCCGGGAACCCCGTCAACCAAAACCAACGGATCGGATGTACCTAAAAGTGAAGAATTACCACGAAGCATGATTACAGCACCTTCAGTTGGATTACCCGACGGAACCGAAATACTTAAACCTGCCACTTTACCCTGAATAAGCTGGGCAGCATCTTTTACCGCACCTTTCACGAAATTTTCTGATTTCACCGATGCAATCGAACTGGTTACATCGCCTTTTTTAACGCTTCCGTAGCCAATAGCCACAACCTCATCCAAACCAATGGTTTCTTCTTCCAATGATACGTGAAGATTGACCTGCCCTTTATAAATAACTTCCTGAGATTTCATTCCAACAAACGAGAAAACCAATGTGGCACCCGATGGAGCATTGGCCAGATTAAACCGGCCGTCGTTATCGGTTATGGTACCGGTGGTAGTTCCCTTCACAACAACCGAAACACCGGGCAATCCCACTCCTGACGAGTCGGTAACTTTACCTGAAACGGGTTTTTGCTGTTGCGACGAAACACCTGTTGCCGGAGTTAAGATGATGTGCCGATCGCGAATCAGTACATTCACGCTCCCGTCGTCAAACAATTTCGACAGAATGACATCGACCTTTTCATTTTGCACCTCAACATTAACTTTCCGTTCAACGTTGATCAACTGGTTGTTATAAAGGAAATAGAATTCGCTCTTCTCCTCAATCTGACCAAGAACTTCTTTTACCGTTGAATTTTTCATACTCAGAGATAAACGCGTTGATTGCGAATAACTTACCCCTGCAAATGTCTGAAATACACTTATTAGAATAAAAAATAGTGAAACCCGCATAATTCGAAATGTTTTTCTGTGTTCGGTAATAACCGCACACCATGAATTCATCTTTTTTTTCATAAATTTGAATGATTAAATTAGTAACGATAATTTATCTGCCCTATCAGGGTAACCCGAAAGGAGGTGTTGACGCACTTCCTTTCTTCGTTTTAAATCAGTTAGTATTTCATAGGCAATCTACCTTTCAGTTTTTCTGTTAATCAATATTTTCGAGCGTGTAAGTGTCTGATTATCTTTCCCGATTGTTGCCGGAACATATGTAATCCGGATTGGCGACGATAAGCCCAGCAATTCAATTACCTGAAACAGCGATTCGTTTTCAAACGTGGTAGTGAACCGGTAATTCAGTATATCAGGATTTTGCACAATCACCTCAACTCCAAACCAGTGTTCGAGCATTTGAGCCACTTCGCTCATCGGCGTATTATCAAATACCAGTTTGCCCGTATGCCAGGCAATGTATTTTCCAATTTTCTGATTGGTTATACTTGCTTCGCCACTCTGTTTCTCAATAACAGCGCGGTCGCCGGGTTTCATTATCTTTTCTGTTGATTCCAAACCGGTATTAAGCGCTATTTTACCTTCCTCCAATACGATCTCAATATTTTTATCATTTTCAAAAGCCTTGCAATTAAAGCGCGTGCCCAAAACTTTTACATTGACTTGGCCCGAATGGACAATGAAAGGCTTTTCCGGTTTTTTAGTCACATCAAAAAAAGCTTCTCCCTTCAGATCAACATCACGAGTAGCGACTGGAAAAGGGACGCTGAATTTTATGGTACTTTCAGCATTCAGCCAAACTTTCGATCCATCGGGAAGCATAACCTGCGTGCGAATTCCCGGAGGACTGGTTATTTCCTGCATCGCAAACTTCGCATTGGATTCCGGGCCAATCTGTTTGTAAAATAACCACGACGACACCAGAAACAGGGGAACAAAAAGTATAGCCGCAATTCGCATCATCATATTCAGCACAGCTCCCGATTTGTTCTCCTTTTTTATCCGGCGGCTCACCTTTTCGAAAGCTGCCCGGCTATCAATGGTTTCTATTTCTGAAATAATTTTTTGTGCCTCAGCAACCTGCTCTTCCTGACTCTGTTCAGCTCTGGTTTTCAGCAGGTTTTCAATATCATTCTGTATATGGGGGATTTTTGTCATCGTACTAATTCAAATAATTTGTGTTCGAATTTCCTTTAAAACAACCAGTCAGCAGTACACACGTATCCTATTTCCTGAAATTTTCAAGTAATTTTTCAGAAACAGAGTTTGAAATATTTTCTAACGGTAAATGCCCAGAAGAATAATCAGGCCAACATAGTCTTTCAGTTCAACCCGAAGAACCTTAAGCGCTTTGCTAATATGGGTTTCTACGGTACGTTTCGAAATATGGAGGTCGTCGGCTATTTCCTCATTCTTTAACCCGCGGATGCGGCTCATGATAAATATTTCGCGACATTTCTCGGGAAGCAGATCGATGGCCTGTTTTACTTTTTCCTGAAGTTCAGATGAAAGGTACAGATCGGGATCGTAAACCAAATGATGATTGGAGAGTTCGCACATTTGCCGGACGTATTTTTCTTCAACCTTTTTATGCTTCAGGTAATTTAAACATCCGTTCTTGACTGACAGAAATAAGTAACTTTTCAGCGAATCGGTAAGACTTATAAGTGGGTGCCGCTGCCAGAGCCTGACAAAAAAATCCTGAACAATTTCTTCTGCCTCAGTCCGGTCAGTCGTGAATTGCGTGGAATACATCACCAACCCGGGATAATAAAAATGAAAAAGAAGCTCGAAAGCTGTTTGATCGCCATCTTTCAGACGGGCAATCAGATCTTTTTCATATATCCCTTGAATGATTTGCATACTTTAAGTGGTGTATGAGGATATTCCGAAAACCGAATTCAATTTAAAATAAGTGTAATTTATACTCTTTATTTGGGTGTGAATTTAAAAAAACATTTTCATATCAGTCAAGTTGTGTCAAATTTCTCCCGGAAAACCTTAAAATAAAGGCACATTCATATTTATCGCTCAGTAGCATCAAGGGCTGATTGCAGACCGAAATTGATTCTACTGATAGAAATCAATTTTTAATGGTGCCGTTTTTTGTTCAGAATACAGTTTCTTCCTGAAAGCTTTTTTGTATGTTTGCATACCAGAACAGACCACTTTCAGTTCAATTCTATGGAGAGTAAATTTCATTTCACGGTAAATCCACAATCTAACCTGTTGAAATTTCAGCAGTTAATCGATTCAATCAACGAAGCCATCAGCAAAAACCTGTTACAGGTTGGCGATATGTTGCCTTCAGTCAACCAGATTTGTAAAGAAAGCGCCCTCTCGCGCGACACCGTTTTTAAGGCTTATGCCGAACTGAAAAATCGTGGTGTAATCGAATCAGTACCTAACCGTGGCTATTTTGTGGCCAAAGCAGTAACCAAAGTATTCCTGTTTCTCGACACTTTCAAAGCATACAAGGAAGTTTTATACGGTTCTTTTCTCGATAGCCTGCCTGAAACCATTGCTATCGATCTGCATTTCCACCACTATAACATCGACGATTTCGAGAAAATCATCAAGGAAAGTATTGGAAAATACACCAAGTACATCATCATGAATTTCGATCATGAACGTGTACCTGAGATTACCAGCCAGATTCCGACCAGCAAGTTACTCGTGATTGACTGGGATGTAAACGCTCAACCGGGAACCTCAACGATTCATCAGGACTTTGGACAATCGCTTTACGATTCGCTGGTGAGCGGACTTGATTTGATTCGTAAATACGAAAAGTTTATCTACCTCTATCCATCGTTTACTTATCATCCCAAAGAATCTATCGAATTCTTCGAAAAGTTTTGCTGCGATTACAAAATACCACACCAAACGCTGTACGATTTCAAAAAATTCGATCTTCAGAAAGGTGAATTATATCTGCTTGTGAGCGACCGTACACTGGCCAAATTCCTCGACCAGTGTCACCAGAAAAATTTAGTATTGGGACAAGATGTTGGAGTAATTTCGTATAACGAAACACCAATGAAAAAGTATGTAAAAGACGGCATAACAGTTATTTCTACTGATTTTGAGCTAATGGGGAAAAAGATTGCAGAATTTGTGACCACCGGTGAAAAAGTAAATATGGTCATCCCCACAAAACTGACCATCAGAAAATCTCTTTAATAGATGTTTTATAACACTAATGCTAATTTTGAGATCGGATTTGTAAGCTCTAGTTTTGCTGAGCATACCAGAACAGAACGGCTTGCAAGCCAAACCAAATAAATTTGAATATTTAACCTTTGATATAAACCTGAAAATATGTATTTACTCGGATTCGATATTGGCAGTTCTTCAGTAAAAGCTTCGCTGATTAATGGTGAAACAGGCGATTGCCTGGGCTCGGCTTTTTACCCCAAACAGGAAATGAAAATTACTGCCGTTAAACCCGGCTGGGCTGAACAGGAACCCGAATTGTGGTGGGCCAACCTGAAATTGGCGCTGGCCGATGTGATGGCTCAATCAAAAGTGAATCCGAAGGATATCGATTCAATTGGTATTTCGTACCAGATGCACGGACTGGTTGCCGTTGACAACAACAAACAGGTTTTGCGCCCGTCAATTATATGGTGCGACAGCCGTGCTGCCGAAATTGGCAACAAGGCTTTTGCTGAAATTGGCGAAGAAAAGTGTTTGTCGAATCTGCTCAACTCTCCCGGAAATTTCACTGCTTCGAAACTGAAATGGGTGAAAGACAATGAACCAGAATTGTACGCCAAAATCGATAAAATCATGCTTCCGGGCGACTACATTGCAATGAAGCTTTCCGGAGAAATTAAAACAACCGCTGGGAACCTTTCGGAAGGCATCCTTTGGAATTTCAAGGAAAATAAAGTGGCCGACATACTGCTCGACTAC
This sequence comes from Bacteroidota bacterium, assembly GCA_021849365.1. Lineage (GTDB taxonomy): Bacteria > Bacteroidota > Bacteroidia > Bacteroidales > Prolixibacteraceae > Aquipluma. Next base: position 3,838 of record JAJZSZ010000167.1, on the reverse strand, counting down.
TACGGATTCGAAAAATCATTTATTCCTGAAGTTGTTCCAACCTTTTCAGTGCAAAGTGTGGTGAGTGCCGAAGCTGCCGCTGAACTAGGTTTGGCTCCCGGAATTAAAATCAGTTACCGCGCCGGCGACCAGCCCAACAATGCACTTTCGCTGAACGTACTCAATCCAGGTGAAATTGCCACCACTGCCGGAACTTCTGGAGTTGTCTATGGTGTTAGCGGAGAAGTAAAATACGATCCATATTCGCGGGTAAACACCTTTGCTCACGTTAATCACTCTGCCGAAGCCAATCGCTTGGGCGTATTGCTTTGCATCAATGGAACCGGAATCTTGAATTCGTGGCTGAATAAATATGTCGGAAACAAAGCATTCTCGTACGAAGAAATGAATCAGAAAGCTGCTTCGGTTGCCATCGGATCTGAAGGTTTGAGCATTCTGCCTTTCGGTAATGGTGCCGAACGCGTTCTGCGGAATAAAAACATTGGCGCACAAATTTCAGGATTAGGTTTTAACACACATACCGAAGCACACCTGTTCCGTGCAGCGCAGGAAGGAATTGTATTCTCGTTCAAATACGGTATGGAAATCATGGAAGAAATTGGCATCAAAGCGCAGGTTATTCGCGCCGGGAAAGCCAACATGTTCCTCTCTCCTATTTTCCGCGAAACACTGGCCGGAATTTCAGGAGCTACCATAGAATTGTACAACACCGACGGATCAATCGGTGCTGCCCGTGGCGCTGGAATTGGTTCGGGATATTACGCATCTGCTAAAGAAGCTTTTGCTAATCTGAAAAAACTGGATACAGTTACACCAGATTTAAGCAAAAAAGCCGAATACGAAACTGCTTATCAAAGCTGGAAATCAATATTGGAAAAATTTGCCTAAGCTTTATATACAAAGCTAAATATCAATAGATTAATTTTCAAATTCAATTAATAACAATAAACAACATGAGCACAAAAGTGTATTTCCCATCAGTGGAAAAAATTAAATTCGAAGGAAAAGAAAGTAAAAACCCATTGGCATTCCGTTATTACGATGCTGAAAAAGTGGTGTATGGCAAACCAATGAAAGAATGGTTTAAATTCTGTATGGCATGGTGGCATACCCTCTGCGCAGAAGGTGGCGATCCATTCGGCCCGGGAACCCAAATTCACCCATGGGTAGGTGCTACAGATGTTTTACAGGCTGCAAAAGACAAAATGGATGCTGGGTTCGAATTCATGCAGAAAATTGGCATCGAATACTATTGCTTCCACGATATCGACCTGATTAGCGAAGGTTCATCTATAGAAGAATACGAAGCTAACCTGAAAGCTATTGTTGCTTATGCAAAACAAAAACAAGCTGAAACTGGAATCAAACTGATGTGGGGAACTGCAAATGTATTCTCTCCGCCTCGTTACATGAATGGTGCCAGCACCAACCCTGATTTTGACGCTGCTGCACGCGCTATGCTTCAAATCAAAAACTCGATTGATGCTACTATCGAATTGGGTGGTAGAGGTTATGTATTCTGGGGAGGTCGCGAAGGTTACATGTCGTTGTTGAACACCAACATGAAACGCGAAAAACAACACATGGGTACCATGTTGAAAATGGCTCGCGACTACGGTCGTGCAAAAGGTTTCAAAGGCGTATTCCTGATTGAACCAAAACCAATGGAACCGATGAAACACCAGTACGATGTTGATGCTGAAACAGTTATTGGCTTCCTGAAAGAATTCGGTTTGGAAAACGATTTCAAATTGAACATCGAAGTAAACCACGCTACTTTGGCAGGTCACACATTCGAACACGAACTGCAGTGTGCTGTTGATGCTGGCATGTTAGGAGCTATCGACGCTAACCGTGGTGATGTTCAAAACGGATGGGATACCGACCAATTTCCGATTGACATCTTCGAATTAACTCAGGCTATGCTTGTCGTTCTTCAGGGAGGTGGCATGCAAGGTGGTGGTACCAACTTCGATGCTAAAATCCGTCGTAACTCAACTGATAACGAAGATTTATTCATCGCTCACGTTGGTGCAATGGACGTAATGGCCCGCGCTTTGGAAGCTGCTGCTGCAATCCTCGAACAATCTCCATACAAGAAAATGGTTGCTGACCGTTACGCTTCTTATGATTCAGGTATGGGTAAAAAATTCGAAGAAGGCAAACTTACTTTCGAAGAAGTTTACGCTTATGCAAAAGCTAATGGCGAACCAAAACAGATCAGCGGTAAACAAGAGCTTTACGAAGCAATTGTTAACATGTACATTTAATTTTAGACTTTAATTAGGATGAAATACAACCGGAATTGAGGAGAATTTCCTCGTTCCGGTTTATTTTATTTTTCACAATAACTAACAACCACACTTATGGCATATATCGATACGTCCTCAAAATCAGACTCCAGTGCCTACCAAAAAGGCAATCCCATGTACATTGTACTTCTTACTCTGGTTGCAACCCTGGGCGGCCTGTTATTCGGATACGACACCGCAGTAGTGAATGGTGCCGAAAAATCATTGGTTGAATTCTATATTGCAAAAATCACCGATCCGGCTAATTACAACTATGCTGTGCAAATGATTTCGCAATACAAAATTATGATGGCGCTGGTACTTTACCTGGTTTTCGGTATCATTTCAGGCCAGATTGTAAAATTGCTTGGCAAGAAAAAGGGCCTGATTTCAGGCGGAATTATTTTGGCTTTACTGACCATTTGGATCATCAGCTTTATTTCCGGCAAAGTTCCAAACGATCCGGCTGCCCTGAAAGACACTTCTGACACCATCAAAGGATTTGTTATTGCCAGCGCCTTGATTGGCTGCGTTATTGGCGGTTCAATTGCCGGGTTCATTTCGCGTGCATTGGGACGTAAAAACGGCCTTTTCATGGCTGCAATCGCTTTCTTTATTTCGGCTGTTGGAGCCTGGAAACCCGAAGCGTTCAATATTTTCGGAACTCTCGACGTTTATTCGTTTGTGATTTACCGCATCATCGGCGGTATTGGTGTAGGATTGGCATCAATGATTTCACCAATGTACATTGCTGAAATTGCACCAGCCAAAACACGAGGTAAATTGGTTTCATTCAACCAGTTTGCCATTATTTTCGGTATGTTGGTTATTTACTTCGTAAATTATTTCATTGCAAAACAGGGCGACGAACAATGGTTGATTACTGATGGCTGGCGCTGGATGTTCTTCTCGGGAGCTATTCCTGCCGGTATTTTCATCATTTTGCTGTTTTTCATTCCTGAAACTCCACGTTACTTAGTTTTGAAAGGACAGGAAGACAAAGCATTGAAAGTATTGAATAAAATCGCTGGTGAAAATCAGGCTAAAGTTATTCTCGAAGAAATTAAAGGTACGCTGCACGAAGCAAATGCTCCGTGGATGTCGTACGGATTCCTGGTTATTTTTGTCGGGATCATGCTTTCTGTATTTCAGCAATTTGTGGGGATTAATGTGGTACTTTATTATGCCGGAAATATCTTCCGCAACATGGGTGCCTCAACCGACAGCTCGTTGCTGCAAACCATTATTGTAGGTATTGTAAACCTCACATTTACCGTTGTTGCTATTCTTACCGTTGATAAATATGGCCGTAAACCTTTGATGATTATTGGATCGCTTGGTATGGCTATTAGTATGATATTGCTTGGTTTTACTTTCTTTCTGGGACAGGCAGGTGGAGCGCTCACTACCGGACAAGGCTACGCAGCTTTGGCCTTCATGTTGCTTTACACTGCAGCTTTTGCCATGAGCTGGGGTCCCGTTTGCTGGGTATTGTTGGCCGAAATCTTCCCGAACTCAATTCGTGCTGCACTGTCGATTGCCGTTGC
>JAJZSZ010000166.1 GCA_021849365.1 Bacteroidota bacterium | reverse complement strand
CGATCTAAAGTGCTTCGGATAAAGCTGTTTCGATATTTATTACTCGACCTGGCAAGTGCGAGGCGTATTCGCCCAGGTAAACTTTCGGCTTGGAGCGATCATATTTGTCGTAGTAATCCTGATTATAGATAAACCAGCCCGGAGATTGATAGTAATGCTCGTCGACCATTGGAACGCCCAGTTTTGTCGCGATTTTCCAACCTTCAACATAGTCGGTTCCTTCGAATGACGGGCCAACGGTTCCAATAACTGTAATTTCAGGATGCTTTTCTTTTACGGCATTAAAAATCATGGTAAACCGCTCTTCAAAAATATCGTTGATCAGGTCTTCGTTGCCAATACCAATGTATTTCAGGTTGAACGGTTTCGGGTGTCCTGCATCGGCACGGATTTTTCCCCATTTGGTAGTGGCATCGCCATTCGCCCATTCGATCAGGTCGAGCACTTCCTGAACGTAGTTGTCCATGTCACACATCGGGATTCCTCCCTGTTGACCGGCTCCGCCGGTGGCTGAATTTTGGCAGGGGACTCCGGCTGCAATAACCGGCAGAGGCGCTGCACCGATGTCTTCGCAATACTGAAAATACTCGAAATAGCCCAATCCGGCTGATTGGTGGTAACCCCATAAGTTCTTTTGCGGTTTGCGCGATTCAAGTGGCCCCACCGTGTTTTTCCATCGATAAATATTGCCAAGCCCGTCGCCATGAGCCACGCAACCTCCGGGGAAACGAATGAATCTAGGGTGGATATCAGCAATAGTCTGCGCAAGGTCGGCTCGCATACCGTTTTTATGGCCTTTAAATGTTTTCTGCGGAAACAAGGATATCATGTCCAGCTTAACTGCACCTGAACTTTGTGGAATAATTTCGAGTTGGGCATCAGTTGCGGTTTGTTTGGCAACCAAAATTGCCGTGTATTTTTTCCAATCTGCCGAATTCACGACAACAGTTGTTTCTCCATAGCTTTCGCCGTTTTTCCCTGTCAAACGAATAAGCAGCTTCTTACTTTTCTGATCGGGATTTCCGGCAAACAAAGAGAAATCGTATTTATCGCCGGCGTTAATCGAAATTCCATCAAATCCTTCATTCACCAATGCCGAAGCTGGTTCTGTGGTTTTCAAAACAGCAAAATGCGGATTATTGGGATGAATTGATTTAACGGAGTCGATCAAAAATTCGACACCACTGCCGGATACATGCCAAGCTTTTTTGCTATTCCAGGTTTTATCGCGTCCTTCTTTATCGCTGAGGGCATATTCAAAATCGCGGTTTTGCAGTAATTCGGCATACAATCCGCCATCGGCAGCATAATTAATATCTTCGAAGAAAACGCCAATCAGCATATCGCTGATTTTTTTGGTCTTTGTATTGTCAACAGTGACCGTCGCATTCAGTGTTTTTAACGAACCGAATCGTAGTGAATCAGTTTTGGTTGTTTCGCCCCACTGCTGATCGCGGTAAGCATTCAGTTTTTGTTTATTCAGTAAATTTTCAACTATAGACCAAGCCACTTTGTGCATCGTTCCGATCTCAATATTACCCGCGATCGATACTTTTTGACGCAGGTTCTGCCGTTCGCTCGCTTGTATTTCTTTTGCCTGACTATAAGTTTTAAAATCAGAAGTAGTTACACCGAATGCTTTTCTCTGATTTCCTCCGGTACTGATCCAAGAAACAGTATATTTCCCGTCAGGCAAGCTTTTTATTTCAGGTTCCAAACAGTTGTTATCGGGTAAAACTACCGGGTAAGTTTGAGGATACCAATAAATCAAATCCTTCGATTCGGCATGGGCAAAAGTGCCCGTATGTTCGTTCAAACTCCATACACAGTGCCATGTTTGGTCGGGTGCTAAAAATAAAAATGGCGTGATCATTCGTTTTTCGACACCCCAGCGGCCGTAATCGCAAAACAAAAAACGCATTTCGGGGCCAATCGAGGTCCAGTTTTTCTGATCAGTACTCCAGGCAAAATGAAGTCCGTTGGTATTTGAGTTTTTAGTTGTCGCGTACGAAAAAAGGTAAACTGAGTCGGGTTCGTTGGACATGGGGAGGATTGCGCCCAAACAGGTCTGCCCGATGAAAAGAGTAATAAAACTTAAGAGCAAAAGAGTTTGTTTCATTTCAGGTTCAGATTAGGAATTGATTATCAGTCAGCAAATATGATAAAATATTTAGAAGCGTCAAAATGACATTAATTGTTTTGCTGAAGAAAAGCGACTAAAAACAAAGAGCCGCTTAACTGTTTGTAAGTCAAGCGGCTCTTTTTGTACCCGAAGCCGGAATCGAACCGGCACGATATTGCTATCACTGGATTTTGAGTCCAGCGCGTCTACCAATTCCGCCATTCGGGCGTTTCGTAAACCGGCTGCAAAAATAATGGAAAATTCCTTTACGCAAAGCATTTCTTTCAAAATTTAGTTTTTCTGTTGGTTTCAGCGTTTATTGTGAATGTTTCCATGAGCTTCATTTAGATTGGAAATATTTAATAAGTGGCAGAAATAGAATAGTTTATGATCTGAAGTTGTTAATTTTGGGCACTCTGAGAATCTGTTCTAATTGCTGTAAAAAATATTCTGATCTCAGAAATTTTATGCTTGTAAGCAGAAGAAGTGATCAATAATATACAACTTTCGATTTTTTTATACCTTTAGCCGAATTCTCAAAAATCGCCGCTGAACCCGGAGAACTTATGGACTTGACAGAAGACAGGGAACTGTATTTGAAACTTAAAGATGGTGACGAACAAGCCTTTAAAGCTTTGTTCCTGAGGTATTATTCGGCTATGTGTCATTTTGCTTGTCAGTTTCTCGCCGATAGTGAGCAGGCCGAAGAGATTGTTCAGGATATGTTTGTTAAAATCTGGGAGAAGCGGTTGGTCCTTAATATTGAAACTTCGGTTAAGCATTACTTGTTTCGTTCGGTGCGAAATCATTGTCTCAACCAGATTCAGCACGAAAAGATAAAGAAACAATATGCCAGCAAGGTACTCGAAACCGCACAACATGAAATAAATACCGAACAGTACTTTCTTGAAGTTGATTTGATTCAGCGAATCGAAAAATGTATCGATTCGCTTCCTCCCAAACGAAAAGAAATATTCAGATTAAGCCGCGAGCAAGGTTTGAAATATAAGGAGATCGCCGATAAACTTGATATTTCGGTTAAAACCGTTGAAGCTCAAATGGGGCTTGCCCTGAAATACCTGCGCGAAGAACTGAAAGATTTCAGTAACCATTTAACGACTTTATTTTTTATTCTGAAAAAAAATAACAGGTCAAATAGGGGTACGTCTTCACATTAATGTCATTAGTTTGTATGAAAACAAATCAACATATTGACGATAAAAGTTGGGAGTTGCTCGCAAAATCGATTTACGACGAAAGCAATAAAATGACTGCGGAAGAACTAAAATCTGCTGTTAACGGAATGTTTCCCTCGGAAAGCGAAGGCGGGCAACTTTTAACGTTGACAGAGAAGGTTGATTTGTTTTTCGATTTGAAGAAATATCCTGCCGAACAAGCCTGGGGAAAAGTTGAGAAGCGGATTGGCAAGGACGAGGCCGGGTTTGGAAAAATAATAGTTAGAAAGTTCATTTCAAACAGATTATACAGGATGGCTGCTGCAATCCTGGTGGGAGCTCTCCTTTTGGTTTCGGGGTACGAATTTTTTTATCGTCCGGCTTCGTCTGCATCAATGTTGCAGGTTGTTGCCACCGATAAGGTGCTGAATACTGTCGCATTACCCGATGGGACTTTCGTTAGCCTGAACAGCAATACAAAAATCTCTTATCCTAAGAAATTTAGCGGGAAGAACCGTGAGGTGACCATTGAAGGAGAAGCCTTTTTTGAAGTTAAACCTGACAAAAACAAACCTTTTATTATTCATGCCGGAAAAGCGCAGATTAGAGTTCTTGGTACCAGCTTTAGTGTTAGCGCTTATCCAGCCACAAAACAAGTTGAAGTTATTGTTCAAACCGGAAAAGTACAGGTGGTAAACAAAACTTCAGAAAAACTACAAACTGATGAACTGATCCTGACTCCGGGCGACAAGGGAACTTTGGTTTATGCAAGTAATACCATGCAGAAAACTACCAACCAGGATCCCAATTTTATTGCCTGGAAAACGCACAACCTGACATTTAAGGCGACCTCGTTACGCGAGGTAATTGAAAATCTTGAAAAAGTTTACAAAGTAAACATCCGTTTGGCTGATCCAAAGCTGAACGAACTTCTTCTCACTGCTCAGTTTAATGACTATCCGCTCGATTTTATTCTGAAAGTCATCGAAAACACTTTCCCGATCGAGATTCAGGAGATCGATGGGCAGTATGTGTTAAAAGCACGATCTTAACTTTAATTGTTTAAATGCCATGAAAACAATTCGAATTATACCCTCTATTATATTTTGCATAATATTTGTCTTGTTTGCTACTGCTCCGGTTCAGTTATTTAGCCAGAAACAGAACCCCAAAACAACCAAACAAAGCACTTTACAAAATAAGGCTCAAGACTTAAAAAATAACCCAAAAGCAAGTGTCTTGGACCAGAATATCAGTATATACGCTGATAATGAATCTCTTTCAGAAGTAATTGAAAAAATCTGCAATTACCTTCACCTCGACTATTCGTACAACTCTGACCTGATTGAAGGAAAGAATATTAACCTGAATGTATCGAACAAACCTATCAAGTTTGTGCTCGACCAGCTGATGAAGGATTCGAGACTGTTGTTCGAAATTCAGGACAACCTTTTGGTTATCAGGGAAAAACAACAGGTTGATAAAAGTCTCGATTACGAGAAGAAGATGCGAAATTACACCAATCAGGCAGGTTTTATCTTCGATAGTCCGAAGAAAAAGTCGATTACTTTTAATTTCAAATCGTCTAATAACCTGATTATTATACCGGTAACGATAAATAACTCGGATACGTTGAATTTCATTCTGGATACCGGGGTCAGATATCCAATCATTACCGAATTGCCGTTCGTTAATAAACTGAACCTGAATTTCCTCCAACCCATCAACGTGAGAGGATTGGGCGAGGGTGAGCAGCTAACAGCTTATAGGTCAGGAAATAACACAATCACACTCGACGGACTTGCCGCTTATGATCAGGAAATTCACATGGTAATCAACGAGAATTTCCAGATTTCGCATATCCTTGGAATACCGGTTCACGGATTGATTGGCTTTAACCTTTTCAAAGATTATGTGGTTAAAATTGATTATTCGGAGCACAAAATTACTTTGATCAAGCCGGAATATTTTACCTACAAGGAAAAGGAAAGAGATATTGTGCTGCCGCTTAGTTTCGAACAGAACAAGCCTTTTGTAACTACCAGTATTGTAACCGATAAAAACGAAGATGTTCCGGTGAAACTGCTGGTTGATACCGGTGCCAGCGATGCTATTTGGTTATCAACAAATTCTGACAGCCGGATTTCGCTTCCCGACAATCACATCGAAACCTTCCTTGGAAGAGGCCTAAGTGGTGATTTGTATGGTAAGAAAGGGCGGATTGGTGCCATTTGGGTTGGCCCGCTGGTATTGTACGAACCCATTGTGGCTTTCCCTGACAACGAACTGGTTGACGAACTTATTGGGAAAAACGATCGGAACGGAACACTTGGAGCCGAGATACTTCGCCGGTTCTATGTTACCATGGATTATCCGGGCAGAAGGCTCATCCTGCGGCCAAATGCTGATTTGAAAGACGACTTTAACTACAACATGAGCGGTTTGGAAGTAACCAACCCGATGCCTGGTTTGCCTATCTTTCTGGTTAGCAACATCCGCAAAAACTCGCCTGCATATTATGCCGGAATCCTCGAAAACGACCAGATTATTTCATTAAATAACACGAGTAATAAGTCGTTAACTTTAAATGATATAAATTTACTCTTCCAAAGTCAGGAAGACCGTAAAATAAAGATGACTGTGCTTCGGAATGGTGAGCAGATAAAAACCGAATTTTTCCTGAAGAAGATGTTCTGATAAAAATAATGTGTTTGAACTAACCGATAAGCCCAATGAACAAACAGATATGTGAGTTCCTTGTTTCGCAGTTATATAGTTACGTCCGTTGATAACCAGAACAAAGGATGAAATCATTACCAGCCAACGGACTAATTTTACTTGTTCTCCTTTTGTCAATAAGGTTTTCCTACGGACAAAAGGAGAACATTTCCGTTCTGGATAAGAAGATAACCCTTGAAGTGAATAATGAAAGCATTGCTACGATTTTGGATTTAATTTCGCAGCAGGCCAAAGTGTTTTTTTCGTATGATGCCGCCTTAATCAAGGCCGATAAACAGTCAAGCATTTCGATTGCAGACAAAACGATCCAGGAAACACTCGATACATTATTCAATAAACAGTTTCAGTATAAATCACTTGGAGATCAGATTGTTATTAGTACTCTGGACGTGGTTCAGAAGAAAGCTGCTGAGTTGGGGCAGGGGAAACCCCCGATAATTGTTTTTAAAGGAAAAGTGATCGACCGCGAAGAAAAAGATGTATTGCCCTATTCAAACATTTTCATTTACCGTCGCAACATCGGAACAGTATCAAACAACGATGGTGAGTTTGTACTGAAAATTCCCGAGGCGATGAAACATGATACCGTTGTTGTTTCGTGTTTAGGTTACCGGCAATATCTGCAACCCATTAGCGAGCTTACCGACCAGAGTTATACCATTCCGCTACAGCCCACTTCGGTACAGTTGAAAGAAGTGAAGGTGACTGTAATTTACCCCGAAGAAATTATCAGCAAAATATTGTCGAAAATACAGCTCAACTACCCGCGCGACAATGAAATTATGACTTCGTTTTACCGTGAAGTGCTGAAGCAGGACAGCAAGTACATTGATGTTGCTGAAGCTTTGATGGAGATACGTAAAGCTTCGTACGACAATACATTTGCTCAGGATAAAGTTAAAGTTATAAAAGGCAGAAAGAGCCTGAATGTGATGCCATTTAAGTTTGTCGACTTCAAAATTCAGGGTGGGCCGTATTACATTACCAAGCTGGATGTTGTAAAAACACTTGATACTTTTCTCGATCCTGAGTTTCGCGATTTTTATAAATACACGATGGATGAGATTGTTGAGGTGGATAACCGCGAAACCTATGTCATTCAGTTTAAGCCGAAAGAGAAGGTTGATTACCCTTGCTACCAGGGAAAATTGTATGTAGATATGTCGTCGTTTGCCTTGGTGAGGGCTGAGTTTAGCCTGAGTCGTTCGGGTTTAAAATTTGCCCGCGAATCACTGATCAGGAAAAAGCCGAAAGACTTCTATGTCAGGCCAATCAACGTCGAGTACAAGGTAAGCTACCGAAGAGCCAATAACAAATGGCATTTGAGTACAGCCCAGGCATCGCTCAATTTCAGGGTACGCAGCAAGCAGGATAAAGTCAATTCGGTTTTTCACAGCGATTCCGACCTTCTTATTACCGATATTAAACCCGACGAAGGAACCCGTTTTAAAAAGGACGAAACATTCAATTCAAACGAAATATTTACCGAAGTAGTAACAAATTACGATGATGGCTTCTGGGGTGACAATAATATCATAAAACCCTCGGAGGAATTAAGAAAATCGTTGCAGGAATATTCGCAGCGAAACGATTCTCTGTTTTTCGATAAAAAACGAATTCTCAACCACAAATAAAACCGCGTAATATGAAAGCACTTATTTTATTGGTATTGATGGTCATTGCAGTGACATTTCTTCCGGCTCAGGAACAGGATCAGGGGCCAATTCCAAAAATTAGTCTGCAAATAACTAATTACTTCAGTTATTACCCTCAGGAAAAAGTGTTTTTGGTAACCGACAAATCAGAATATAAACCTGGAGAAGCCATCTGGTTCAGGGCGTTTGTTGCCGATGCCGAAAACCGTCCCGCTTCGGAAGAAGGCAGCAAACTTTCTATCGGGTTGTATGATAAAGCCGGCGCTCTTTTGTTAAAAAACTCATACGACTTAACAAAAGGCGAAGCCTCCGGAACGCTTATTGTTCCCGACAATGTCCAGTCTGACACGTATTTCCTTGGTGCCTATACTTCCTCGCTTTACTCGCCCGATCAGGTTTCGGTTGTCCGCCTGAAAATCGATCAGCAGTACAATAACCAATGGGTGGTTGAAGCCATTGCCAAAGACAGTGTGTCGGTTGCCGAAAAGTCGAATGAACTTTTTGTCGTTCTGCGCGATATAACAGGGAATATTCTTAAAAACGAGTATCTTAGGTACAAGCTGAAAAACGGACCGGAAGTATTGGCAACCGATAAAATTAAAACTGACGATAACGGAAAAGTCACAATTCCGCTGACTATTCCGGCTAAAACCAACGGCGAGCCTTTCATTTGCGAGCTGTCCGACTTAAAGGATGAGTGGAAACACGAAATATTCCTGCCAACCAGTATCGATCCGCTGGTGGTTCGTTTTTATCCTGAAGGCGGAAATCTGGTTGCTGGTATTCCTACACGGATCGGCTTCTCCGTTTTCAATAAATGGGGAATTCCGGTTGATGTAGAAGGTAGTGTGGTAAATCAGGATGGCAGCCCGGTAACACCGGTTAAAACGCTGACCAAAGGACTTGGTCTGTTTTCGGTATTGAATACAGGCCAGCAAAAACTCAAACTTCAGCTAACAGGCACAACTGGTCAGGGACAGTCGTTCGAACTTCCGGCGCCTTCTTCCAACGGATTGGCTATTGCCGTTGTAAAAACTGATGCCGATTTCATTTATGCCAACCTGATTTTTCAGGATAAGCAAAAACACAATATTTCGCTGATTATAACGCATGGAAACAGCGTGTACTGGGCAGGCGATATGGAAATTAACGGAACCGGAAGAATAAAACTGCCGGCCAATCAATTGCCTCACGGCATTAATTTACTTTCGGTATTTTCGAAAGAAGGTAATTTACTCGCTGAACGTTTGGTGTTTAAGGATAACAAACTGGCCCTTAAGATCAACGTAGCGCCCGAAAAAACTAAACTGCAGCCAAAGGGGAAAATGCTGGTCAAAGTGCAGTTGACCGACGAGAATAACCAACCTGTTTCAGGAAATGTTTGCGTATCGGTTGCCGACAAGTTTAACGAAGCTGTCAATCAGGTTTCAATTGACGATTATATGCAGCTCGAATCAGAAGTGGAAACGCCATTTTCAAGTTTCCCTGAAGCATTTAAGCAAAAAGAAACCAATAATGCATTGCTA
>JAJZSZ010000165.1 GCA_021849365.1 Bacteroidota bacterium | reverse complement strand
GCTGGCCGGCGATCATTACAAATGGCGCGGAATGCGTACCAACGGCGTTGACGAACGGTTTTGTACCGGCGATGCCAGCGATTGGGAAAAGTTTGAAAAGTGGGCAGAAACAGTTCCACACACCTTACGTAATCCATTATTTCACTGGACTCACCTCGAATTAAAGAAATTCTTTGGCATCAACGAGGTTTTGAGTCCCAAAAATGCTCGCCAGATTTACGATGCCTGCAATGCCAAGCTGCAAACCCCTGAATACAGTTGCCGTGGCATTATTCGTATGGCCAATGTGCATACCATTTGCACAACCGACGATCCGATTGATTCGCTCGAATATCATAAACAAATCAAAGAATCAGGATTTGAAGTTGCCGTTTTACCAGCCTGGCGCCCCGATAAAGCCATGATGGTTGAAAATCCGGCTTCGTTTAATGTATATATCGACCAGTTGTCAAAAGTTTCAGGCGTGGAAATCAATTCGTTTGCCGACCTGATAACAGCTTTGGATAAACGCCATCACTTTTTTCATGAAAATGGATGCCGCCTGTCCGATCATGGTCTGGATACTGCTTTTGCAGAGGATTATACCTCGGATGAGATTTGTGTAATATTTGATAAGGTAAGGGCAGGACATCACTTGACCTTAAAAGAAATCCTGAAGTTCAAATCGTGCATGCTTTATGAATTTGGAGTGATGGATCATTCGCGTGGATGGACACAGCAATTGCACATTGGAGCTTTACGCAACAACAATACCCGTTTATTCAATAAACTGGGGCCCGATACCGGATTCGATTCGATTGGCGACAAGCCAGTTGCCGAAGCTTTGTCGAAACTACTCGACCGTTTGGATACCGAAAACAAACTTTGCAAAACTGTTTTATATAACCTGAATCCGGCAGATAACGAACTTTATGCCACTATGATCGGTAATTTCCAGGACGGAAGTGTACCTGGTAAAATGCAATATGGTTCGGGCTGGTGGTTCCTCGATCAGAAAGATGGTATGGAGAAACAAATCAACGCACTGTCGAATCTCGGATTGCTGAGTCGGTTTGTCGGAATGTTGACTGATTCGCGAAGCTTTTTGTCGTACACCCGTCACGAGTATTTCCGTCGTACCCTTTGTAATATTTTGGGGAATGATGTAGAGAATGGTGAAATTCCGAACGACATGGAGTTATTGGGGCAAATGGTTGAAAATATTTGCTTTTATAACGCAAAGAATTATTTCAATTTCTAAAAATTAAGTTGTTTTTCCCGCCTTTTGGTACGGATATAACTTGCTTACGTAGATAAAAATAGTAGATTTGCAATCGATTGCATTAATTCACTGAATAAGGCGAACTGGCCAAAATTCCTGATTTTGAAATTGTCAATTGTAAATCAATAAATAGTAATAAAAATGAAAGTAGTAACATTTGGAGAAATCATGTTGCGTTTAGCCACTCCGGGCTATTTGCGTTTTAGTCAGACAAATACATTAAATGCCACATTTGGCGGTGGTGAAGCAAACGTAGCCGTTTCGCTCGCTAATTTTGGTATCCCGGTTGACTTTGTGACCCGTTTGCCTAAAAACGACATTGCACAATCGTGCGTGATGGACCTGAAAAAATATGGCGTTGGTGTAGATCAGATTGTTTATGGTGGCGATCGTTTGGGAATTTATTTTCTGGAAACAGGCGCTGTAAGCCGTGGAAGTAAGGTGGTTTACGACCGTGCTCATTCTGCTATTGCAGAAATTAAATCAGGAATGATTGACTGGGACAAAGTTTTTGAAGGCGTAAACTGGTTCCACTGGACTGGGATTACACCAGCAATTTCACAGGGTGCTGCAGACGTTTGCGCTGAAGCTATTCAGAAAGCCAACGAAAAAGGCATTACTGTTTCGTGCGACCTGAACTTCCGTAAAAATCTTTGGAAATATGGTAAAAAGGCTAGTGAAGTGATGCCAGCCCTTGTGGCCGGAACTGATGTGGTTTTGGGCAACGAGGAAGATGCAGAGATGGTTTTGGGTATTAAACCTGAAGGCGTTGATGTAACCGGAGGGCATGTTGAAGCAGCCGCCTATGAATCTGTTTCAAAACAGATTATGGCTAAGTTTCCGCGTTGTAAAAAAGTTATTACTACCTTACGCGGGTCGGTAAATGCCAATCATAACAGCTGGTCGGGTGTACTTTGGGATGGAAAAACTTTGTTTGAAGCTCCAACTTACCAGATTACCGATATTGTTGACCGCGTTGGTGGTGGCGACTCGTTCATGGGTGGTTTAATTTATGGATTGCTGACTTATACCAACGACGATCAGAAAGCATTGAATTTTGCTGTTGCTGCATCATGTCTGAAACATACCATTTATGGCGATTATAACCAGGTAACTGTTGACGAAGTTGAAAAACTGATGGGCGGAGATGCTTCAGGACGCGTTGCAAGATAGTTTTTAACTTCGATATTGGTTATTGAGTATTGGATATTGGAACTTAGAAAATATCCAATGATAAATAACGAATATCCAATATCCAAAATAAAATTAAACCAAGGTTCCTGGTAAACTTGGAACCTGAAACTTTAAACTTTCAGAAATGGCACGTTTTACAAGAATAGAAGTAGCATTAAAAATGAAGGAAACCGGCATGGTTCCGGTATTCTACCATAAAGACGCCGGTGTTTGCAAACAGGTTGTTAAAGCTTGTTACGACGGAGGCGTTCGCGTATTTGAATTTACCAATCGTGGAGATTTTGCCCACGAAGTATTTGCCGAAGTGTCAAAATGGGCAGTAAAGGAAACTCCGGAAATGATCTTGGGAGTAGGCTCAGTTATTGATAGCTCAACAGCTGCTCTTTACATTCAGTTGGGTGCAAATTTTATTGTAGCTCCATTGATTGATGAGCAAACTGCAGTTGTTTGCAATCGCCGTAAAATTGCCTGGAGTCCGGGATGTGGTTCTGTAACCGAAATTAATCGTGCGCATGAACTGGGTGCTGAAGTTGTAAAAGTATTCCCGGGTTCATCTGTTGGTGGTCCTGATTTCGTTTCAGGAGTGAAAGGTCCGATGCCATGGGCCAGCATTATGCCTACAGGTGGTGTTTCGCCTGACGAAGCCAACCTGAAAGGCTGGTTTAAAGCCGGAGTACACTGTGTGGGAATGGGATCACAACTTTTCCCGAAAGAAGTAATCGAAGCCGGGAACTATGGTGTGATAACCGAGAAATGCAGTCAGGCTTTGGAGATTATAAAAAAACTCAGATCGTAAATTAAAATAAACCAATACTAATCACTAAAACTAAATTATGCAGTCGACCAATAGCATTGCTAAGATGACGAACTACCGATGGACGATAGTCGCTCTTTTATTTGTTGCCACAACGATCAACTACCTCGATCGTCAGGTTTTGTCCTTGACCTGGGATGAATTCATTAAGCCCGAGTTCCATTGGAACGAAAACCATTACGGCACGATTACCTCTATTTTCTCCATTGTTTATGCCATTTCAATGTTGTTTGCCGGCCGTTTTGTTGATTGGATGGGCACTAAGAAAGGTTTTTTATGGGCAATTGGTGTGTGGTCGGTTGGTGCTTGTATGCACGCACTTTGCGGAGTGGTTACCGAGCAGTGGGTTGGCTTGCATTCAGCTGCTGAACTTGCCCAGGCTGTAGGTGATGTTGCTGTTGTTATATCAACTGTAAGTATGTATTCTTTTATTGTTGCACGTATTGTTCTGGCTATTGGTGAGGCCGGTAACTTCCCTGCTGCAATTAAGGTTACTGCTGAGTATTTTCCTAAAAAGGACCGTGCTTATGCAACCAGTATATTTAATGCCGGTGCATCGGTTGGAGCCTTAATCGCTCCACTTTCTATCCCTTTGCTGGCTAAAGCTTTTGGGTGGGAAATGTCGTTCATTGTAATTGGAGCGCTCGGATTTCTCTGGATGGGTTTCTGGGTATTCATGTACAAAAAACCGGAAGAAAATCCGCATGTAAACAAGGCAGAATTGGATTATATTCTGTCAGACAGAAACTCGCAGGATGAAAATGAGATACAGGCTGCTTCTGTTCAGGAGAAGAAAATTTCGATGCTTGATTGCTTCAAGTATAAACAAACATGGTCATTTGCAGTTGGTAAGTTTATGACCGACGGTGTTTGGTGGTTCTTCCTGTTCTGGACACCATCATACCTGAACACGCAGTTTGGTATTAAAACTTCGCAGGGATTAGGAGTTGCGCTTATCTTCACCCTATATGCTATTGCCACGCTTTCGATTTATGGAGGAAAACTACCTTCAATTATTATCAGAAAAACCGGAATGAACCCATATGCAGCCCGCATGAAAGCCATGTTTATTTTTGCATTTATTCCGCTTTTGGTTTTACTGGCCCAACCTTTAGGAACCATCTCACCTTGGTTCCCGATTATCCTGATTGGTTTGGGCTGTGCAGCGCATCAATCGTGGTCGGCAAATATTTTCTCAACGGTTGGCGATATGTTCCCAAAACATGCCATTGCAACCATTACAGGTATTGGAGGTATGGCTGGCGGTTTGGGCTCGATGATTTTGCAAAAATCGGCAGGAAGACTATTCGTTTATGCCGGTGATACCCATATGACTTTCTTAGGGTTTGAAGGAAAACCAGCCGGTTATTTCATTGTATTCTGTTTTTGTGCAGTAGCTTATCTGATTGGCTGGACCATTATGAAATCGTTAGTTCCGAAATATAAAGTTATTACCGATTTATAACAGATTTGGAGATGTATAGATGTGTAGGAGCAGGCAATAAGCCTGCTCTTTTTGTTTTATATGTTTGATGTAATTTCGTTTTTTTTAAGTATAATTATTCGGCAAAAACAGAACTTCGAACATTACAGATTTGTTTCATCTAAATTAACTAAAGCAGGTATAACTATGGCAATGAAATTTTTGGATCACTTTGATCATGCGGAAAGAAAACAAGGCAAAGAACACTTTATTCATTTGGTTCAGATTGCAAATGCGGATGGTAAAATTGACGATGCAGAACAGCAAATGTTAAACCGTTTGGGCAGCAAACTTGGCCTGACAGCTCTGGAGATTGAAGAGTTAATGACTTCCAACAAACAATCATCGTATATCCCACCTTACGAACTTGTGAAACGGTTTGAACAATTGTATGAAATCGTGAAAATGGTGTCAGCCGATGGAGAATTCAGTGATGATGAACTTAAACTTGCCAATGGCCTTGCACTAAAATCAGGATTCGAAGAAGCAGAGTTGCCTCTTTTGATGCCTCTGCTCATCGATGGCATCAAAAAAGGAGTAGATGAAGAAGATCTTTTTGCTGTTTATAAGAAAAAGCGAATGAGCAGATAAATCAACCGATCGTTGCCAGTTCCATTACTTTGGCCCATACACCGTCGTTAACCGGAATGCCTGATTTCAAATTCTCAGCCCGGGTTTTCAGAGATTGCTCTCCCGGGTAATAAATTTCATTCACTCCTTCAGCCATTTCCGATAATTTGATTTGTGCAATGGTATCGGCAATGGCTTGTTCCACAAATTCGCCTGAGTTAAACCTGAGCGGATCGATGGCGATAAAAACCTGGCAACAACTACCGCAGCTTCCCAAACCGGCTTTATCAATTTTTGCAGTGGTTAGTCCTCCGGAAAGCAATGCTGAAAACAAGTCGAGCATCACGGCAAAACCCGATCCTTTCCAGTAACCCATCGGTAAAATTCGACGGGTTAGCTCAATCTCTCCTGGATTATCGGTCAGGTTTCCTTCCTGATCAAAACCGCCGGGGTAGGGCAGTTTCTGATCTTTCAAGCGGGTAACCTGAAGTTTTCCATACGAATATTGCGACATGGCCATATCGAGCACCACATGTCCTTCTTTTCGGGGAACTGCCATGATGAACGGATTATTCCCAATTGCTTCTGATTTTCCGCCCCAAACAGGCATACACGATTCGGTATTTGTCCAGCAAATGGCAGCAAATCCTTTCCCGGCAGCTTGCCAGCCATAAGCGCCACCGCGCATCCAGTGGGTGGTGTTATTCAAACTAACCATTCCTAATCCGTGTTTCGCGGCAATTTCGGTTGCACGGTTCATGGCAAACAGAGCATTCAAAATACCAGGTCCCAGATTCCCATTGTAAATCTCAATGTTGCTCAGACTGTTTTCAAGCGATGGTTCAGCATGAACATCAACCCAACCTTTCCCAATATAATCAACAAATCTCTCCACCCGGTTCAATCCATGCGAATAAACGCCGTCTCTGCTCGATTCAGTGTGGATTTGTGCGCAGATATCGGCTTTTGCTTCGGGCATTCCGGCGTTTAAAAAAGCCTGCTTGATGGTCGATTTCATCAGGTCGAATGGAATTCTGGTCATGTTGTTTCAGATTTGTTGGTTGTTCCGTAAAATTAATAAGTTTGGCTTATCAGCTTCGTTTCTTTTTCCCGAATTATAGCCTTTTTTATCAAATTACCGAGTCGTTTAATGCCTTCTTCAATCATTTCTTCTGAAGAGTTGGAATAATTCAGGCGCATATTTTGGTAACCATCGTTGGTAGTATAAAACGATCGTCCGGGCACAAAAACTACTTTTTCCTGAATGGCTTCCTGAACCAGCTTGTCCGAATTCAGAAAAGAGGGAAGTGTGGCCCAGATAAACATTCCGCCTTCAGGATCGGTGTAACTTATTTCTTCCGGAAAATGTTGCTGAATGGCTTGAATCATGCAGTCTTTTTGTGTTTTATAAGCCTGCCGAACTTTAAAAAGGTGATCATTCGGATCGTTATCGCATAAAAAGCGGTAAATCAGTCGCTGAACGATGTTGTTGGTGTGTAAATCAGCGGCCTGTTTGATTCGTAACAGATGGGGCATCAATTCTTTCGGAGCACAAACCCAGCCTGCGCGGATTCCGGGAGATACCATTTTTGAGAACGACCCGCACCAAATGGTTTGTAAAGGATTTAGTGCATAAACGGGTGAGAGAGACTCACCATCAAAGCGAATTTCGTTGTATGGGTCGTCCTCGATGAACATGATGCCATACCAATCGAGCAAAATAGCCAAATCTTCACGCGTTTGGTGGTTATAGGAAATGCCGGTTGGATTCTGAAAATTAGGTATTCCGTATAAAATTCGTGATCCGGTTTTCAAAACTACATTCTCCAGTTCGTTCAGATCGATTCCGGAATTGTTTAAGCGGATTTGATGAAACTCGGGCCGGTAAGCCGAAAAGGCCTGAATAGCTCCCAAATACGACGGTTTTTCCATCATCAGCGGTTCACCAGAATTGATGAAAAGCTTACAGGTCATATCCAATGCTTGTTGAGATCCGTTGGTAATCAGGATGTTCTCAGGAGTGATTTGCATATTGTACTTGGTATTGTACCAATCGCAAATCCATTGACGCAAAGGATAATAACCCTGGCTTTCGGCATACTGCATGGTTGCTTTGCCATCGGTTTCCATTATTTTTTCGAAGGCTTCCTTCATTTGTTCTACAGGGAAATACGTTGGGTTGGGCAATCCGCCTGCAAACGAGATAAATTCGGGTTTGTCGCATACCGAGAGGATTTCGCGAACGAACGATTTGGGGATGTTTTTACAACTTTTCGAGATCAGGCTTTCGTAATTTGTTTCCATTGTATTTAATTTTTGAGATTAAAAATTGCCAAACAAAAAAGCCTTCCTCTAAATACATAGAGAAAGGCTTTCGATGAATCAGGGCAAATGCTTTCTCTATGTGAACTCGTTCACAATAATAATCGTCACCGCCACTAGAGTAAAATTCATCATACCGAACTAATTGAAATAAAAAAGCCACTCCCTTTTGGAGGGAATGGCTTCAGAATTTTGTTTCTATATCTTGCTTTATACCATATCCCTCCTGCGTGGTGCCACTATGGTGGCCACGATTGCGATTAGAATATGAATAAATTGTGTTGTCATACTTATGCAAAGGAAAAATATTTTGTTTTACTTAA
The DNA here is from genome assembly GCA_021849365.1 of Bacteroidota bacterium. Taxonomy (GTDB): domain Bacteria; phylum Bacteroidota; class Bacteroidia; order Bacteroidales; family Prolixibacteraceae; genus Aquipluma. Next base: position 1,461 of record JAJZSZ010000165.1, on the reverse strand, counting down.
AACTTTCGTGTTGGTGCTTCTTTCCTGAGTTTAGAATTTGGTAACATTCGCTTTTACTTCAGTTTTCGCTGAGGAACGCCTTCCCAGGTCATTTTTACTGGTTGAATGGTACCGTCGGCATTGAAGTACATGCGGTCGACGCAAACCACGCGGTGATCACGGCCTTTGTTCGGGATAGGACGGCGATGATAGAAAATGTACCATTCGTCGGTCCCCGGAACATTCACTACTGAATGATGGCCTGCCCCTGTTGCAATAGCTGGGTCTGATTGCAGAATGGTATCCAGTTTTTTGAATGGTCCGAATGGCGAATCTGCAATACCGTAGGCTGCTTTGTACGAATCGTTGGTCCAGCCACCTTCCGACCACATCATGTAATATTTTCCGTTCCGGATAAACATGAGAGGCCCTTCGACATAACCTTCCGGAGTGATTTCTTTTACCAAATTTCCATCGGAATATGGCACTAGACCTGTGAAATCGTCGTTGAGTTTTGCTATGTTACAATGGCCCCAGCCTCCGTAAATGATGTAATACTGGCCGTCTTTATCGTGAAAAACAAACTGGTCGATGGGTTGTGCTTTGTTGTAAAATTCCTGAATGAGAGGTTTGCCGAGATAATCTTTGTAAGGGCCTTCTGGTTTCGAAGCCACTCCAATGCCAATACCTCCGATTTTGTTTTCTTCGGCTTTATAACCCTGACGGAAGGGCGCCTGAATGTCGTTTGCCGAGAAAAACAGGAAATATTGCTTGTCTTTTTTGACGATACACGGAGCCCACATCGCTCTGTTGGCCCATTTTACGGCTGAAGTATCAATGATGTGTGAGTATTTTTTCCAGGTAACGAGGTCTTCCGATGAAATGGCATCGAGAAATACCTGTTCCTCGTATTTGGCCGAGTAAGTTGGAAAAACCCAGAATTTATTATCGAAAATGGCACCTTCAGGATCGGCGTACCAACCTTCCATGATTGGATTTCCTGAGGTTTTTACTTGTTTTTGAGCTGAGCTGTTGTTCCAGCATGCCACCAGAATCAGGATAAACGCAAATAGTTTTTTTGTCATGTGTTTGTTCAGTTTTTAACTGAGGCAAATATATAAAAGTGCAGCCAAACATGCGCCAATAAAGGGACCTACGATTGGAACCCACGAATAGGCCCAATCGCTGTTTCGCTTTTTCTTAATGGGTAGCAGCGAATGCACGAGTCGTGGCCCGAGATCACGAGCCGGGTTAATGGCATAACCAGTTGGTCCTCCGAGCGAAAGTCCTAGCCCTAGCACCACAAGTGCTACAGGTAATGCATTAAGCGAACCAAGTCCAACTTCAGGGGTAGCCATGTAAAGAACTGCCATGATAAGAACAAAAGTTGCTATAGTTTCAGTCAACATATTGTAAAAATAACTCCGGATATTTGGTGCAGTGCAGAATACTGCCAGTTTTAGGTCAGCATCATCAGAGATC
>JAJZSZ010000164.1 GCA_021849365.1 Bacteroidota bacterium | reverse complement strand
CTGGCCATCGGGATAGCCTTAGCCTGCAGGTACGAATAATCGTTTACCCACGACGATGCAGTTTGAAGCAAAGTGGCTCCAATTGAATGCTTTCCAATTTTTTTATCGTAATAAAGCAGATTATCCAAAGTCCACGAAAAGTCTTTTTCGTTCCGGAGTGATGCATAATTTGGCGAGTTAACACGGTTTACTGATTTAGCATCGATATAAACACCATTGGTGTAGTAACGGAAATCAGGACCGAAATTTACACGGTATCTCAACCCGGGCATAATATTAACCTGGGCATAAATGCTACCCAAAGCACGGAACATCTTCCGTTGGTTATCTGTGTATTGCCATTCGTTGGCAACCGTTTTTATCACATCGTCGCCACCAGGGTAATCAATACGGTTACCGTTGGCATCGTAAGGAACAGCATAAGGCAACTGACCAACAGCTGCAGCATAAATACTTCCCGGACCAGAAGCCTGACCACCGGTGTTCGACATACCATACTGCTGAATGCTGTAAGTTGTATTTACACTTACACCCATTTCGAACCATTTCAGAGGAATAAGATCAACACTGGTTTTTGAAGTATAACGGGTATAACCCTGTCCTTTCATAGTACCTTTGGTATCGAGGTAACCAAATGAAGCATAGGCTTTCATTTTGTCGGTTCCGCCGCTGGCATTCAAACTGTGTTCTGTAGTCACACCTGTTCGGGTTACCATATCGGTCCAGTCGGTTGTCTGAACTTTAGAACCATCCCAGCTTCCGCCTTCCCATCCTTTCAGGATGTTGTTCCATGCACTGGCATCGCGAGCCCCGAGGAAATACACATAGTCTTTGGCCTGAGTTGGCTGGTCGCCACGTGGGTTGTTTACCGGATCGGCATAGTAATACGCCCAGCGTCTCCAGGTAATATATTCCGACGCGTCCATCATTTTGGTGCGGTCTTTCAGATTTTCAACAGTAACAGTTCCTGAATAGTTCAGGCTTAATTTTCCGGATTTACCTTTTTTGGTAGTAACAAGAATAACCCCGTTGGCACCACGCGATCCGTAGATTGCGGTTGCTGAAGCGTCTTTCAAAATGTCAATTGATTCGATGTCGGAAGGGTTCATGGTTTCGATACCAGACGACGACATCAGCGGAATACCGTCAACGACGTAAAGCGGATCGTTGCTTGCTGTTAATGAGCGAACACCACGAATATTAATGCTTCCTTTTTCACCAGGACGTTCGTTCGAGGTAATATCAACACCGGCAGCTTTTCCCTGCATGGCTTCAAATGCATTGGTAACCGGGCGCGACAACAATTCTTTTTCGCCTACACGAATCATAGCACCGGTAACATCGCTCTTTTTCTGAGTTCCGTAACCAATAGCAACAACTTCTTCAATACCAATGGTTTCTTCTTCCAAAGTCACATTAATGGTGGCTTTTCCTTCAACCTGAACTTCTTTCATTTTCATACCTACAAACGAGAATTGCAGCACCCCGTTTTCAGGAACATTCGAAAGTGTATATTTTCCGTCGATATCGCTAATTGTTCCATTGGTAGTGCCCTTCAACACTACTGAAACTCCCGGGAGCGAACCACCTGACTGATCAGAAACTTTACCGGTTACTGATTTCAGTTTTTGTGCAGCTACCGAATTGTTTTCAGCACCAATAGTCAAAGGCGACAACACAATTTGCCGATCTTTAACCAGGAAGCTGATATTTTTGTCAGAAAACAGCTGGGTAAGCACATCCTGTACTTTTTCATTTTTGGCATCGATGCTTACGGTGCTGTTCACATTGATCAGGTCGTTGTTATACAGGAAATAAAAATCGCTCTTTTCTTCAATCTCTCTCAGCACATCCTTAATAGTCACATTCGACATCTTCAGATTTATCAGAGTTCGCTGCGAATAAGACTTTAGCGCAAACACCTGAGTTATCAAAAGAAAGCTTAGTAGTACTGTTAGTTTCATAACAATAAGAATTTTTTTCCAGGAACGATGAATTCCATCATCCCATAGGTGATTACATTTTTTTTTCATACGTTTGAATGACTTTTTGATTTAATAAATTAAAAATTTAACCGTGGTTCAGACGGTTATCAACCTTCAGGGCAGTTGGGGAACTGCCCTGATTCGTTTAACACATTTTCAATTCATAGGCTATATTTTATCCTTTTTTAATTGACTTTCGCATTCGATTTCTTCCAGATCTTAATCTCTTGTTTCGAGTAAGCCTGGTTATTCATCATTTCCCGTTTACTGCTCGAATAAGTAATGGGAGTTGACAGGGTAAGCAACTCCAACACCTGATCGAGACTTTCGCTTGTAAACTTGCCCGTAAAACGATAATTAGCAACCGATTGATCGTTGATATGAATATCGGCATTGAACCACCGTCCCAGCTTGGCTGCAACTTCATAGAATGGCGTCTCGTTAAAAACGAGCACCCCATCGCGCCAGGCAATTACATCTTCAACCCGCACATTTTCGGTTTGATATGTTTTATTTGTTGTATTATAGTCTACCTGACTTCCCGGATCGAGGAATATAACTTTTGAAGCATCGGATTTGTCGGTTACTTTTACCTTTCCCTCAGCCAGTGTTGTCGACAGCTTTAAATCGCCCGGATAGGCCGACACATTGAATTCGGTACCAACAGCTTCGATATCCATGTTGCTGGTACTAACAATAAATGGTTTCTTTTTATTCTTATAAACTTTAAAAATAGCCTCGCCCTGAAGGCTGATGCGCCGCTCGTTTCCGACAAATGCTGAAGGAAATTTCAGACTACTCGATGAATTGAGCCATACTTCTGTACTGTCGGGAAGAAACAAGTGAGTCTTGGTTCCGGGTTGTGTATTTATTTCCTGATTGACCATCAAAACCGACAATTCTTTTGTCAGTTTATCTTTCTGAGAATAAAACCAGCCTCCGGCTAGTAAAGCGGGTACAAAAAGCACAGCTGCAACTCGCTGAACCCAGGTAGTTATTGAAACAATTTTATTCACCCTGTACTTTTTCCTGACCTGTACTTTTCCTTTCTCAATATCGAACTGATGAAGCAGGCCAAGGTCAGATGTCAGGCTGTCGATCTTTTTCATCTGACGGAATATGGCAGCATTTCCATCATCTTTAAGCCACTCTGCAACAAGCAATTGTTCTTCTTCCGAAGCTTCTCCGTGCAAATAAGCCACCAAATACTCGGGTATGTTATCGTGATTTTCCATAGATTTTGTTCATGTATATGACGGTGAACCATTAGCCCACCCTAAACAATTCCGAAAAAAAATTAAAAATTTAGTTTGCTCACAACCAGGAGGAAAAGGAGATAATCGCCGAGGTCTTTCCGGAGAATGGTAAGTGCCTTGCTGATACGGTATTCAACTGTTTTTACCGATATATTTTCCCGTGTGGCAATTTGCTGGTAAGTAAATCCTTCAAAGCGGTTAAGCACAAATGTTTCGCGAATCCCATCAGGCAATTTCTGAATAGCAAGTTCTATTTGGTGGGTAAGTTCGCTGTCTAACAGCGGATATTCATGAAGGTCGTCTTCGCTCATCATTTTCAGGCGAAACTGCTCGTGATTCATCTTAACCTTTTGATGAGCAAGGTTATCCAAGCAGCGATTGTGAACGGAACGCAGGAAATAAGACTTTACACTGGTGTCGATAAAGATATTTTTCCGGTTCTCCAGAATTCGTACAAAAAAGTCCTGAACCAGGTCTTCGGCCTCCGAATTTGATTTCAATATACGGTAGGCATAAACGCAAAGCCCCTGATAATACCTATCGAAGAAATAGTCGAAAGCAGCATGGTTTCCCTCCTGAAAATCGAGGAAAAGCTGTTTCTCTTTCAACGTTATATTTGGCTCCGAAGCAGTCATCAAATGTTAGGTCCGTTATAATCAGAGCAAATTAAGGCATTTTTTAGAATAAATGTAAGTTCTACAATTATCAAAAAACTGAACACTTTTTGCCCATATTTCAACAAGAATATAGATATATAAAGTCATCGTACAAAAAACGATAAGGCTGCCGGGAAGTTCTCCTGACAGCCTTACTCCATATTAATCAGCACTTTAAATAGTTAAATCCGTTAAGTCCACAAAAAAATGGAATTCAGAAATTAATTGAGAATCTGACGGGCGTACTCCACGCAGGTTTTCACTTCTTTAACTGCGTTCGACCAAGGCTTAACGTCGTATTCCAGTTCAATGTCGCAATAAATCGGGTATTTCTTCTGCTTAATGTACTGCAATACCTGAGCAAGCGGCATTTCGCCCTGTCCCCAAACCTGATTGGTATTTGGAGTCGGTTCGGTTTTTGGCCCTGTTTTGTCTTTTATATGGATGCTGAAAATCCGGTCGTGATATTTTTCGATGATGGTAATCGGGTCAATTCCTGTCGAGCCAAAGAAATGGCCGGCATCGAAATTAAACCTGATGGCTGGCGAATAAGCCATAAATGTGTCATAGTTAAATCCGGGAGTAGCAAATTGCATATGGTTGTGGAATACGGCATACATTCCATTTTTTTCGGCAATCGGACCAAGTTTTTTACAGGCTTCCTCGCTTATTTCTTCTGAAACACCTTTTGCACCAAGAGCTTTAGCGGCCCTAAATGCATAATCGATTTCCTCATCAGACCATTTCGACGGAGAAAACTTCACAATGTGGATGCTAATACCAGCTTTATCGAACATTTTTTTCACTTCCTCAAACTTTGACATTGGCAAAGCCAGACGCCAGGCTTTCATATCGGCATTGTATTTCGCTACTGCTGCTTCCTGTTCCGGAGTTAATTTCGGACGCTGCATTGGGGCCGGAGGAGTTGGAGCTGCTCCTGGAGCAGCAGCAGGTGCTGGCGGTGTTGGCGGACGCATGAATTTCATCATTGGATTTTCAGGAGCTCCCAAATAATTTTCAACGTCGTTGCTCATCAGCTCAATCGAACTGATGCCCGATTCAGTACAATATTTAATTATATTTTCAACTCCGCCGGGCATACTGCGCCAACTGTAAGTAATGGCACCAATCTGAACACCCCCAAATTTCGAATTGGGTTTCGAATTCTGATCTGATTTCGATACCGAATCACTCTTAAATTGATAAAGGAAAGGAAGCATTGCAACTAATGCAATTATGGTCAAAGTTGACCGAAGGTTGCTTCTTCTAACATTTGCTTTTGGTTCTTGTTTCATTTGAAATTTTGTTTGAATAGGTTTTTGGTTTATGATATTCAATTACTTCAGGAAGCATCACAGCTTTAAGGACTGTGATGCTCCTGAAATATATTATTTTCTAATGATTATGCCGGCATATCCGGTAATTTAAAACCGTTAAGATATTCGTGCTTAACCAACGATTTATAGAATTCTTTGGCATTTTTGGCACTTGGATCAACGCGTGGACCCGGACCTCCCGGAGCCCGGTTTGCGCCACCAGCCCCTCCGGCTGTTTTTGCAGCAGCAGCAGCAGCGGCCATCATTTTGGTCATATCCAGAAGTTCGGAATAGGTTGATACTGTATCTGTATCAGAAATGTTTGTAAACTCCATGTTTTCTCCATCCCATTCTAAAATTCTGTTCAGTTTCTGCAAACGAACAGCCAAAACGCCCATCAATACAATTTCGTTAAACGGACCAGCTTCGCCAAAGTGTGAAGCTATTTTATCGCGCAAGTCTGGATTTTTACATGCAGCAACCCAGTCAAGGTAATGGTTATTATCGGGAACTACACGCAATACATCAGGCGATTTCGGTTTCCGGCCTGATAACAAATAAGGATCGCTGCCGTGACTGCCCAAAATAAGCGTGTCTTTTGTTCCGTAAAGGGCACATCCTTCAGCTAGCCATTTTCTTCCGTCAGGAAGGTTTTCCGGAATTGGGGCATGCAATCCACCATCGTACCAGGTCACCTCAACTTCGGGCATAGCCATGAATGGAAGATTTGGACGAGCCGGGAATGTCATTTTTACTAATTGAGAAACCGGACACGAGTCTTTTTTCAGTTGCGATGACTGTCCCTGAACTTTTATCGGGTAACCTAATTGCAGTACTTTAAATACAGGATGCATGTTGTGGCAGGCCATATCGCCAAATGCGCCGGTACCAAAATCCCACCATCCGCGGAAGTTCCATGGTGTGTAGGCTGAGTTGTAGGCGCGGAAAGGCATATGTCCGAGCCACAGGTTCCAATCCAGCGTTTTTGGCACTTTCTGAATATCGGTAGGAGTATCCAGTCCTTGTGGCCAGATCGGACGAGCCGACCAGGCATCAACACGGCGGACTTCGCCAATTTCGCCAGCCCACGCCCAGGCACATGCCTGACGAACACCAACGTTCGACGATCCCTGATTTCCCATTTGTGTGGCTATACCATATTTTTTAGCCAACTTCGTCAGCAAACGCGACTCATAAATCGTGTGAGTCAGTGGTTTTTCGCAATATACGTGTTTTCCAAGGGTTATAGCTGTTGCGGTTGGATTGGCATGATTGTGATCGGCAGTGGCAACAACCACGGCATCAATCGTTTTGCCCATTTCGTCGAACATAACCCTCCAGTCCTGATATTTTTTAGCTGCCGGGTAAGCTGCAAATGTGTCCTGAACTTTTGAGTAGCCCCAGTCCACATCACAAACAGCAACCAGATTTTCAGTACCCATTCTCGACGACATGCCCATTCCCTGAGCTGTTACTGCCGGTTTGCAGATACTCCTGATGTCTCCTGATCCCTGGCTTCCTGCACCAATCAGGGCAACATTTAATAAATCGCTTGGAGCTGTGTACCCGCTGCCTCCGAGTACATGACGGGGTACGATGGTGATTGCGGCAGCCGCAGTTGTTGAAATTCCTAAAAAATTCCGTCTCGAAAGGTTCCGTCTTTCCTGGTAACTTTTAGATTCATTCGTTTCAGACATAGCTTAAGTTTTAAAGGTTTGTAGTTTAAAAGATTTATTGCTTCAGTTTCAGGTTAGATATATAGTCCAATGTCAATTCGTCCTGATTTCATCAAGAGCAGGAGGCAATCCAGGACAGAACCAGTTGTTCAAATGGATGGACTCATGCAAAAAACAAGGGTAAAAATGAATAAACACTATAATATCACAAACTTTGCCTGCTCCTGAAACGATAATCCTATTTCATTCTACTTGAGCTTCTCCTTTCAAAATTATACCGTCGTCAACCTGTGCGAATGAAATACTTACCCGACAAAGACAATAAGGACAATACTTCGATTTGAAAATTAACGAATTAATCCAGCCTAACAAAATTTAAACTCGTTGAAGCTATGTCATTTTTGAATTTTTACTTTGACCATAAGAATTTAAAATAGTTTACTCGCAGTGTTGATCAAATGAAAAAAATAAAGGCTATCAGCCGAATTTTTCGACGATAGCCTTTATTCATTAATGCATCTGATGAATCACTTTACATTATGTTCGGGTCTTGATTGAAATCCGTGAGGGCCTCTCATTCCATCACCACCCTTCATGTGGTCCTTTCGTGCATCCAGTTTCAGCCGTTGTTCTTCAGTCAGCTGAGCGCGCAAGTCCAGATGGTTTTTAGCCTTGATTTTTTCCAACTCAACTTTCAAACTACCCATTTTCTCAATGTTCTTGTTGATAGCTGCCAGATCAGGCTTTTCAGCACTCATCAAGGTTTTCTGATGTGCCTGAGCTTCGCCAAGCTCGTTCTGAATGGGCTGCAACTGCTTTTGCATTGCCAACCGGCTTTGTTTTAGAGTTTCCTTCTGGGCATCGGTCAGGTTCGGCCCATTTTCAGGACCACCTTTCCTCTCTCCCATTTTTACTTCTTTGTCCTGACCACGAAATGGTCTTTCCTGTCCGTTACCTTTAGGCTGAGCCATTACAGCTGTTGTCAATCCTAATAACACTGCAATCATTAAAACTTTTGTCTTCATAACTCTCAATTTTAAAATTCTGTTTTCTGTAATTGTTAAAACTTTCTCTTTTGATTGAGTTGTTACTGATTGGTTTAATGGCATTTAAAACTTTAGGTTTTCCTTAACTTTTTTAAGAAGCCATTAACAACAGCGTTATTTGTCAAAACACGAGCAAAACTACTGAGGCTACAATTCCTAAAAGCGTAAGTATCATTCCACGCCTGAATGTCTTGGTGTTTGCTTTAAACATCCAAAGTGATGAAATAGCCAGAAAAAGGAAAATAGCGCCAAAAGCCAGGTTAAACCAATGCATTTTATTGCTGCTTATGGCTTTATGAAAATTGATAAACTTGTTGAAGGGAAACATAACATCTTTCGAGGTGAACACAGCCATTCCGGTAACCTTGTTGTATGTTCCGTTCTGAAAATAAATGATATCGCCTTCGTTCCTGACAATTTTAAAATCACGCATTCGGAGTTCCTTTCCAAGGTCATCAGCAAGCATTTCTGGTTTTAACTGGCGTTCAACGGTAACTTCTTTCTTCAGGAAGTCGGTGTTTCGGTACATCAAAACAATACCGCTTAAGGCATAAATAATTACCAGACCAAAGGTAAGGTAGCCCAAATCACGATGCAGGCTGCGCATGTAGTAATTAAACGATTTACTTTTTTTCGGTTCCATAAGGTAAAATCTAAGGGTTATAAATGAACTCACAACAATTACCGCGTTGGATTGATTTGATTACAAAAGGTTTAAATTGGAAACGAAAATCCCCGGCCGCCAACCAGGGACTCAAAAAATAATCCACAAAAAACCATTGCTATCGTCTTAAGGTCCTCACTCAATCTTGATCAGATTTTGTAAAGATTCACTTTCTTGTGTTTCGACGGGCTTTCCTTGAACTCCGAGAAATAGTAGCTCAGTAGTTCGTACAAATCCGGATCGTATTTTTTCAGCTCTTCACGGGTGTTTAGCGCATTGTGTTTTCCATCGGGTTTTGGCACTTCAGCATTTACATTAAACCAATCCTGAACGCCTTCAGCCCAATATTCGGCTATGTCGGTTTTGGCGTAAGTATTGGCATACTTTCCTTTGGCTACAGCCTGATTTAGCAGTTTTTCCAATTTCTGATTGAACGTGGGATCAACCTGAACAATGCCAATCAGGTGAATGGAATGGGCAAACTCGTGAATCAGAATATCTTCGGCATGGTATTTATCGATTTGGTAGGCCAGCAGATTTTCTTCGGCACACGAAGTAAGCGGAAGTTCCAGATCACCACCCAAACCACGAGCACGCAAATCCCAATTCAACGTAGTGTCTGCAGCCAAATGGGCATGCTCGGGAACATCGGTAGTTCCTTCATAGCGGGCCATAACTGTTACCCGGGTTTTCACTTTCACCATCGCATCGAGCACCGGTTTGGGTAAATCGCGGGTCATAAAATCGAGAATGCGCCAGGCCTGAAACATGGCAGTATCCGGAACACGCCACGATGCCGTGATGGCAATGCCGTTGGCACTCATGTATTTTTTATAGAATTTGTCCAGTTTCAGCGAATCGGGAACGCGGGTAATTGGCGGCACCAGTTTGGTGTTTTGTGCCTGAATGGCTGCTGTTG
>JAJZSZ010000163.1 GCA_021849365.1 Bacteroidota bacterium | reverse complement strand
TCGCCTGTATTGGCTCCCCTGAGAACTCCTTCGGCATACATCAGGTAAACGTCGGCCAGGCGGAATACAGGATAGTCGGTATCTACAAAGTCGGGATGTGCATGAGGAGCAGCAGCTCCGGTTGAGGTCAGGTTTGAATACTTGGTAATGGCCCAGCCATCAGTAAATTGTCCAATGTCATTAATTTCAAGCTTTTGACCATCGGACCAGAACATTGCCCTTTTATCGGTTGCACCGGTGTTATCGGCAAATTTGTTTACAAGGGCTTTAGTAGTGCGGATACCGCCCCAACCACCACCAACTCCGAAGGCTGCCGGCGACATACTTCCACCGATTGCTGCATGAACCAGATAAGTCATTCCACCATATGATTGGGTGTGTTGTCCATCGCAGGTTATTGAGAAAATTATTTCCGGACTCAGGTTGTTATCGGCTACAAAGTTGTTGGCATATTTTGGTGCCAGCGTATAATTTGAAGCAATGACTTTTTTACAGTAAGTAACACAATCGGCTGAACGATCGGTTCCGACATAAACTTTTGCATTCAGGTAAAGTTTGGCCAAAAGTGTCCAGGCAGCAGCTTGGTCAGCTCTTCCGTATTCAAACCTTGGAGCGCCCAACTCGCCTTCAATTGCTTTCAATTCAGTTTCGAGGTAAGTGAATAACTCGGCACGGGTTGTTTGCTTCGGAAAGAATGCTCCGGGAGAATCTTTCTCGGTAACAAAAGGAGGATTTCCGAACATATCGATAGCATGATAATAGGCTAATGCGCGTATAAATCTTGCTTCAGCATTGTACTTTTTAATGTTGGCATCAGTATTTCCTTCGGTAGCGCGCACATATTCGTTACAAACAGCAACGGTGTACATGATTCGGGAGTAGATGGCTGCGATAAATACATCGTTTGGAGCCCATGTCTGCCAGTGGAAGTCTTTAATTGAAGCATCGTTCCAAGCCATAACTGCTTCATCAGTCGATAATTCCTGTGCATTCCAGTACTGACGGAGGTAGTTCGAGAATCCTTCATCAATTCCGGCAATATCAGGTTGACCTGAAGGACCTTGCTGGCCGCTTAGTGAGAATGTTGCATACAGTTTTGCCAACCCTTCTTTATATGATTCAGGTGTGCTGTAAACCGTAAGTGAAGTAATTATATTTGGATCTTTTGGTGTAATATCCAGGTCTTTGACACATGAGCTAAACATCAGTGCGACAAAGATTACAGCTAATGATTTTATATTATTATTTTTCATGTCGTATTCTTAATTAAAGTTAGAATGTAAGATTTACGCCAAGTACAAAGACTCTCGGACGAGGATAGAAATTATTGTCAATTCCTCCATCAACCTCTGGATCAAGACCTTTATATTTTGTAATCGTAAAGACATTTTGAACAGTAAGGCTAACCCGTGCTCTCAGAGATTTCTCGAAATTGTAACCAACGCTCATGTTATCCATTTTGAAGAATGATGCATTCTCGATATAGAGATCAGAGAAGTATTGCGTATTGGTAAATTTAGCGTTGTTAACCTGTTTCGGAAGGTTATTAAAGAAACCTGACTGGTTGTAAACAGTTGAGTATAAAGCTCCGGAAGCTACGTTGTTGTAAACGTAATTCCCGATGTTAGCTCTTCCTGAAAATGAGAAGTCGAATTGTTTATAAGCAAACCTTGAATTGATCCCAAAAGTATAGTCAGGGGCAGGTTTTTTATAATGGTATTTATTCAGGTTGTTACTGGTAACTGTTCCACCGTTTCCTGTACGGTCAACATAAAGGCCTTCAATAGGCATTCCGTTCGAACCGTAAACTTGTTGGAAGACAAAGAATGAGTTGACCGGATAACCTACTTTTTGGTTCTGGATAAAGTTACCCACACCACCACCAATTAAACCGGCATCAACTCCCGGATAATTCGGATCGTCAGTTTTAGTCAGCTTGGTGATTTTGTTTTCGTTGTAAGCAGCATTCACGCCAACGCTCCAGCTCATATCTTTCTTCGAAATAACCTGGCCGGTAAGCGAAACTTCAAATCCTTTATTTTCGAGGTTACCAACGTTGGTTGTCAGGAAGTTTGAAAAGTTACTTCCGGCAGCAATAGGAATAAAGTTCAGCAAGTCTTTTGTTTTGCGTTTGTAAACATCAACAGTACCGGTAATCCGGTTTTTGAGGAATCCAAAGTCTAAACCAACGTTGTAAGTGGTTGTTTCCTCCCATTTGATGTTTGCATCGTATGGATTTGGACGCAACGTATTGTAGAATGTATTGCCAAACTGATATTGTGCAGTTGGTGTACTTCCGCGATAAACTGCAAGGTAAGGATAGTCATTACCAATATCCTGCTGACCGGTAACACCCCAGCCTAATCTAAGTTTCATATCCGAAACGGCTGAAACATTCTTCAGGAACGATTCGTCGTTAATTTTCCATGCGAAGGCAGCTGCTGGGAAAAGTCCCCAACGGTTGTCTGATGAGAATCTTGACGATCCATCATCACGTAAGGTAAAGGTGAACAGGTAGCGGTCTTTCAAAGTATAATTCATACGTCCGAAGAAAGATACCAGATAGTTTTCGTTGATAAATTTTGAAGTTTTTTTGTCAACAGAAACCTGCGTTCCATCTCCATTCCGTACGAACGACCATCCGTCTTTATAGAAATATTGCCATGAGTAACCACCAGTTATATCCAGTTTACTTTGAATTGAAGGAAGTTCCTTCACATAGTTCAGGTAGAAATCCAACAACTGAGATTTTCCTGTTTGCTCGTAATCATTTTTACGTCCGATTCCATTTCTGAATGTAAAAGCGGCATTATCAGGAGAGTTGTTGTGTCCGGTTGTAGTGAAATAGTCATATCCAAGATTAAGGTTTGCCCTTAATTCAGGAAGGAAATGAAATTTATAGTCGAAATTTACGTTGCCAAGGCTACGTTTTACCGTTGATCTGTTATCAGTTTGTTCGAGTAAAGCAACCGGGTTTGAAACACCAATTGGGTTTGGGCTTCCGTTCGGGTCCATTGAACCATCGGGCAATACATCAGAAAGGTTTACCCAGGTGTAATAGCCACCAAATTTAGTATTGCCATTCTTTACAGGTTGGGTTGGATCGTAGAAAACTGCTGAACCAACGGCACCCTGGTCGCCAAAATTCTGTTTGGTGTAGCTGCCTTTTAAGTTGACACTAATTTTTAAATGGTTATCGAATAATGTAGGATCAGCACCAATAGCCAATGTGGTGCGCTCCATGTTGGTTGTTTTCAGAATACCATCCTGATTGGTGTAACCAATTGATGTACGATAGGGGATGTTTTTGTAACCACCGCTAATACTTACGTTATGATCGTGAGATAAAGCTGTTTGGTAAATTTCTTTTTGCCAGTTGGTGTTTTCTTTACCTAAACGGCCCAAACTATTCATGCTTAATCCAACAGCACTCTTTTTTGCCAAATCCAGAGCCATTGCCCTGAATTCATCTCCTGAGAAGACATCCATATAGGCAGGAATTGTATTCACCGACATGGTTCCGTTGTATTCAATGCGAACAGGCTTTCCGGTTGTTCCTTTTTTAGTTGTAATCAGGATTACACCGTTAGAAGCTCTTGAGCCGTAAATAGCAGTAGCCGAAGCATCTTTCAAAACAGTCATTGTTTCGATGTCGTTCGGGTTAATTGTTGACAAAGGGTTTGCCAACCCTGAGATTCCAGAGTTACTTACCGGGAATCCGTCGATAATAATTAATGGATCGTTGCTTGCCGACATGGATGAACCTCCTCTGATTCGGATAGTTGCACCGCTTCCGGGAGCACCACCTGATGAGGTAATTACCGTTCCGGCACTTTTACCAACCATTAAATCCTGAGGCGAACTGATTGCCCCTTTGTTGAAATCTTTTGAACTAACCGTACTTACAGCACCGGTAGCATCTGATTTCTTAACTGTTCCATACCCAATTACAACAACTTCATCGAGTTCTGCGTTTTCAACAACAAGAGCAATCGTCAGGTTTTTTTGACCTTCAGCAATTATCTCCTGTGTTTTATAACCCACAAAAGAAAACTGGAGAATATCACCCCTTTTAACACCAAGAGTGAAGTCTCCATCGACATTTGTGATAGTTCCGTTAGTCGTTCCTTTCACAACAATAGAAACACCTGGTAAAGATTCTCCCGTTGATTTGTCGGTAACCTTACCCGTTAATACTGTTTGCTGTGCCATTGCAAGATTTCCTAGCAATAGCGAAAGCATCAATATTAATACATTTAGGTTTTTGCGAATAATCCTCATGTTTTAATAATTATTGGTTCAAATACTCATTTTTTGGTTTGTTTTTCCAATTTTTGATCAACTCTGTTTGTTTTTTCCGTTAAATACTCCCAAAAAATTAATTCCGGGATCAAAGTAACGTTACTGTAAACGAATTGTTAAAAAATGTTACCTCTCTTTTTTACTGCAATCGTTTGCGGTGTCGTTTGCGGCAAATGTGTTATAAAACAGGTGGTAACTGGTGGGTGTGTTTTGAGGGATGAAAGCAGTTTTACAGACTTTTGATCATAGAAATAAAATCTTATCTTTAGTGTTAAAATTCTTCCAAAGAGATTAACCAGAAACCTAAACATGCGCAGTAATCAGATTACGATTAAAGATATAGCGAGGATATTAGGTATCTCTCCGTCAACTGTATCGAGAGCTCTTAAGGATCATCCGGATATCAATTCAGACACCAAAAAGGCTGTAAATGAGCTTGCCAACAAGCTGAAATATCAACCCAATGCGGTGGCCTTAAGCCTGAAAAACAGCAGGAGTAACACGATCGGCATAATCATTCCCGAAATAGTACACTACTTTTTTTCTTCAGTTATCAGCGGAATCGAAGATATTGCTTCGCAGCGCGGGTATACGGTAATCATCTGTCAGTCGAACGAAAGTTTTGACCGGGAGGTGGCCAATGCCAAGACCTTGCTGTCGCATCGTGTCGATGGGATTTTAATCTCTATATCAAAACAAACCAACACGTTCACTCATTTCCAGAACTTGCAGGAAGGTGGTATACCACTTGTATTTTTCGACCGTATTGCCCCGGGAATCAATGCCGACCAGGTAATTATCGATGATATTGAGGCATCGTATGATGCAACTCGCCATCTGATCGAGAATGGGTGCAAGCGCATTGCTCATTTTGCTGGTCCGCAGAGCCTGCTGATTGGTCGCAACCGACTTCAGGGGTACATCAATGCACTGACGGAGGCTGGGTTACCTGTAGATAACCGCTTGATTATTCAGGCCGACACATTTGAGAAGGCCCGAAATACTGTTGGACAGATGCTGGATTCAGGAACTATTCCTGACGGAATTTTTGCGGTGAACGACATGACTGCCATCGGAGCCATGCAAACCATTCAGAAGAGAGGATTAAAGATTCCTGAAGATGTTTCAATTGTTGGATTTAGTGATGGTTACCTTTCGGGAGTTACCGATCCACATCTTTCTTCGGTCGATCAGCATGGGTATGAAATGGGCACCATGGCCGCCGAGATGCTTTTCAAACGAATATTATCTGATGAGACTGAATACATTCCGGAAATTAAAATTTTAAAGGCCAATCTGATTGTTCGGGGTAGTTCTCAGAAAGAATAATTTCATTTTTGAAAAAAAAATTTCATTTGCTGCAAACGTTTGCAATGCGGTTTTTGTTCCTTATTTCTTCTGTTTCGCCTGTCTGGCAAGGGTTCTGGACGATTTTAAATTTGGATTTTACAAGAAAGCTTCTTTATATTTGTATCGTTAATTCCGTTTTGTAATTCCGTTATATACTTCGTTTTTGAAGTCCTGAAATTCCTTTTCAGGAGATTCTGAAATTAATTCCAGTCGTTTGGTTGTGGTCGTGGTTTGTCAGTTAGGCTTAGCCTTTCGCTTAGGCGGCTTTCATTCCTGTGTTTTGGTAAATCGCCAAAGTATTCCGACATTCAATCAAATAAACCAATTAATACTGAATCAAAATGAAGAAAAAACCTGCTTTAAGTTTTTGGCAAATCTGGAACATGAGTTTTGGTTTTCTGGGAATCCAGTTTGGCTTTGCTTTGCAAAACGCCAATGTTAGCCGAATTTTCGAAACGCTCGGAGCCAAGGTTGACGATATCCCGATTTTATGGATTGCTGCTCCGGTAACCGGACTGATTATGCAGCCCATTATTGGTCACATGAGCGATAAAACATGGAACCGCTTTGGGCGTCGTCGTCCATACTTCATGGTTGGAGCAATACTTGCCTCGCTGGCCTTGTTGATGATGCCGAACTCACCTGCTCTATGGGTTGCTGCCGGATTACTCTGGATGATGGACGCGTCGATTAATGTTTCGATGGAACCATTTCGTGCGTTTGTCGGCGACATGCTTCCCAGCGAGCAACGTACAACCGGCTTTGCCATGCAGAGTTTCTTCATTGGTACCGGAGCCGTTGTTGCATCGGCTTTGCCATACATATTGACCAATTGGTTTGGTGTTGAAAATGTGGCGTCGGTTGGAGAGCAAATTCCCCCATCAGTTAAACTTTCGTTTTACCTCGGTGGTGCAGTTTTTCTTCTGGCTGTGCTTTGGACTGTTTTTTCGACGAAAGAATATTCGCCCGAAGAACTTGCCGAGTTTGAAGCAGAACATAAACAATCCATACAGGTCGAACAGCCCGAATACCAGTCGTCCAAAAGTCTGTTGCCTTCCTTCATTAAGAATGGCTTTATCTGGCTGCTCATTGGTATTGTGGGCAGTGTTTTGATTTTGCAAATGGGTTGGGAAAAAGAGTTGTACATTCTTTCGGTGGGCTTGGGTATTTTTGGTCTGATCCTGCTGATTTCGGCCTGGTACACCCGACAGGGAATGGTACACAATGGTTTTGTTGAGGTGATTACCGATTTGATGAACATGCCAAAAACGATGAAGCAACTGGCTGTAGTTCAGTTTTTTTCGTGGTTCGCACTCTTTGCCATGTGGATTTATTCAACTTCGGCAGTAACCAATCATATCTACGGAACAAGTGATACTGCTTCAGCTTTGTATAACGAAGGAGCCAATTGGGTTGGAGTACTCTTTGCTACATACAATGGGTTTGCTGCCGTGGTTGCTTTCCTGTTGCCGGTTTTAGCTAAATACACCAGCCGAAAAATGGCGCATGCGGTTGCTCTTATTTGCGGTGGCCTTGGACTTGCTTCATTCTACATCGTGAAAGATCCGCATATGTTGCTGCTTTCGATGTTGGGAGTAGGTTTTGCCTGGGCAAGCATTTTATCGATGCCTTATGCTATTCTGACTGGATCGTTACCAGCTGGAAAAATGGGAACTTACATGGGAATCTTCAACTTCTTCATTGTAATTCCACAGATTCTGGCAGCCAGTATTCTTGGTTTTTTCACCAAAGTTTTATTTCAGGGACATGCCATTTATGCAATTATTCTGGGCGGAGTATCGCTGCTAATAGCTGCGGCCAGTGTCATGTTCGTTGATGATGTTGATCAAAAGTAGTTTATTGATGTAGATCGGATTATGAAGAGGTTGCTAATTACCTTTTTTTGCCAGTTGCTTTTATCCTTCGGCATTCAGGCACAGGATCAGATTCCTAACGTTGTCAGTGGTAAGATTGAACGTATAGCGAATTTTCAGTCGGAATATGTTACTCCGCGAAACATAGATGTATGGCTTCCGGAAGGATATTCTGAAGCGAACCGTTATTCTGTGCTGTATATGCATGACGGACAAATGCTTTATGACCCGGATATGTCATGGAACAAACAGGCCTGGAATATTGATGATGTTGCTACTGAATTATTCAAAACTGATAAGGTTAAGAAATTCATTGTGGTTGGTATTTGGAATGGCGGTCAAACGAGGCATCCCGATTATTTTCCGGAGAAGCCATTCAATCAGATGTCAAAAGTGGAAAAGGATACGGTAGTAGCCCAATTACAAAGGGTTGGCAGAACAAAGGAAATTTTCAATCCGCAATCCGACAACTATCTGAAGTTCATTGTCAGTGAATTAAAACCATTCATTGATAAAAAGTATTCGGTTTATGCTGACAAAGAGCACACATTTATCGCCGGAAGCAGCATGGGGGGACTAATATCGATTTATGCAATTTGTGAATATCCCGATGTTTTTTGTGGTGCCGCGTGCCTGTCGACACACTGGGTTGGAACATTTACCAAAGAGAACAATCCGGTTCCGAACTCCATGATTGACTATTTGAGCCGGAATCTTCCCAAACCCGAAAGTCATAAAATATACTTCGACTGTGGCGATCAGACTCTGGATGCGATGTATCCTCTTTTGCAGCGAAAAGTAGATAGTGTGATGGTCTCGAAAGGGTATAGCAACGAAAACTGGCTAACCCGGTATTTCCCCGGAGAGGACCACAGCGAAAAATCGTGGAATAAAAGGTTGAATGTTCCGTTGAAATTTCTTTTTAAGGGGAATTAATCCTCTGTAAGTTAAAATATTAAAGATGATAGAAGCTTGTTTGTTCGATTTGGATGGAGTAGTGGTTGATACAGCTAAATACCATTTTATTGCCTGGAAAGCTTTAGCTGAAGAATTGGGTTTTGAGTTTACCCTTGAAGATAATGAGCGCCTGAAAGGCGTAAGCCGAATGCAGTCGCTCGAGATTTTGCTTGAAATTGGAAATCTGAGGGTTTCAGATCGGGAAAAGCTTGCGATGGCCGAGAAGAAAAATGCGCTTTACGTGAGTTATATCGAGAAGATGACTCCGGAAGAAACGCTTCCCGGAGTAGAGAAATTTCTTCGGGAATTGAGGGCCGCCGGAATCCGGATCGCGCTAGGTTCGGCTAGTAAGAATGCTCCGATGATTTTGGAAAGGATTCAACTTTCTGGAATGTTTGATGCCATTGTTGATGGAAACTCTATTGCCGAGGCCAAACCAAATCCTGAAGTATTCCTGAAAGGCGCTGAAAAGCTAGGTGTCCTTCCTGAAAATTGTGTGGTTTTTGAAGACGCGATTGCCGGAATTGAAGCCGCACAAAATGCCAATATGTACAGCGTTGGAATTGGAGATCCGGAAACCTTAGGTTTTGCCGACATGGTTATTCCGGGGTTCGATGGATTTACAGTTGACATGCTGAAGAAAGCACTTAATTGTGCATAACAATTTTGGCTGTAAGGTTTTGCATGGATTTATAAATCGGGCATAACCAAAAATTGAGTTGAAAAGAAAAGTTTAGAAAATAGGAAAATAGAGAATCAATCTGCCTGAATTCTGTTCAGGATAAATATTAAACAAAATCGTATGAAAGACTACATCATACACAACGAGTGGAAAGTCATAGAAAAGGGATTCCATAAAGAGGAAAACCGGATCACCGAAAGTTTGCTCAGTATCGGGAATGGCAGAACCGGTCAACGGGCAAATTTTGAAGAAAAATATACTGGCGATACTCTTCGCGGAAGCTATGTTGCCGGTGTTTATTATCCCGATAAAACCCGCGTGGGCTGGTGGAAAAATGGCTATCCCGAATATTTTGCCAAAATCCTGAATGCCACCAACTGGATTGGAATTAATGTTTCGGTTGACGGCGAAGAAGTCGATTTGAATACTGCCAAAATCATTGCTTTTTATCGCGAT
>JAJZSZ010000162.1 GCA_021849365.1 Bacteroidota bacterium | reverse complement strand
TTCCGATCTATTCGTTTGGTTCCCAGCCAAAAACCCTTAAATGGACCATGAATCTTGATCGCATCGATGGCATATTGCGAACAGGTGGGCACATGGCGGCACGAAGCAGGCGTTAACGGCGAAATGGCATATTTATAAAAATACACCGGCAACATCAGTATCCAGCCTGCAACCTTCACTATGAACTTTAGGATCGCTTTCATTCCAACAAAGCTATAACTAAAATCAATCTATGATTTATTTATCCGGAGATTGTTTCCACTGGATACAATCATTCCGCTGAAGCAAAACCGGCAGGTTTTAATGGTGGATTGATAACTACTTTTGTTGCAGCAATGGTTTTGATAAAAGGAAGAGGTTCCTGCCAGAAAGGCATTTTTTTAAGCGAGTGTTGCATTAACCAGCTGTATAATTCATCGTTGTTGAATTGGCGGCTGATGTCGTGTCCCTGTCCTTTCAAGCGGGAAAATTTGATCTCAGCTTTTAACTTTTCAAGGGCTTTTACCATCACTTCGGAGCGACTTATCGGAATATCCCGGTCGGCTGTTCCGTGGAAAACCCAAGTTGGAACTTTTTGAAGCTGATCGGCCCAGCGAACATCGGCACCTCCGCAAAATGGAGCAATGGCGGCAAAGCGATCAGGCATCCGGTTGGCCAGCGCCCAGGTACCAAATCCGCCCATGCTGATGCCAATCATGTAAACACGCGAATCATCAACACGCAATTTTGTGGCAACTTCGTCATACACCGGATTAAACCAGTCTTCCGAAGCCCAGTTTTTACCCCATGGGCATTGCGGCGAAACAACAATGAAATCCATTTTTTTACCTTTCATCAAAAAATAAGGCAAGCCATAGCGTTTTACACTCTGCAGATTTTTACCACTGGCATGACGACCATGCAGGTAAAAAATTACCGGCCATTTTTTGTCGGGATATTTGTCGTAGTCTTCAGGAAGGTTGAGTATGTAATTGTATTTTACCTTTTTAAGAGCAGCTGTTGCATGGGCATGAGCAACAAAGATGAGCATTACCAACCACAAAAAAAGGCTCCTGAAAATATGTTTTCGGACTTGTTTCAAATTTCTGTTTTTATTGTTTCGACGGTGAAGCTAAAAATTTTGATCCAAACAACCTGACGGATTAACAATTATTAATAAAAAGGAAGAGGCCATAATAACAGCCTCCTCCCCAATTAAAATTACCTATGTAAGACTACTATTTGTGATTTGGATCCTGTGCCAGCGATTTCTGAATATCAAGCTGGGCCTGAGGAACCGGCCAGTATTCATTCTTTGGAGAAACGAATTTTGCTCCGGTCAGGAAGGTCCTGAATTTTGTATCGCGGGCGATATAATCGTTCAGAACAGTGCTGATGTTACCCCAACGACGAAGGTTGAAGAAACGCCATCCTTCGGTAGCAAATTCAAGTGTCCATTCCATTTGAACAGCTTTGGTCGCTTCCTCCTTGCTGGCAAATGGAGCTGCATATGGCTCAACTTTATAATTAGCCGCAGGTTTGGTGTAATCAACCACAACCGGTGAACCATCGAACTTATAGGTTGAGCAAAGCCCCATTACTACCTGACTGCCTTTAGCCCTGGTCCTGATTTGATTGATGAGGGTTCTTGCCAATTCGAGATCGTTATCCTGAATAGCGCACTCAGCACGCATCAGCAAAATGTGCGCTAAACGATAGGCTCTGAAGTTCCTGTTATTATCGAAGCCACTACCGTTGGTTTGCAAACCTCTGTTAGCGTAAAGGTGCATGAATTTTTTAGTCATGTAAGGTCCACCGTTCGCCTGTTCACGGATCCAGGCAGAGCCGGCGCAAATACCCCAGCCTAAATAATCAATACCACGACGGGAAATAGTCCAGTCAACGCGTGGATCGAGCAAATGATCGGTTGGATGGAATTCGGCATTCGACAGCACTTTCATGTCGTTAGCCAACGGTTCGCGCTTGTCGATATCGAGTACTGGCAATCCTTCAGGAGTAACCTGGAACGATTCGAACAGAACTTCGGATGGTTGATAAAATCCCCAGCCAATAGCTGCCGGACCAGCCTGGTGCATAGTTGGACCAGCAAGCAGCATTGCACTTTGGTTTGTACCGGTAGTTTGAGCCTGAATTTCGAAGATCGATTCCTTGTTGTTTTCAGTAGTTTCATTGTAATTGTCGTAGTAGTTTGCAACAAGGCTGTATTTACCGCTGTTAATAATACCATCGAGCAATGTTTTGGCATCAGCATACTTCTTTTGATGTAAAAGAGCATTTGCCTTTACAGCCATAGCAGCATACTTTGTTGCACGTCCGGGTTCGTTATTATTCGGAGTTGCGCCCAAATTGTCAATAGCAAACTGCAAATCGGCTTCAATACCAGCCCAACCAGCGTCGGTATTCGGTACTTCTTCTGGCTTCATTCCACTTAATTCATCCGGAGTTTTAACATACGGGATATTCCGGAATACCATATTGGCTTTAAAATGGAACCAGGCTCTTAAGAATTTGGCTTCAGCTTCAAGTGTTTTGGCACGAGCATCCGGCATTGGAGTTGATCCTGCCTGAGTTGCTTTAAGAAAAACCAGCACCTGATTGGCACGGGCCACACCATTGTAGCAATCTCTCCATCTTTCAGCCATATAAGCATTTGATGGCAAACACTCGAATCTTTCAACTGCATTGTAGTTGGTCTGGTCACCAGCTGAAGAGCCTTTGTAAGCTTCGTCAGATGCACCACTGCCATAAGTCCAGTCGGTAGCTGGGTCGCCACCAAAACGGCCAACACCCTGCAAGGTACTGTATGCACCTACCAGCAAAGCTTCGGCTCCCGATTGTGATAACAAAACAGATCCTGCTGCAACACCCGGAGGCTCCTTGGTAAGATATTCGTCGTTGCACGAGAATTGAATGAACGAGCAACACAGAAGGGCGGCTATCAGTATTATATTAAATTTATTTTTCATGGTTAATTACTTTTAAATTGAAAAAAAACATACTCAAACATTAAATACCAATATTAACACCAAACAGAATCTGTCTTGGAGTTGGCCATGCACCCTGGTCAACACCCATATTAGCGCCACCAATGTTAACTTCAGGATCGAGTCCGGAGTATTTGGTAATGGTGAATACATTGGATACTTGTCCGAAGATTTGTAATGTCCGAAGTTTTGAGTGAAGGATGCGATTCAGGTCATAACCCAGTTTTAGGTTCTTCAAACGCAAATAAGAAGCATCTTCGATAAATGCACTTGAAACAGTCTGACTTTGAGTATCATCAGTTTCAGCCATCGGAAGTTTTGCTTTGGTATTGTCCTTCAAATAAGGGCTTCCCCATGAGTTGTATAAACGGTCGTAGCTGCGGCCGCCAGAGAATTGAACAAAGTCGATAAACCTTCTAACATAGTTAACCATGTCGTTTCCATAGCTGCAATAGAACAATGCATACAAATCGAATCCTTTATAGGTTACGCTAAGGTTTAACCCGGCAGTAAAATCAGGATGTGGCGAACCAATGTAGGTACGGTCCTGGTCGTTAATTACGCCGTCGTTGTTTAAGTCGGCATATTTGTAGTGACCAGCTTTATTGTAAGTACCGGTAGCACCAAAAGCTTTTGGCCATGCTGCAGCTTCTTCGGCTGTCTGGAAAATACCGAGAACTTTGTATCCAAAGAATTCAGGGAATGCACGTCCCGACTGAGTTCTGGTGTAAATTTGTTCACGATAAGCACTTCCCTGAAGAACTTCTCCGGAAACACCTGCAAGTTTTACGATTTCGTTCTTATAATGAGAAACATCAAGGTTTACATTGAATTTCAGTTCATTACTCAAAGCACTACCCCTGTAACCGATAGCAATATCAAACCCTTTATTCATCATTTCACCTACGTTAACCGAAGGTGCAGTTGCCTGACCCAATACCTGTGGAATTGCTTTCTGGTACAACATGTTTGTTGTATGGCGTTTCCAAACATCCAAAGTCACGTCGAAATTTTTGAATACAGTTGCATCAAGACCTACGTTGGTAGTTCTGGTTGTTTCCCATTTTACGTTCTCGTTTCCAAAAGTAGTCTGGTAGAAACCAACTGAACCCTGCGATCCGTTTTGTCCGTTCATTCCATAGAATGAATCATTCAAGCTAAAACCAAACTGAGTGTAACTGTTGTAGTTACCACCAACCTGGTCGTTACCGGTTGTACCCCAACCTCCGCGAAGTTTCATTGATTCGAGCCAGTTCTTTGTTCCGGCCATAAATGGTTCATTAGAAATTCTCCATCCTAAAGAGAATGCAGGGAAAATACCATATTGGTAATTCTTAGCAAACCGTGAAGAACCGTCGCGACGAACAACAGCTTCGAGAAGATACTTGTCGGCATATGAATAGTTAGCACGGGCAAATTCTGAGAATAAGCTCCATTGTGTCAGATATCCTGAGTTGCCTTGACCCTGAAGACCAGTTGATAGCTGAATGTAGTTGTTTGTTTTCAGGTAGTAATCGTACCGTGTTGCATACATTTCGTTGAAACGGTAATCAACAGCCTCTGTTCCAAGAATAACTGACAAATTATGCAAATCGAAAGTTTTGTTGAACTCAATTGTATTGGTCCAGTTCCATTGCATCGAGAATCTTCCGTATTCATAAAGGTAGTCGTAAGTTCCTCTTTCAGCGTGTGCTTTTTCAACGTAGTTGATATCCTTGCTATGATACGAGAAATAGTTGGCTCCAAAAAGTGATTTTGCCGATAAGCCAGGAAGAATCTTCACTTTAGCATAAACGTTTCCTGATGCATTAAACTGACGGAATAGGTCATTTTGGTTTTTGTCAAGCAAGAAGATTGGATTCTGGGCATTACCCATAATGTTACGTGTACCGGCATAATTTCCGGCGATATCTTTTACCGGAATCATAGGAGGCATACGGTAACTCCATGAAACTGCGGAACTTTCGCTGTTGTTATTGGCCTGGAAACCTTTATCTTCCGAATAAGTTACACCTAAACGTTCTCCAATTTCGAGCCAGTCACCAACATTCGAAGTAATGTTTGATTGAAGGTTGTACCTTTTATAACCTGTCCATTTCAAAATACCTTCCTGATTGAGGTAACCTACCTGGAAAGAGTAGTTTGTGTTGGCGCTACCACCAGATAAGTCAACTGAAATATCCTGATACTGAGCATTGCGATCTGCTTCTTTCAACCAGTCGGTGCCTTGCTTATTCATTTTTGTAATCAAATAAGTGTCGGTACCATCTTCACCTGACATAAAGTAATCGTATTTGCTTTCGTCAACACTTCCAACCATCCCCATATTTGGATACACATAATCATAAAGTGTTGGTTTAGTTCCTGTTCCGTATATTTTATTAGTAACAGTTGTTGCGCCGGTTGTATTTTTTGCTTCTAACCAAAGTAATTCACCATATTCCTGAGTATTAAGAAGATGATAGTAATTAGAATTATAGCTTATACCGGTTTTAAAATTCAAATTAACCTGAGCAGCCTGATTTTTCTTACCAGCCTTGGTTGTTACAAGTACAACTCCGTTGGCGGCACGGGCACCATAAATTGCCTGAGCAGCAGCATCTTTCAGGATAGTGATCGATTCTATGTTATTCGGGTTTACAGTAGCTCCCGGAACTCCGTCAACAACCCATAACGGATCGTTGTTATTTATGGTTCCAAGCCCGCGAACACGGATGGTAGCACCTTCTCCCGGTGTATTCGATTCCATTACAGTTACCCCGGCAACACCACGAAGTGCTTCAGAAACATTTTTAATCTGCATTTTCTGAATTTCTCCCGATTGCACGGTGGAAACAGAACCAGTTACCTCTCCAGCCTTTTTAGTAGCGTATCCTACTGCTACTACTTCTTCCAGACCAATAACATCGGCTTTCATCGAAACGTTAATAGTTGTTTTTCCGGCAATCGGAATGTCTTGAGACAACATCCCAATGTAGGAGAAACTAAGAGTTTGAGCATTGGCAGGTACCTGTAATGTGTACTTACCATCAATGTCAGTAATCGTACCGGTAGTGGTTCCCTTCACGACAACAGTAACCCCTGGCATTGGGGCATTCCCGTCACTTTCGGTAACAACTCCCGTAATGGACTTTTGCTGGGCAAAAGCACCTAAAGAAAAGGCCATAAAAACAGCCATCAACAAAAAGGTAATTCCTGTCGGATACCTTCTGGATTTTAGTTTTTCCATAGATTAAAAGTTAAGGTTTAAAAAAGATTAGTTAAATATCTCGGATCAAGGAGATTTCGGACTTTTTTTGAATAGGAATATGATACGATGGGGTATAATAAGGGCTCATGTTTGTGGGTTTTGCGTTGGTTTTTGGTGGTTCTAATATATGAACAATTAACAAATATTAACGAATTATTTAAAGTTTTTTTAACATATGGTGTGCTTTTTTTTCAGGTCAAAACACGGATGCGGCCACTCAAAAAATCAATAATTATTCTGTCAAGATAAATTGCTCTACTATTTCAACTTTTCATATAACTTTAGAACATTATTTAAAATCAGGAAAAACCTAAACTTAAAGCCAGGCTGAAGTCCCAAATGGAACTGGTTGATTACTTTGAAAAACTAACCTCAATGAATATCCGAGCAAGCTTTATAATCATTGGCTGTTTTATTATCAGTTTGTGCCTTTTTGAAGGTTGCAGCACCGATTTAAAAGGAAACTTTCAAGCCGTAAACCGCCTGCCGAAAATTGAACCCGATTATGCCAATGTTACCATTCCATATAACATTGCCCCACTAAATTTTGCAGTTAAGGAAACCGGAAATGCGTTTCAGGTAATTGCAGAATCAGAGTCAGGCCAAACCAAGATTTCGCTGAAAAACAACGACGGGAAAATTCAGTTTCCTGAAAAATCGTGGAAAAAGCTGATTGGCGAGTCGAAAGGAGGAAAAGTTACGATTCAGGTTCTGGTGGCGGACAACGGAAACATCATAAATAAATACGAGCCGTTTCCTATCATAGTAGCCTCCGACCCCATTGACCCGGTTTTAGTTTATCGTCTGATTTATCCCGGGTATTACAGCTGGTCGGATATTAAAATTGAGCAGCGTTCGCTTGAGAATTTCGATAAGAAATCGATTATAGAAAATCAGCTCATTGAAAAGAATTGTATCAACTGCCATTCATTCAACCAAAATAATCCCGATCAGTTCCTGATCCATATGCGCGGATCGAAAGGAGGAACCTATTTGGCCAATAACCAGCAAATAACAAAAGTAAACCTGAAAACGGATAAGATGCTCAGCGGAGCAACCTATCCGTACTGGCATCCTAGCGGACGATTTGTAGCTTTTTCGTCGAACATTGTCAAACAAAGCTTTTATGCCGAGCATTCCCGAAGCATCGAGGTTTATGATCAGGCATCGTCGATTATCATTTACGACACGCAAAAGAATGAAATTACAGGGGTACCAAAAGATAATGAGAAAGAGGACTTACAAACATTTCCGACCTGGTCGCCCGACGGGAAAATGCTCTATTATTGCGAGGCTGTACTTCCCGATTCTATAAAAAACTGGGAAATCAGCGTCTTAAAAAGAATACACTACAATCTTGTCAGAAAGGCATTTAACGAGAATGATATGACTTTGGGCCCAACAGAGACAATTATCGATGCCCGGGCAATACAAAAAAGTGTGTCATTCCCCAGAATATCGTCTGACGGAAAGTTCCTCGTTTATACCCTTGCCGATTATGGCACTTTCCCAATCTGGCATAAGGAAGCCGATTTATACATGCTCGATCTTACGAACGGGAATGTAAAAAAACTGGAAGTCAACAGTGACGAAACCGACAGTTATCACTCCTGGTCATCAAATGGGAAATGGCTGATCTTTAGTTCAAAAAGGCTCGATGGTAGAAGTACACGCCCATTTATTGCCTACATCAATTCATGGGAACAGGTTGGAAAACCTTTTGTTGTGCCACAGGAAGACCCTGAATTCTACGATAAGCTGGTTCAATCATACAATATTCCTGAATTAGTTAAGGGTGATATTAAGCTTGGGCCGCGCGATTTCGCCAATGCAACCATGAATACGATAATTCAGGCCAAACCGGGGAAGTATGAGGATCACCTTGTACGAAAGCTACCAGTGAGCAATCAGCCCGAAATTCCAAATTCGGCACACGAATAAAGAAACACCCAACAGTGTTAATACAGAAATTAATAAAACCTAGTTCTCAAAAAGAAAACAATATGATTCCCAAAGCTAAAATCAGTGAAAGCATTCATCAGTACTCGCTTATGCTTTTATTTTTTGTATTGTCATTTGGATATTTTCTCAGGTTTGGGAATTATATTTTGTTCTTTCAGGAAAACCAGTCACTTTTCCCCTTTTCAGGCGAGTATTTGCACGATTTCCTGATCAAACCAGGAGGACTTCTTGTCTATTCCGGAAAATTCCTGACTCAATTTTATCACAACGAATTTACAGGTGCATTCATCCTTTCAGTTCTTTTGACCGGCATTTACTATTTATCCATTAAACTTTTAGGTTTCCTGAAATCAGACCAGCCATTTGCCCGGCTAATAGCATTGGTTCCGGCCTGCTGCCTGGTTTTAATGCAATCACACTATTACCATTTTATGGAAGCAAATCTTGGTATTTTCTTCATACTTCTCTTTCTGATTGCCTCCATATACTTGCAGAGCAAAAAAGTTGGATTCCTTGTACCTGTTTTGTTTCCGGCGTTCTATTATCTGGCTGGTGCATTTGCGTGGATTTTTGCTGCAGCTCACGTAACTTACTTGGTTTTCTTTGCCAAAGGGAAGCAGAAATACCTGTACTCGGTCATTTTAATTGTCTTATCATTCCTCCTGATTTTCATTTCCGGCAAATTATTTTTTCAGCCTAAAAGTTTGCTGATAAGCTACCCCATTCATACCATTAACGACACAATGTATCGCATCATATTTTATGTTTTAGCCGGATATTTTATTCTGTTGTTCCCATTGAGCAAACTATGGCCAAATAATAAACTTGCAGGAACATGGATTGCTACTGCCGGATCGTTGGCTTTTCTTTTGCTTACAGGGTTTGGCCTCTACAAAAATTATAACCCTCAAACCGACCGTGTATTGCAAGCTGAAAAATATGTGTATGAGCAAAAATGGGACGATGCCATACGTTTCAGCGAAAAATATCCTTCAGGGAACTTAATTGGCCAGTACTATTCGAACATAGCCTTGTCAGAGTCAGGTCAGCTTTGCGACAAGTTGTTTGCCAGCAGACAAAATTTCGGGGTAAACTCGCTTATCTTGCCCTGGGGTAACGAACACCTGAGCTTTGGGGCCGATTTCTATTATGCAATCGGACTGGTAAACGAAGCCCATCGCTGGGCCTACGAAGACATGGTGGTTAACGGACAAAAACCCGCCAACATGAAAATGCTGGTAAAAACAAACCTGATAAACGGAAATTTCCGGATGGCTCAAAAGTACATTGATATCCTAAAAAGAACTCATTATTACAAAGCCTGGGCTTCGGAATACGAAAAACTGGCAACTGATACAGCCTTAATAAACTCTAACGCAGAGTTAAAACGACAAAGACAAAATATGCCCAAAGGCGATTTTTTTATTCA
>JAJZSZ010000161.1 GCA_021849365.1 Bacteroidota bacterium | reverse complement strand
AATCAGAATATTCAACACTTACGGCCCTCGAATGGAACCGAACGATGGTCGTGTTGTTTCAAACTTTATTGTGCAGGCTCTTCAGAATAAAGACATTACAATCTTCGGCGATGGCAAACAAACCAGGAGTTTCCAGTACATTTCAGACTTAGTGGAAGGAATGGTACGAATGATGGATACTGGCGACGACTTTATCGGGCCGGTAAATATTGGAAATCCCGGCGAATTCACTATGCTTGAGCTTGCACAACATATTATTGACCTCACAGGTTCTAAATCAAAAATTATTTTTCTTCCTTTGCCGGCCGATGATCCTACTCAACGTCAGCCCGATATTACACTGGCGAAAGAAAAACTTGGAGGTTGGGAACCCAAAGTCCCGCTTCGGAACGGATTGATGAAGACCATTGAATATTTTGATCAGTTATTATCAGAATAAAATAAAACACTCAAATATGAAAGGAATTATTCTTGCCGGAGGCTCTGGCACCCGATTGTACCCCATAACCAAAAGCATTTCAAAACAAATTATCCCGATTTACGATAAGCCAATGATTTACTATCCGCTATCGGTTTTAATGCTGGCCGGAATCCAGGAAATCCTTATCATTTCAACACCAAAGGATATCCACTTATACCAGGATTTGCTGGAAGATGGCAGTCAGCTCGGATTGAAATTGGAGTATGCCATTCAGCCATCGCCTGATGGTCTGGCGCAAGCTTTTATTATAGGTGAGAAATTTATTGGCGACGATTCGGCCTGTTTAGTTTTAGGCGACAATATTTTCTATGGTTACAATTTCACCCCAATATTGGAAGATGCAGCAAAACTTAAAGATGGTGCCATCGTTTTTGGCTATTATGTGAACGATCCTGAACGATACGGAGTGGCTGAGTTTGATGAAAACGGGAAAGTACTTTCAATTGAAGAAAAGCCGGAGCATCCGAAATCGAATTATGCAGTTACAGGATTATACTTTTACAGTAATGACGTGGTTAAAAAAGCGTTGGGATTGAAACCATCAAAAAGAGGCGAGCTTGAAATCACCGATTTAAATCGATTGTATCTGGAAGAAGGCCGCTTAAATATGAAATTACTTGGTCGCGGATTTGCCTGGCTCGACACCGGAACTCATGAAAGTCTGGTTCAGGCGTCCAATTTTATTCATACCATTGAAGAACGTCAGGGGCTGAAAGTTTCGTGTATCGAAGAAATTGCTTTTCTGAAAGGATATATAAACAAAGAGCAGCTGCTGAAACTGGCCGAGCCGTTGAAGAAAAATCAATATGGCGAATATTTAATAAATTTGGCCAATCGAAAAGTCTTTTCGTTTTAAAAGAGAAAAAAGTAAGAATGAAGATAGTTGAAACACCAATCCCGGGCCTCTTAATCATAGAACCCCGGGTTTTTGCTGATGAACGGGGATATTTTTTTGAGAGCTTCAGCAAAACCAAGTTCGAAGAGCATGGTTTGATTTCCAATTTTGTTCAGGATAATGAGTCTAAGTCGCATTACGGAGTTATTCGTGGCCTGCATTATCAGCTGGCACCTTATGCCCAAACCAAGCTGATCAGGGTAGTTAGGGGAACTGTTTATGATGTGGCCGTGGATTTGCGCGAAGGCTCCCCTACTTTTGGCCAATGGTACGGATTGATTGTGAGCGCCAGCAACAAAAAACAGTTTTACATTCCCAAAGGCTTTGCTCATGGATTTTCAGTATTGAGCGAATACGCCATATTCTCGTATAAATGCGACGATTTCTACAATCAAAAAGCTGAAAGAGGTATTCGGTTTGACGATCCTACCCTGAATATCGACTGGAAGTTACCAGCCGAATTGGAAGTGATTTCAGAAAAAGACCGAGTACATCCTTTTCTGGCCGATGCTGAAATGAACTTCAAATTTTAGTAAAATGGCGAATATTCTTATAACCGGGGCCAACGGGCAACTTGGATCGGAAATCCGGAAAATATCCGAACAATATCCCGAACTAAAGTTTTCGTTTACCGATGTGGCCGAACTCGACATTACCAGTGCTGAAAAAGTAGCAGACTTCCTTTCTGAGTTCAAACCCGAATTCCTGGTTAATTGTGCGGCATATACGGCTGTTGACAAAGCAGAAACCGATGAATCAACAGCGACTTTACTGAATGCTACTGCTGTAGGTATCCTTGCCGAGCAATCAGCAAAAATTGGTTGTAAAATGATTCACATTTCAACCGATTACGTTTTTAATGGCAACGGTCCCCGCCCTTACAAGGAAGATAACCTGGTTGATCCGCAATCGGCTTATGGACAAACTAAGCTGGATGGCGAAATCCTGTGCCTGCAAAGTAATCCGGAAAGCCTGATAATCCGTACATCATGGTTGTATTCGGCATTTGGCAATAACTTCGTAAAAACCATGCTAAGGCTGGGAAATGAAAGAACCGAACTGGGAATTGTGGCCGATCAGATTGGCAGCCCGACCAATGCAGCCGATTTGGCCAGTGCAATTTTAACAATAATTTCATCTGTCCTAAATCAAACAAAATCATTTATTCCGGGCATTTATCACTATTCCAACGAGGGTGTAGCTTCGTGGTACGACTTCACCAAGGCAATTTTTGATATTGTTGGAATCAACTGTTTAGTGAAACCAATATCATCCGAAGATTATCCTTCTCCGGTGAAACGTCCGGCCTATAGTGTAATGGATAAATCGAAAATTAAAACTACTTTTGGCTTGCAGATTCCCCATTGGCGGGACAGTTTAAAAAAGTATTTTCAGACAAAAGAATAAAGAATATGGCTACGAATCAGGAAGTTTTAGACGCAGTAAAATTGAGAGCAGCAGAATGGCTGACCGATGTTTATGATGAAACAACAAAATCTGAAGTTCGCAGGATGCTCGACAATGAAGATCCGACCGAACTGATTGATTCGTTCTATCGTGATCTGGAATTTGGAACAGGCGGGTTACGCGGTATCATGGGCGCCGGAACCAACCGGATGAACATTTATACCGTAGGCGCTGCAACCCAGGGATTAAGCAATTACCTGAAACAAGTATTTGCCGGACAGGAAATAAAAGTTGCCATTGGTCACGATTGCCGCAACAATAGTCGTTTGTTTGCCGAATCGAGCGCCGAAATTTTTGCAGCCAATGGTATCAAAGTATTCCTTTTCGAGGACTTACGCCCTACTCCTGAATTGTCGTTCGCCATTCGCGAGCTAGGCTGCCAAAGTGGTATTATTTTAACAGCATCACACAATCCGAAAGAATATAACGGTTACAAAGCTTACTGGACCGACGGTTCGCAGATTGTGGAGCCACACGATGTAAACATCATCGACGAAGTATTGAAAGTAAAAGCTGCCGATATAAAATTCAAGGGAGATAAAAGCCTGATTACCATTATGGGTGCTGAAATGGATAATCTTTTCCTTGAAAAAGTGAAGAGCGTTTCTATCTCTCCTGAAGTGGTTGAACGCCAGAAAAACCTGAAAATCGTTTACACCCCAATTCACGGAACAGGGGTAAAACTCATCCCAGCAGCATTGCGCAAATTTGGTTTTACTAACATCATCAATGTTCCTGAACAGGATGTGGTGAGCGGTGACTTTCCAACTGTAGTTTCGCCTAATCCGGAAGAAACAGCCGCGCTGGAAATGGCCATCGCTAAAGCTGTTGAAACCGATGCTGATGTGGTGCTCGCTTCCGATCCGGACGCCGACCGCATTGGTGTAGCTGTTAAAAACGATAAAGGTAAGTTTGTAATCCTCAACGGAAACCAAACCGCCCTGGTTTTCATCTATTACATCATCAGCAAACGCAAGGAAAGCGGTAAACTTGCTGGCAACGAATTCATCGTAAAAACAATTGTAACTACCGAACTGATTGCAAAAATCGCTGAAAAAAATAAAGTTGATTATTACGACGTTTTTACCGGATTTAAATACATTGCCGAAGTAATTCGTGACCTCGAAGGACAAAAAGTGTACATTGGTGGTGGTGAAGAAAGTTTTGGATTTATGCCTGCCGATTTTGTACGAGATAAAGATGCTGTTTCTTCCTGTGCATTGATGGCCGAAATTGTGGCTTGGGCTAAAGATCAGGGTAAGTCGCTGTACGAATTACTTTTGGACATTTATCTGGAGTATGGCTATTCTCGCGAAAAAATGATATATATTGTGCGCAAAGGGAAAACCGGAGCTGATGAAATTCAACAGATGATGGTTAATTTCCGCACTAATCCGCCAAAAGTACTGGGCGGATCGAAACTGGAAGTAGTGAAAGATTACGAAACTTTGATTGCAAAAAATCTTCTTTCCCGGGAAGAGTCTAAAATCGATCAGAAAACAACCTCAAATGTTTTGCAGTTCTTTACCGAAGATGGCACAAAAATATCGGTGCGTCCTTCTGGAACCGAACCAAAAATCAAGTTCTACTTTGAGGTTGCAGCCGAGTTGACAAAGCGCGCCGATTACGACGCTGTCGAAAAATTGGCCGACGAGAAAATTGAGGCAATTATGAAAGAATTAGATTTGTAATCTAAGTTGAATATTTAATAACTTAAACTAAATTAAATGAAAAGTGTATTGATTTCGGCAGTGGGCGTTTTGGCCTTTACTGCAACATTTGCTCAGGGAAGAACTGATTTCCCTATGAAACCGGAAATGACTGAAATCTGGGATCCGGAAATTACTGTGGTAACACCTGGAGAAGCGCCTCAGGATGCCCCATCTGATGCGATTGTTTTGTTTGATGGAAAAAACCTGAGTGCAGAATGGACTAATGCCAGCGGAGCAGAACCTGGTTGGAAAGTGGCCGATGGTTGCGCAACAGTTACAAGAGGAACTGGCATCATTCAAACAAAACGTCAGTTCAACGATTTTCAGCTTCATATCGAATGGCGCACACCTGCTGAAGTAGTTGGCGAAAGCCAGGGCCGCGGAAACAGCGGTATTTTCCTTCAGGGACTATACGAACTTCAGGTATTGGACAACTATAACAACCGTACATACCGCAATGGTCAGGCCGGAAGTTTCTACAAACAATATCCTCCATTGGTAAACGTTTGTAAAGGTCCCGGAGTTTGGCAGGTATACGATATTATTTATACTGCACCTCGTTTCAACCCGAACGGAACTTATTTCACACCTCCATACGTAACTGTATTGCAGAATGGAGTTCTGGTTCAGAATCATGTTGCATTGCGCGGACCAACCGAATACATTGGTATTCCTGAATATTTTGTGAAGCCTCACGGAGCTGGTCCAATTCAACTTCAAGACCATGGGAACCCGGTAAGTTATCGCAATATCTGGATTCGCGAATTATAATATAATCTTCACTGGCAAAGCTTTCTGTATTCAGGAAGCTTTGCTTTTTTCTAAAATCTGACTAACCACAAACAAATGACTTCACGCCTGAAGAATGTCTTTCCTTTTCTGCTTTTCATTCTTTTTCCTTTCATTGGGTTAGCACAATCGTTTACTTCATCCAATCTTCCACTGGTCGTAATTAATACCAACGGACAAGCTATTGTCGACGATCCAAAGATCATTGCCAATATGGGTATAATATGGAATGGACCTGGTAACCGAAATTCGCTGAGTGACCCCATGAATAATTATAACGGCAAAATTGCGATCGAAATCCGTGGTTCGTCGTCTCAAATGTTCCCGAAAAAAGGCTATGGATTTGAAACCCGCGCAAGCGACCTTTCGGATATCAACGTGTCGTTACTGGGTATGCCCGAAGAAAACGATTGGGTACTTTATGCTCCGTACAGCGATAAAACCATGATTCGCGATGTGCTGACCTACACGCTTGATGCATCATTGGGGCATTGGTCGCCGCGTTGCCGGTATGTCGAGCTGTTTCTGAATGGAAACTATCAGGGTGTGTATGTTTTAATCGAAAAAATCAAGCGAAATAAAAACCGGGTTGACATAGCAAAATTAACCCTGACGGATAATGTAGGAGAAGATCTTACCGGTGGTTATATCGTTAAAATTGACAAAACCACCGGCGGTGGCGGCGATGGCTGGTACTCAAGTTTCAGCAATGCCGTTGGAAGAACCTACTATCAATACGATTATCCCAAAGCAAAAGAAATAACCTCGGCGCAAAAAAGTTATATCCAGACTTATATCCGGATGATGGAAAATGTGCTGTACAACGAGAATTTTAAATATCCAGGCAATTACCACGAATTTCTGAACGATTCTTCGTTTATCGACTTCATGATCATTAACGAACTGGCCAAAAATGTTGATGGTTACCGGCTCAGTTCGTACCTCTATAAAGGGAAAAACGACCTGGTAAATTGCGGCCCCATCTGGGATTTCAACCTTACCTACGGAAATGCCAATTATTATGAAGGCTGGGTCCCAACAGGGTTACAATATATGGCTTACCTCGGGAACGACGGTTGGCAAAACCCCTTCTGGTGGGGAAAACTGATGAAAGATCAGGCATATGTTACCAAATTAAAGAACCGGTGGACAACTCTCCGGAAAAAGCAACTCTCCGACCAACGAATAACATTTGTTGTTGACAGCCTCACCAATTTAATTTCGGAAGCAAAAGAGCGTAATTATCAACGCTGGGCCGGAGTGCTTGGGCAATACATCTGGCCGAATTATTATGTGGGAGCAACATACGATTCGGAGATCAGCTGGATGAAAAACTGGATCAGCCAGCGATTGGCTTTCCTTGATAAGCAATGGCCCGGACAAGTTACCGGAACCGACAGTCCATTGGCATCACGCTCATGTTCGGTTTATCCAAACCCGTTTTCTGATGAATTAACACTTCAGTTTAATCCTGAATCTTCAGGAAATATTAAAGTCGAAATCTTCAGTGTAAACGGAATGTTGGTTATGCAAAAGTACTTTCCTGCTTCGCAAGGAAATGTAAAGCTTAATTTTGATGGTCAGGAGCGCCTCTCTGCAGGGATTTACCTGCTAAAAGTGACCGGAAACAACCACATTCTGCTTACCCAAAAGATTGTAAAAAAGTAATATCTACATTCTGCTATTCTCTGGCTAAATGGCCAAATGGTTAAATGGTCGGTTATCACGGGGCGAATGGTCAACGGTAAATTGGTAATTTGATTATCTTTGGCGCAACTTAAAAATCATCTTCATGCAGGAAAAAATTCTGATCCTCGATTTTGGTTCGCAGTACACCCAATTGATTGGCCGCCGCGTCAGGGAGTTGAATGTTTATTGCGAAATTTACCCTTTCAACCATTATCCCGCGATAGACGAAACCGTTAAGGGTGTTATTTTATCCGGAAGTCCGTTTTCAGTTCGCGATGCCAACGCGCCAAAACCCAATTTGTCGCTGATTAAAGGCCAAATGCCTCTGTTGGGTGTTTGCTACGGCGCACAATATTTGTCGCATTATTTTGGCGGCGAAGTGGCTCCATCCAACTCTCGCGAGTACGGTCGGGCTAACCTCGGATTTGTCGATAACTCAAATACCTTGCTGAAAAATATCAGCCAGCACACGCAGGTTTGGATGTCGCATGGAGATACCATCGTGCGCATTCCTGAAAATTACAAAGTAATTGCCAGCACTGCCGATGTTGAATATGCCGCTTACCAGATTGAAGGTGAAGAAACATACGCAATCCAGTTTCATCCCGAAGTTTACCATACCACTGAAGGAACTCAACTCCTGAAAAATTTTGTGGTTGACATTTGCGGCTGCAAGCAGGACTGGACACCTGATTCGTTTATCGAAACCACCGTTAAGGAATTGAAAGCCAAACTGGGTAACGATAAGGTAGTACTTGGATTATCGGGTGGTGTTGACTCATCGGTTGCAGGTGTTCTTCTGAACCGTGCCATCGGTAAAAACCTCACCTGTATCTTTGTCGATAATGGGTTGTTGCGCAAAAACGAGTTCGAACAGGTTCTCGACTCCTATAAACACATGGGACTGAACGTGATTGGAGTTGACGCCAGCAAAAAGTTCTGGGATGATTTGGCCGGTGTTTTTGATCCGGAGAAAAAACGTAAGATTATTGGCCGCGACTTCATCGAGGTATTCGATGTGGAAGCTCACAAAATACAGGATGTAAAATGGCTGGCTCAGGGCACCATTTATCCTGATGTAATCGAATCAGTTTCGGTAAACGGACCATCGGCTACCATCAAATCACACCACAATGTTGGTGGATTGCCTGAAAAAATGCACCTAAAAGTAGTTGAACCGCTGAAATTGTTGTTCAAAGACGAAGTGCGCCGGGTAGGCAAAGCATTAGGCATTAATCCGGAGTTGCTCGGCCGCCATCCTTTCCCCGGACCAGGTTTGGGAATCCGTATTTTGAGTGATGTTACTCCTGAAAAAGTACGCATTCTGCAAGAAGCCGATGCTATTTTTATTGAAGGTCTGAAAGAATGGGGTTTGTACGATAAAGTTTGGCAGGCTGGTGTAATGCTGTTACCGGTTCAGTCGGTTGGTGTAATGGGCGATGAACGCACCTACGAAAACGTGGTTGCATTACGCGCCGTTGCTTCCACTGATGGAATGACTGCAGACTGGGTACATTTACCTTATGAATTCCTTGCGAAAATGTCGAACGAAATCATAAACAAAGTGCGTGGAATTAACCGCGTTGTGTACGACATCAGTTCAAAACCACCGGCAACCATTGAGTGGGAATAAAGTCAAGGCAAAAGAAAAAGTATAAAATAAAAAGGAGGTTCAACAGAGCCTCCTTTTTCATTATCCTTTATTACCATTCTCCTACCCTTCGAAAAACTCTTTGTTGAAATTCACCAGGTACAATCGCTCGGTTGGACGGGTAAAAGCGGTATAAAGCCAGCGCAGAAACTCAATATTAATCATTTCTTCTGTGAGGTACCCCTGATCAACAAAAACAGCTTTCCACTGCCCGCCCTGGGCTTTATGGCAGGTTACCGCATAAGCAAATTTAACCTGAAGCGCATTGAAATACGGATTTTCCCGCACCTTCTCCCAACGCTTTTTCTTATTTCTGATGTCCTGATAATCTTCAGAAACAGATTCAAAAAGCTTCCGGTTTTGATCACTTGTAAGTGATGCCGATTCAATAGCTAAAGTGTCGAGTATGATTTTGCAGTCGATTTCTATTTCAGGATAGTCGACCAAACGAAGTGATACATTCGCAAACCTGAACCCGTACAATTCTTCGTATTTTCTGATTGAAATGATTTCGGCAATGTCGCCATTGGCAATAAAATCGATTTTTTCGTTTTCTTCCAACCAGAAATAATTGTTTTTAACCACCATGATCAGGTCGCCAATCGAGATATCAGCTTCTTTATACAGAATGGTGCTGCGTATTCCTTCGTTAAACTTGTTTGCCCGCTTGTTCGATCGCGTCACGACAATGGTTTCAAACAACCCGAAACGATCGTAACAAGTCGAGATTTCTTCAATCAAATCGCCACCGCTAATTCGCCGGATATCGTTAAATCCTTCGCATACCAGATGAAAATAACCTTCAAAGAAATCGCCGCCGGTAATCAGGTTCCGGATCATGGTGGCGTTATACAAAATTCCTGAATTTCGGTCCTGACGAACCACATCCGTCAGTTCAAAGTCGAAAACTTCCCGATCGTAAAATTCCAGCTCCTGTTTCGAA